>NZ_LBNA01000034.1:0-68423 GCF_001005515.1 Acinetobacter sp. Ag2
TGGTGTACTCAACATGGAATTGAGCATGTGTTTACTCAACCAGGTCATCCACAACAGAATGCTTATGTAGAACGCTTCAACAGGACGGTTAGATATGAATGTTTGAATCAATATTTATTTCGAGAGCTTGAAGAAGTTGAAGACTATACAACGATATGGCAACACTTTTATAATCATGAACGACCACATATGTCAGTTAATGGTAAACCACCTAAATTTAAACAATGATAAGGACTTTGCCTTTCTACTTATTAAATCAATTAAAAATGGGAGTATTACCATATTATTTTGTCGACTATGAGCTTAATGATGACTCAGATAATTTAACGATGGAGTATTACGAAGTTTTTAATAAGCAGTTTAAGAACCTTCAATCAAATACAAGTTTGGATGAATATATTCTTACAGCAAATAAGCTATACACACCACGAGATATTGCAACTAACAAAGTCATATTGAATTCGACCACATCATGGACATCAACATTAATTGGTGATGTAAAAACAGATATTAAGCTCGAAAAAGTAGATATTTCTGGCAGAAATATTTTTGATACGGTTTTACCTGGTTACCGTAGCTTAGGCTTTGACAATGAAAACAATTATGGAGAAGCACGAAAATTGTTAGCTTCATATGGTAAAGAAAACTTTCCAAAAGGCAGCAATTGTTATCGAATTATCTCAACTAAGAATAACCAAGATTATTTTAGCTTTGAGACTAACCAAGAATTTAATCAGGATTTTGAAGACTTCAATCAAGATAATATTGGCTATGTAGATTATTTAAATGAACATTACAAACCTTTAGGTTTGAGTTATCGCTACGAAAGTGGTAATTGGCAAGGGATTCCTTGGACAACGATTTATGAAATTGAACTCGGCATTGGAGACGAAGATGCTGTTGCAGTAAAATATCAAAATAAAACATATTTAGCCGAGTACAACAGTCGTATCGAATGGACCAATGGTAAAGAAATTAGACAGTGGGAAAATCTATTAGGTAGAACCACGACAGATAAAGAAAGAATACCAAAATTGAATATTGAAAGATTAAAAAATGGTTGTACGGTTTATAATTCAACAGCTGCTTCTACTTTAAGTTCATTGAAATTGATTGATTGGAATTAAATTAATAGGTAAGCGTAATTAAGTACATAAATCCAAACTCCAATGTATAAAAATTATTGTACATTGGAGTTTTTTAAAATAAATATAATAAAAACAGTTGATTACTTGGTTTTAGTTTTTTTGATTTTTAGATTTGATATAATAAAAGTTAGGCTACCTAATTCTAATGTTCACAATGTTGTAGAACATCCCGATTTTTTAAAAAAGAGTGCTATATGATTAAATGGATCATATTGGCGATTTTTGTGATTTCTGCTTTGTATATCCAAAATCGCGGTAAAGTACGACATTCGTTTTATCGTCAATTTTTTGATCATTCAACGATACTCGCACCGATTAACTTTCTCATGTATATGTTTTCAAAAGTGCCGAATCAGCCGTATATTGACACGCAATATTTTAAAGATTTAAAAGTATTGGATGAAAACTGGGAAATGATTCGCGATGAAGCGCAAGCTTTATATGCTAAAGGTGGAATTAAAGCTTCAAGTACATATGATGACTTGGGTTTTAACTCGTTCTTTAAAACAGGTTGGAAGCGTTTTTATCTGAAATGGTATGATTCTGCCCATCCATCTGCTGCGGAACTTTGCCCAAAAACAACGGCTTTATTGAAAACTTTGCCGACCATCAAGGCAGCAATGTTTACTGAACTTGCACCTGATAGTCGTCTTGTTCGTCATCGTGATCCTTATGCAGGTTCTTTGCGTTATCATTTGGGATTGATTACGCCGAATGATGACCGCTGCTTTATTGACGTAGATGGTCAACGTTATTCTTGGCGTGATGGTGAAAGTGTGGTTTTTGATGAAACTTATATTCACTATGCCGAAAATACCACGGATCAAAATCGTATTATTTTCTTTGCTGATGTTGAACGTCCTTTAAAAACCAAGTTAATGGAGCGCTTTAACCATTGGTTTGGTAAAAAAGTTATGACGGCTGCCAGCTCTCCAAACGAAGCAGGCGACCAAACTGGCGGTTTAAATAAAGTTTTTGGTTATGTTTATCAAATTCGTATCAAGGCGAAAGCGCTGAAAAAATCCAATCGCTCATTGTACTATTTTTTAAAATGGTTCTTGATGTTGGGTATTTTCTTCCTGATTTTTATTCGTCCTTATATGCCGCAGATTATTGCTTTTATTCAAAAGCTAATCTGATTTAAAGCGCCCATTTTGGGCGTTTTTTTATTGTATAAATAAATGATTCAATGATCATATTTCAGCTAGAATATTATTTTGTAAAACAAATGATAAAGAACGTGATGCAAAAATTTCATACTAAAATTGATTGGTGGGTCTTAGGTTTCTTAATTGCAATGACAGGTTTACTGGTTCAATTGCTGTTTACGATGTATGCCAAAGGAACAATGGTTGAATATCCTGAGCATACAATAGTTTATATTCTCACGATTGCTGTGATTTGGTGGCCTGCATTCAATACTCGCTATAGGATTCAAGACGGAACATTGAGTATTTCTTGCTTATTTTTAAAATGGCATATTCCATTGGCAAGCATTCAAAAGATCACACCTACTCATCATTCGATTGCATCACCTGCTTTATCTTTAGATCGGTTAAAAATTGAATATAGTAAAGATGGTGAAATTAAGCAGGTTCTGATTTCTCCAAGAAATCACCAAGCTTTTATTGAGGCTGTAGAGAAACAACAACTTATCAAATAGTGATTGAATCAACGCTTGTGTAGTCATCAGAAAACTTGGCTCAAGTGTTATACATGAACCATCGAGAACAATAATGATCCCCATTGGTACTTTTAGCTTTCTACAATTCTTTTTATTATTTATCTGCCCAATATTAGGATGGATTTCATGCATCATCTTGGTTGTCTTGGGACTGAACTATTTCATTCAAAAATTTATCAATAAGGTTCCAAATCAGCATTTTTTGTCACTGAAAGTAAAATGTTTTTTAGTATTCTTTGCGGTTTTCAATATCTGGAATATCTATCTGTTTTTTCTGTCAGAACGAGTAAGTGATGAGGTCAATGTATCGATGGAAAATAAAGAAAAACGTAAACGTTTTATATTGCCAGTGGATTATGTTTATGATGGTTTTGTATTTCCTCAAGGAACATTAATCAATGCATATAATGCGCATGACGATGGTGGTCGTTATCGTTATTTAACGCTTTCAGGGCTTGAGCAAGCACGTTTTCAACAGCCGGTTTATATTGCTGATGTTTGGGCTAAGGCGATTAAGGTTGACTCAGATTATGAGTTTTTAATTGAACTTTCACAAGATCAAGATATTTCACCTGTTTATATTCTAGATGGTCAGGGTGAATATAAAGTAGATTCTGCACGTGCTTCAATACATTGTAAAAAGGATCAAATCGCGCAATATACAGTGAATTCTGACTACTATCCTGATAAAGATTACACCAGTGAAGACTGGTATACACTTGAAAAGGAACGTTTTGATCCAAAACAATGGCTGTTTAGAGGCTGTTTTTCCGCTCCGCCAATCTATGTCGATCGCCCTTATCCACAAACAAAATTATATGATGAAGAACGAATGAGCGAGGTGACTAGTGCATCTAATATTAATGATTAAATCAAAGATAAAAATTTTAATTTCTAATATTTTAGTTGTAGTTGATGTTATTATTGATTAATAATACTAAAAAATAAATAAAAGGATTTTTAACAATGAGAAAAGGGTTTGTAATCGGTATTATTAGCTTGATATTAACTTCTTGTGGTGGATCAGATAATTCATCTGGTTATCAACCTCCTTCTAAAATATATGCTATAGATACTTTTAGTGGTGAATATGATCTTACATCTTTGTTGATATTCTCTGCAATTTATACAAATTACAAGACTTATAGTTTTGATTCGAATAGAAATTTTCTTGTTAACTATAGTGATAGACCTATTTTTAGAACAGAAGTATTGCAAAATATCATCACTCAGGAAAACATTTCTACAATTATGCCTCCTCAATTAGAAAACTATCAGTTTCTAATAGGAGAACAAGCCAATTTTAATGAGGGTAATCTTCAATATACAATGATTAATTATTTAGCGCCTAAGTCGCTAATCTTATCTTGGAATTATAAAAAAATTGATGTTTCAGGCAAATCTATTGAAACTGATCAAAATAACCCAATGCATGTGATTAGAAAAAGTCCGAATGCTGAAATTTTCGCAGCGATTATAGGAATAGGATATAGTCAGTCTGAGGTATTTCCTGAAGGATCAGTTTGTTGGCAAAAACAAACAGCTCAAGCAAATCAGGAGTATATTGAGTTTTATCCTGAGAAGGTTATTCGACATGTTTCAGAGGAATCTCAAATTCAACGGTCTGGTCAGTGGAACAAGGCAAGTTGGATTGAGTTTGAAACAGATATGAATGAACCTGAAAGAGCAAATATAAAGCTTGATATTGATGGTAAGGTTTATTGGGGTTTTTATCATCGATTAAATGAAAAGTTTATAATTGATCCAAATAAACTAACTTGTGACTATATGAATGAAACTGCATTTAAAGCTGCGATGTTCAAACTAGATGTCCTTACTGAATTAAGAAAATTAGGAATATGGGATTCTTGGGCTATATTTTATTCGGATGATTAGTTGGTAAATAAAATCTTATTTTTGAAAAATAATTTCATAAAAAGTGAATTATTAGGTAAAAGTGAAATTAATAATATTTAAAATAGAATCATTGAGAGACTTGAAAAATGGATGATCTAACTACATCATCCATCTATAGTCCAAAGTTAAAAAGTCTATTGTGAACGAAAACGCACGTGCAAATATTGAAAAGATTTTAGCCCATATGACCACCTTACCTGGTGTGTATAAAATGCTGGGAAAAGATGGCGAATTGTTATATGTGGGAAAAGCCAAAAATCTAAAAAATCGTGTATCAAGTTATTTTGTCAAAACCATTGAACATCCCAAAACTCAAGCATTGGTTGCACGAATCTATAATATTGAAACCTTGGTGGTTCGTTCTGAAACAGAAGCATTGTTGCTTGAGCAAAATCTAATCAAGCTGCATCGTCCACCATATAACATTATGCTGCGTGATGATAAGTCATATGTTTATATCTTTGTATCCGCAGATAAGCCTTACCCGCGTATTGCCTCAGGACGAGGTAAAGGGAAACACCAAGTGGGTAAGTTTTTTGGACCTTATCCCAGCGCATATAATGCGCGAGATACCCTGCTCGTTTTACAGAAATTATTTAATGTACGTCAGTGTGAAAATAGCTATTTTTCACAGCGCAAACGCCCTTGTCTACAATATCAAATCAAACGTTGTACTGCACCTTGTGTTGGACTGATTAGCCCAGAGGCCTACCATGAAGACGTTCAGAACTCGATTCGCTTTCTCAATGGTGATACCAAAGAGTTGAATCAGGAGTTGATTCAAAAAATGGAACAAGCTGCCGAAAATCTGGAATTTGAAAAAGCAGTATTTTATCGTGATCGTATGGCTTTACTTAGAGATGTTCAGGCACAACAAGCCATTTATAAAGTGAAAGGCGAGGCTGATATCTTGGCAATTGCCTATCAGGCAGGAGTGACCTGTGTACAGATCATGCATGTGCGTAATGGCAAAATGCTGGGTGGAAAAAGTTATTTTCCAGATATGCTTGGTGATGATCTGGGGCAAATGTTGGCAGATTTTATTGCCAATTTCTATTTCCAAGTGGCAGATGAAGTCCCTGCTGAATTGATTGTGAATGTTGAGGTTTCTGATCGGAAAGAATTAGAAGCAGCATTGCATCAACAATTCGAAAAGAAAATTCAGATTAAACACAATGTTCGAGAAACTCGTGCTGAATGGCTGGAGTTGGCTGAAATGAATGTACAGCATGCCATCAAAGGTAAACTTGCCAACCATTTAGAGCTAAATGAGCGTTTTTATCAGCTTGAGCAAGTGTGTGGTCGCCCAATTGACAGTATTGAATGTTTTGATATTTCCCACACGATGGGTGAGGCAACGATTGCTTCATGTGTGGTGTTCGATGCAGGTGGGGCACGTAAGCGCGATTATCGACAATTCTCCATCGAAGACATTACAGGTGGTGATGATTATGCTGCGATGCGTCAAGCATTGACTCGACGTTATAAAAAAGCCATGTTGCCCGATTTATTGCTGATCGATGGGGGTAAAGGTCAGTTACATATGGCGATGGAAGTAATGCAAGAGTTGGGCTTAGAAGCGTTTATGGTTGGAGTCTCTAAAGGTGAGGGGCGTAAACCGGGTTTAGAAACCTTACATTTTACCGATGGTACAAAAATACAACTCCCAGAAGACCATAAAGCCCTGCATTTGATTCAACAAGTCCGCGATGAAGCGCATCGTTTTGCCATCACCAAACATCGCGCTAAGCGTGATAAACGTCGAGGTGGTTCAGTGCTTGAAGCAATTCCTGGTTTAGGACCAAAACGCCGCCGTGATTTACTTACCCATTTTGGTGGTATTCAAGGTGTACTCAAAGCTTCAGAACATGATTTAAAAAATGTTCCGGGTCTTGGTGATGTCATGGCACGTATGATTTATAAAGTTTTGCATGAGTAAACGGCCCCTGTTATCCGTAATACATTGTTATCAGGGATAAGGTACATTTGCCAAAACGACCATTGACGCATGAGTCATTGATCATTTTCATCTTGCTTTAAATATGGAACAGTACAGCAAAGGTCATAAAATTGGACAGATCATGTCATTAGAATCGCTGTTTCAGCAGATTGAGCAAAAGCAATGGATTGATATTCCTCAAGGATGGTTACAAGGACGTACAATTTTTGGCGGTCTTGTCGCTGGTATGTTGATTCATAAAGCCATCACCACCATTGCTGATACTGGGAAAAAGCTGCTTAGCTGTAGCATTACATTTGTGGGTCCAGTTGAAGAAGCACAGGTTAAATTAACTGCTGAAATTCTTCGTCAAGGCAAGTCTGTGACAACAATTGAGGTTCGACTTTGGCAAAATGAAGCTGTGCAAAGTATTCTTATTGCCAGTTTTGGAAGTCAGCGCGATTCAAAAATTCAGGCCGCAAGAGAGCCACAAGTGCCTGATTTTCCATCACTTGATCAAATGAGTATTGTGCCGAAGTATTTACCTTTTCCTGAATGTGTAAAGAATTTTCAATTGGGATGGACCGAGGGTAATTATCCCATGACAGGCAGTAAGCAACCTGATTTTGCTGGGCGTTGTCGTTTTGACCCTGATCTACACAGTAATCGTGAAATGCATATTGCAGATCTATTGACGCTGATGGATGTTTGGCCACCGGGAGTCTTGCCGATGTTTAAAATGCCCGCGCCTGCCAGTTCACTCACTTGGCATGTCACCTTGGTTCATCCACTTAACAATCAGTTGAATGATTGGTTTAAATATCAAGTGATCACAGACTTTGCTGAACATGGCTATGCAACAGAGCATGCCTACTTATGGGACGAGCAAAATCGCCTCATTGCGATTGCAAGACAGACAGTTACTGTATTTGCCTAGTCGACAGTTTTATGTGAATCGTATAAAGTATGAATGAAATAGAGCTTTACTCTACATGATTATTTACCATTAAATTGGGTAAATAGGGGACTCACTGGCGGTGTCTATGACTACAGGTCGTATCCTGAATATTCCAAATATCTTGACGCTTGCTCGGATTGCGTTAATTCCAGTTTTTTTAATCATCGCCTATTGGCCACCTGCAATTGGAGTAGGTGGGCATACTGGTGGCATGACACGACATATTATTTTAACTGCAATTTTTGTGATTGCTGCTGTGACGGACTGGTTTGATGGCTATTTGGCTCGAACCTTGAACCAAACCTCAGCATTTGGGCGTTTTTTAGATCCCGTTGCAGATAAATTGATGGTTGCAGCAGCTTTAATTGTATTGGTGCAATGGCAACCTACGATCGCAATGGCGTTTGCCGCAATTGTAATTATTTCCCGAGAAATTACTGTTTCAGCATTGCGTGAGTGGATGGCTGAATTAGGTGCACGTACCAATGTTGCGGTATCGACTGTAGGTAAATATAAAACAGCATTTCAAATGATTGCGATCACGGTATTTCTGTTAAATTGGCAACCTCTTGAAATGTTAGCTTATGCATTACTGTATACAGCAGTCATTTTGACGTTATGGTCGATGTTTATTTATCTCAAAGCAGCGTGGCCTTATTTGAAGCAACCTTAAGGAACAAAAGTTGTTGTTTAACTTGTGGTCGTAATGGGAAATTAATGTATTTCACCATTACGACATCATTCAAACATAAAATAATTTACTTTCCCTTAGCTTTTGTCGTTACTCGTGATTAGAACTTATACCATTCAAGAAAACTTGCAACATATAGCTAATTTGTTTAAAAAACTGTTAAGTATTTGATTTTAAATTATTTGCTGTGTACCAAGACTAAAATATAAGATTGACTGTGATCTTATGCTATATTGCTGAAGAACAAGATTAGAAAAAATACTGTTGTGACGTTCTCGTTAACTACATCGTCATCAGTAGAACAAAGGAATATTTATGTCATCATTGTTTTATTTATCAAATCAAAATTTATATTTATTGGATGGAAATAAAAGTATAACCGTACCTTGCCAAGCGATTGACCAATATAAGAAAAATCTAGTTGAGATTCAGCAGCGTAAAGAGTGGAAAACCAAAGGGACTGGTGCTCAGTTTACGGGAAATTTTTCACAAGATGATCAAGTTGATTTAAATCATATTTTTCCAACCGATGTGGTCTTAACATCGGATCATAAAATGATTTATACCGCATGCTTACAAGAAGGAACATCAATTAATATTAAATCTCTCAATGACTTGCAAGAAACAGAGGGTTTAATACTCAGAAAAAATGATTTTGTGGTTCAGGACATGGCATATGATGAAGCGAAAAAACGATTAGCACTCTCTGTCAATTCAAATGGTTATGAGCGCCATATTTGTATTTTACCTTTAGACGCGAATCGGACACAGTATTTAACAGAAGGCGACTGTCAGGACTCAAATCCATGTTTTGATCCACAAGATACTATGCAACTTTATTATGACTCTTGTGGTCTAGCTTATGGCGAGCATCGAATTGCTTATAGTCCAAAGGAAATCTACCATTTAGATATGGGGACAGGTGAGTTACAAACGGTTGCTTCGGACCCGAAATTTGATTTCTTTAAACCTAAAATGGATAGTTTAGGAAATTTATATTTTATTAAAAGACCTTATTCACGTGATGGTAGTCATCATTCGCCAGTGACCACAATAAAAGATATTATTTTTGCACCATTTAAAATTATTCGGGCAATTGTGGGCTGGTTAGATTTTTTTACACAGCGTTATACAGGGGAATCTTTAAAAACAACATCAGGGAATAATCCTGCCAAGTCTCAACAAAAGTCAGAAGAAGAATTATTTGTTGAAGGTAATCTGATCAAAGCTCAACAAAATTTAGAGCGTAATCAGAAGTCTGGAGAAAAATACCCTGGCATGATTCCAAAGTCTTGGGAGTTGGTTAAAATGTCACCCACGGGTGAAATGACGACATTAAAGCGAGGGGTAATGAGCTTCGCTTTAAAAGATGACACTATTTTTTATTCCAATGGAAAATATTTAATTGAACTTGATGCAGATCAAAATGAGCATCTTAGAATTGAAGCTAAGCTAATTTCAAAGATTATTTGTGGATGATATTGTCATTTTTGAAGTAAAGAAAACGTCATTGAGCGTTTTCTTTATGGAGCGTTTTTTTGAATTCAGCTTAGCAATGTTTTTAAATGTGATTCAGCTTGACCAACTTGAAAGTGCTCTCATTACATATGGTGAATCTGCTTAAAAATACCTGCAATAAAATATAATGTCTCTTGATCAATACAATCAATCTATTGTTGAATCATATCAAACTTTTATTGCCAAACTTTGCCGCTAAAGCTTAAGTAACTTAGGGCTTCATCTAGGTGATGCTTCATTAAAAAGTCCTAAGGATGAGCTGTTGATTTTGACTCAGGCTTGACGTTTCTTTTATCAATACCGCATACATTAATTTTTGATAATGGTGAGTGATGTATGACCAAATCGTGATTTGGTTTGATCAGTATTTTTGAGTGAAAAACTGCCTTTCTCTGATTCTCGACAAAGAAATACCGACAGTGATTGAAAATCTGCACGACTAATGAATAAATCTTGTATAGACAGGGTCCATTTTTCTCCTGAACGCAGTTGAGCAATTCGGGTCGAAATTTGCTTGAGCAGATCCATTTTATTCATCCTGATTAAGGTGATAAATACTTTGCTATAGCATATAAAAATAGTATTTATCACATCATTTATTTTGCCCTAATTGTTACAAGATCATTTATCAAGGCTATCTAGCATGACTATTTTGTGACAAAGATATTGCATTTTCGTGACAAGTCAAAAAGGCTTTAGATATAAAATAGATAAGCTTTTCTATTTTTCTGCTGAGAAATTGGAATTTGCTAAAATATATTCTATTTCATCTTTTGCTGCTGTTTGAAGTTTACTGCGAAAGGCATCTACCGCTTGTTCAATCAATGTTTCAGCTTCTAATTCAAGACGAAGACGGACACTTTCTAGCTCCGAGGTGATCTGTGCATCTGCAACAGCAAATTGACCATTGGCATAGTCGATCGCTGGTGTATCAGGATTCTTGGTATATTTTTCACTATAAATTGAAATTTCAAGATCAATTTGCTGACGTAAATTTTGTAAGTTTAGTGTTTGTTGTTCATATTGCTGAGTTTCATCTTTTTGTAGTTCTAAATTATAAGCATCTTGTTGTGCACGTTTTTCAGCTAAAGCTTTCTCTAGTGCTAATTGTTTACGAACACGGGCTTCTTCGATCAATTGAGCTTTTAAGTCAGCATAAGCTTGTTCTACTTTGAGTTGAGCAACTTGCATTTCACGTTGGTCGTTGCTTAACCACTGTTGTACATCCGTTTTTGGGCTGAGAAGATCACAGATGCGATTGAGGTCATCTACAAAAGTTTGGCGTACAGCCTCAGGCGTGTCTAACCAACGCTTTTTAAAATCTTGACCGACATTTAATGTCACCGCATATCTCCTTGGGAAAATGTTTAAAATTTATAACTTATAGGTTTGAGGCTGAGTACCCATGTGTCGATAGGCTTTGTATTTCTCTCGACCAACTTGCTTAGCAGACTCATCATTTTCGATAATTTCTATAATGTGACTAAATTGTGTCACTTGTTCAAGTGCTTGACTGTTAAAATTAAACACAATCCATTCAGATGATTCGGGAAGTTTGGATGAAATACAGATCGGTGCATCGACTTGATCAATACCATGTGCCAAAAAACTAGTGGGATCAAAAGACCACAAATATTCATCCAGTTGTTGTTGCATATTCACATCAGGACAATGCAGCCAAATTTTAGCTGCATTTCGTAGAATTTTACGACATAAACGACAAGCACTTTCAACTTGTCGTTCAGGGCTTTTTTCAAACAAGTAAAAGCTAATTTTAGCCATTTGTTTTTACACGATTGGCAATGAATTGCATGAGTAATGGTACTGGACGACCAGTAGCGCCTTTATTTGCGCCAGAGTTCCATGCTGTACCTGCAATATCCAAGTGCGCCCAACGGTAGTCACGAGTAAAGCGTTCCAAGAAACACGCTGCGGTGACTGCGCCTGCTTTTGGACCACCGATATTGGCAATATCCGCAAATGGGGAGTCAAGTTGCTCTTGATAGTCCTCATAAACTGGCATGCGCCATACACGGTCAAATGATGCGTGTCCTGCTGCCGTAATTTCTTCTGCGAGTTCATCATCAGGTGTAAATAAGCCCGATACAACAGAACCTAGTGCAACCACACAAGCACCTGTTAATGTTGCAATATCAATAACCAGCGCAGGATTGAAACGCTTGATATAGGTTAACGTATCGCAAAGCACCAAACGACCTTCTGCATCAGTATTTAAAATTTCAACAGTTTGTCCACTCATGGTGGTGACAATATCGCCAGGGCGGGTTGCATGACCTGATGGCATGTTTTCAGCGGCAGCAATTGCACCGACCACATGAATCGGTAGTTTTGCTTCACATAGGGCACGGATAGTACCCAATACCGATGCTGAACCACACATATCAAATTTCATCTCATCCATGCCTAAGCCTGGTTTCAGTGAAATACCGCCTGTATCAAAAGTAACACCTTTACCAACCAATACAATTGGTGCTTGGTCTATATCTGCCTTATATTCGAGTGTAATCACACGTCCAGGTCGGTCAGAACCTTTGCTGACAGCGAGAAAAGCGTTCATGCCTAAATCAGCCAATTGCTGTTCTTCGAGTACAGTTACTTTTAGCAAATCAGGAAATTCAGCGGCTAAAGCACGGGCTTGTTCTGCTAAATATTCTGGAAAGCAAATATTTGGTGGGCAATTGCCCAAGTCACGGGTAAAGTTTTGACCCTTTTGCACAGCAGAGATCAAATGCAGTTTTTCGCTATTTAAATCTGATTGTGTCGCAATAAATTCAATACTTTCTAAGCTGAATTCATTCTTTTTAGATTTATACTCATCGTAACCATAAGCGGCTTGAGTGAGGCTTAATGCAAATAAATAGTGCAACTCTGAAGGGAGCGCAGAAATATCAATACTGACTTGTTGGAATTTTTTTTGTGACGCTTTGATAATGGTTTGTGCGATTTTTGCTAATTTTGCAACTTTGACATCAGATGCTTTATCTAAACCAATTAAGGTACATTGCGCAACTTGAGTTAGCTTTCCGATCAGTGGTAAAGTTTCATTTAAGCTTGCTTTATATTGAATGCTATCAATCAATGCGTTTAAGTCATTGATTTTATATGTTTCTTGAACCTGTTGTAAGTTTTCAGAATCCACCAGAATAAATAACGCCTGGCGAGATGTAGACGCTGAAAATGACGTGTTAATCGTAAGTTTCATATGTTGTCTTTGTGCCTGTTGTACATTTCAAATCATTAAACCATTGAACCACTTCAAATGGTAGAATTTCAATCTAGTTTTATAATTTTAACTTCGGGTAAACTAGCGCTACGTCATGATACTACCCTTATTTGGAAGATTAATTTGATTATTCGACGCTACCTTGTCAAACAAGTCGTTTCGACCTCCTTAGTGGTGGTTGCATTATTGACACTCATCATGATGGGTGGGCAATTGATTAAGCAATTTGGTCGTGCTGCAATGGGGCGTGTAGACCCAAGTATTCTATTGAGTATTATTGGATTTCGTTTACCTGAGTTCTTGACCTTAATCCTTCCTTTGGGTTTCTTTATTGGGCTGATGTTGGTTTTTGGTCGTTTATATGTTGACCATGAAATGGCCGTGCTCAATGGGAGTGGAATCAGTCGTATTCAGGTTGCTCGATTATTAATTCCATTAACCATTGTTTATTTGCTTGTACAAAGTGCGTTAATGATCTGGATTTCACCTTGGGGACTTCGTCAGTATGGGCAATTGGTTTCTACCCAAGCTGTACGAACTGGTTTTGATTTAGTTCGACCCAGAGAATTTATTTCATCGGGTGCATATACCATCTATGCTGGTTCTCTGTCTGAAGATCGAAAAAATCTTAAAGATATTTTCTTTTATCAGCGTGCAGAGAAAGAAGGTAAGCCTGATGTCATGATTTTGGCGAAAGAAGCGACCCGTGTGGAAATGGCGAATGAAACTGCAAGTGTTGTGGACTTGGTTCTGGGGCGACGCTATGAAATTTATCCAGGTACACCGAAATATAGTCAAACTGAATTTCAAACCTACCGTTTACGTTTAGAGAATAATAAAGAAGCAAAGTTTGAAAGTGATGAGGTTGAAGCACTCGGTTTTGGCAAATTACTTGAGAATAAAGATGACCCAGTCATACAAAGTGAATTGGGATGGCGGTTATTTGTGCCATTCTCAATGATTGTAGCTTTAATGTTAGCAACGGCTTTGTGTGAAGTCAGTCCACGTCAAGGTCGCTATCTTAAACTCTTCCCAGCCTTATTGATTTTCGCCAGTTTGATTGTGGCGTTGATGGCGATTAGAACAAGGATCAGTAAAGATGAAGTTGGGATTTGGGCATATCCTGCAATACTCTTGTTCTATGCGATTGCCGCTGCTTTATTTTCAAGAAAGCAGAAGTTGGCACCGAAGATTAAGAAGCAAATACAGCGAGTGAAATCATAATGTTAGCACGTAGAATTGTCGCAAAACATGTGACCAAGACCACAGTACTCGCTATGGTAGGCGCAACAGCTGTGCTTTCCATTTTGCAAATTTTATTTACCTATTTAGGTGAGCTCAGTAGCTTAAAAGACAATTATACAGCGTGGAATGCATTGCAGTATGTTTTGTGGGGGGCACCTCGTTATCTCTATGAAATCCTTCCTATTGCAGCTTTGATTGGTGCCGTTTTGGGTTTAGGCTCTATGGCATCAAATAGTGAGTTAATTGTCATGCGTGCTGCAGGCATTAGCTTATGGCGCATTGTTGGATGGGTAATGCGTTCTGCAATGCTTTTGGTGATTCTTTCTTTTGCTTTGAGTGAATTTGTGATTCCTTATACCAATGAGCAAGCCAAAAGCATTAAAAGTCACCGTAGCGTTGCAGCATTGGGTGAAGTAAAAGGCTATTGGACACGCGAAGGACAACGGTTTATTTATATTGATTATGCCAATTCACAAGGCACGTTGAAACAAGTTCAGGTGGTGGATTTCGATGAAAATTATCGAATGAAATCTTTGCTCAATTCTGAAGAAGGTCAATTTTTAAAAGAAGGGCAATGGAATTTAAAACAGACGGCCCAAGTCAATTTACTTGCCAATGGTCAAGCACAAGTGGTTGATCAAAATCAGCAAAATCTAGCTCTTGCGCTACAACCTAAGTATGTCCATATGGTGACGATTGATCCAGAAGATTTAGCACCAAGTCAGTTGTTAAGTTTTATGGATTATATGCATGAATATAGTCAAGTACCGAAAACCTATTTATTGGCATTCTGGAAAAATGTAGGTTCACCTTTTGCCTTGCTGGCACTGGTTTTGATTGCTTGTTCATTTATTTTTGGACCATTGCGTCAGCAATCTATGGGATTCCGTTTGGTGATTGCCTTATTTGTGGGCTTGGCATTCTATTATGTGCAGGACTTTTTAGGTTATGCCAGTCTGATTTATGCTCCATCACCCGCATGGTTTGTTTTTTTACCGATCGTATTTATGTTTGGTATAGGGAGCTACTTATTGTATCGGGCTCGATAAGAAATCGGTATATAGCAATCAACTACAGCGAATGAGATAAGAATTTTAGATCGTGGCAAACAGTTATTGCCATTGTCTAAGGATAGAGTCTACCGTAAAAAAACGGTAAGATATGATGATTAATTTGTAAACAGTAAAAAGAGTGTAAATCATGACGGATGCAACTGCTGGCAAAATCCCTCACGTTCTGGTGATTATGGATGGTGTGGGTCATCGTGAAGCGGTCGAAGATAATGCGTTTTTAGCAGCCAAGACGCCAAATCTAACCATGATGCAAGAAAAGCATCCGCATAGTTTAATTTCAGGTTCAGGTGAAGACGTTGGTTTGCCTGATGGGCAAATGGGCAACTCAGAAGTGGGGCATATGAACTTGGGTGCAGGTCGTGTGTTATACCAAGACTTCACTCGTATTACCAAAGACATTCGTACTGGTGCTTTTTTTGAACATGAAGTATTGATTGATGCTGTAGAAAAAGCCAAAGCGGCAAATGGCGCTGTCCATATTATGGGCTTGTTGTCAGAAGGTGGTGTACATTCACATCAAGATCATATTATTGCAATGTGTGAGCTGGCTTTAAAACGTGGTGCAAAAGTTTATTTACATGCCTTTCTGGATGGTCGTGATACTCCTCCACGCAGTGCAAAACCTTCTTTGGAAAAATTGGATGCAGTCTTCGCACAGTACCCTCAACAAGGTCGTATTGCGACAATGATTGGTCGTTACTTTGCAATGGATCGTGATAATCGCTGGGACCGTGTAGAGCAAGCCTATCGCTTAATGACTGAAGGTGAAGCTTTGCGTGTTGTTGATTCAGCAACTGAAGGTTTAGAACAGGCCTATGCAGCAAATGAAAATGATGAGTTTGTAAAAGCAACCCGTATTGGCGACATCGTCAAAGTTCAAGATGGTGATAGCATTGTCTTTATGAACTTCCGAGCGGATCGTGCCCGTGAAATCACCAAAGCTTTTGTAGAAAAAGATTTTGCTGGATTTGAGCGTAAAGTGGTTCCTCAACTGTCAAAGTTTGTCATGTTGACTCGCTATCAAGCAACTATTGATGCGCCTGTGGCTTATATGCCAGAAGAATTAAAAAATTCAATTGGTGAGTACCTTTCATCTTTAGGTAAAACGCAATTGCGTATTGCGGAAACAGAAAAATATGCCCATGTGACATTCTTCTTTAGTGGTGGACGTGAAGATGAATACCCTGGGGAAAAGCGCATTTTAATCCCGTCACCTAAAGTCGCGACTTATGATTTACAACCTGAGATGAGCGCACCTGAAGTCACTGACAAACTTGTCGAGGCGATTAACTCAGGTGAGTTTGATCTTCTGGTCGTGAACTATGCAAATGGTGATATGGTCGGGCATACAGGTGTATTTGATGCGGCAGTCAAAGCAGTTGAAGCAGTTGATGTAAGTTTGGGGCGTTTATATGACGCTGTTATGGCAAAACATGGACATATGTTGATTACTGCCGATCATGGTAATGTTGAGCAAATGCAAGACTATGTAAGTGGTCAGGTGCATACTCAACATACCACAGAACTTGTACCATTTATTTATGTTGGTCCGACTTCAGCAACAATTGCAGAAGATGGCGTGCTTGCAGATGTCGCTCCAACAATCTTAACTTTAATGCAGCTTCCTGTACCGAAAGAAATGCAAGGTCGCAATTTAATTACATTAAAAGTCTAAATATCATTATTCAAATTTAGGTGCGGGAATGGTTCAAGCTTGGAAGTATATTGTTGTATTAACAGGATTATTAACTTGTGGAAGCCATTCCGTTTGGGCAGTAGAAAATGCTGCCGCACTTGATTTTGATGGTGATGTTGAAGAAAGTATTGCAGAAGTGCCAATTGAATCAATTGAACAATTTGTTCAGATCTATGGCATTGTCAAAGACAACTATGTTCAAGAAAAGCCGGATGATGTACTGTTCCTGCAAGCTATTAAAGGCTTGGTCGGTGGCTTAGATCGTTATTCGCGTTATTTAAGCCCTGAAGAATATAAACAACTGATGCAATATACCGAGAGTGATCTTGCAACAGCAGACTTTGAATTGGGCTTTGATAGCCATATTCATCAGTGGAAAATTCAGAATCTACGAGACAATGCTGATTCATTTAAATTAGGTTTAAAAAATGGATTCACCATTTTTAAAATTGAAAATCAAGAGTTGAAAAATTTAAATGCTGAACAAGTCGAAGATTTGTTGCATGGTTCGATCGGCTCTACCTTTCAATTACAACTGAATGAGAAAAGCCCTGCAATCACAGTAGTCAGAAATCGTAAGCTTGATGTTGCTGATATTGAACCTGTGATGTTGCATAATCAGGTTTTGGTGCTTAAAGTTAAAGTTTTTCAACAAGATACTGCGAACGAAATTAAACGATTAATTGAAGAATATAGCACTCAAAAAACCAAGGCAGTTTTATTCGACCTGCGTAATAATCCGGGTGGCTTACTTTCTGCGGCGGTTGAAACAGCCGATTTATTTTTAAATCAGGGAATTATTGTTTCAACCAAAAGTCGTTCCGAAGGAAATCAACAGTTTCAAGCTCTACCCGGTGATGAATTTTCAAATATTAAATTGGGTATTTTGATTAATGGTCGTTCTGCTTCAGCAGCTGAAGTATTTACTGCTGCCATGAAAGAACATCAACGTGCATGGGTGGCAGGTGAGAAAAGCTATGGCAAAGGTGTGGTACAGAAGCTATTTCCGTTGCCAAATGGTGCAGCTTTACAGATGACTGTTTCGCATTATTATACCCCGAATGGCAATATGATTGATGGGCAGGGGATTCGTCCGAATTGGGAATATCCTTGGGCATTGGATCAAAAAGAAGAAACTTATTTAAATAATGTTGCAGACCAATTATTAAAACATCGCTGATCGAATGTGAATGACATAAAAAAGCTGAGTATTTGATGCTCAGCTTTTTTTGATTATGAACAAAATTTATTATCGTTCGAGATCAATATCAGCAGATTCTATTCATCATCAGTATCTAGCCCAAACTTTTTCAAACGATAACGTAAAGATCGAAAGGTCATGCCGAGTTTTTTCGCAGCTAAGGTCCGATTCCAATGGGTTTGATTTAATGCAGATAACAAGACTTCTTTTTCAACATTTTCCAAATATTGTTCCAAGCCTTCTTTCGGAATATTCGGTGCTTTGTTTGGAAGTTCAATCGCCGTATGGTTGGTCGGAACAGATTCAAAGGATTCAATTTTGTTAATACTGCTACGTTGTGGCGCAGGTTGGAGTTGTTGAATATCGATAGAATCCTCATCACACATCGTGATGGCTTTTTCAATAATATTGCGCAGTTCACGAACATTACCAGAATAATGTTGCTGTAAAAGAAATGCTTTAGCTGCATCTGTGAATGATTTGCTCGGAATTCGCCATTCAGTACAAATTTGTTGAATAAAATGATTGGCTAAAATCAAGATGTCACGTTCGCGATCACGTAATGGCGGGAGTGTAATATCCATAACATGAATTCTAAAAAACAAGTCATGGCGGAACTTCCCTTGTTCAACCAGAACTTCGATATTTTGATGCGTTGCACTGATGATTCGAAAATCAACTTCTATTTCAGTATCGCTACCCAAAGGACGGATTTTCTTTTCCTGAACAGCACGTAAAAGTTTAGCCTGCATGGCTAAAGACAGTTCTGCGACTTCATCCAAGAACAATGTGCCTCCATTGGCAGCCTGAACCAAGCCTTGTTTATCTTGCGTTGCGCCAGAGAAACAGCCTTTCTTATGTCCGAAAAGCTCACTTTCCATCAGTTCTTCAGAGATAGCCCCGCAGTTGATTGCAATAAATGGACTATCACTGCGGTTACTGAGTAAATGAATAAGATTCGCAACCACTTCTTTCCCTGTACCAGACTCCCCAGTAATAAAAACAGGTGCTTGTGAACGGGCAATTTTTTTAATCGATTCTCTTAATTTACGAATGATTTGCGAGTCACCAATGAGCATGGACTCTTCGAGTGGGGCTTTAGTTACAGTTTCACTCAACTGAGGAACATGTAAAGCTTTTTGTAAAAGTTGCTGTAAATGTAGTTGATTGATTGGTTTGCTAACGAAATCAAAAGCCCCAGCTTTAAGTGATGCAATTGCGATTTCCATATTGCCATATGCTGTGAGTACAGCGATTGGCGTTTTTGGATAATGTTGCGATACATGTTTGACTAAATCTAAACCACTCCCATCAGGCAAGTTTAAATCTGTAATACAGGCATCATATTTATATTCACTAAAAAAATATTTGGCTTGCTGTAAATGATGTGCCATATGTGTTTTGATGCCCATTCGCGATAGGCTCATTTGCATCAACATACATAAATCTTGTTCATCATCTACAAGTAACACCAATGGTTGTCGTGTAGTCATATCCCCAAAAACCTAATCTAATCCATGCGTGGGCATTCGATACGAAAGCATGCCCCTTGTTGTTTTTGCTCAACGTAAATTAATTTCGCTTGATTTGCTTCGCATATAGTTTGCGATAGGTACAATCCTAAACCAGTTCCATTGATTTCGGTACTAAAAAATGGCTGAAATAATTGTGAAAGATCTTGTTTTGTGACGCCTTTCCCATAATCAATCACATCTATACAAATATGTGCGTCATTTTTAAACGCCTTGACCAAAACGTATTCCGCATTTTGATCATTATGGCGTAATGCATTACGTAATAGATTGACAAGTACTTGCCTTAATTGAGAATCATCAAAATAAATCACAAGATCTGCTTCAATTTCAGTTTGGATTTTAGCTTGAGCATCACTTAAATCGTGTAACAATAAATCTTCTAAAAATAGTGGTAAGTCGATTTGACTGGCATGGGTTTTTTTGTTTTTTGCCATATCTAAAGTATCTTTGATAATACTGTTAATACGGACAGTCTGCTTGGTAATCATTTGATGGAGTAATGCTTGCTGCTGTTCATCACTCATCAGAAAAAGATCATTTGCCTGCGCAATGGCAGCGAGTGGATTACGAATTTCATGAGCAATACTTGCTGATAATTGTCCCAATGCTGCAAGTTTAAGCTGTTGTACCTTTTGATTTATTTTTTGTGCATCTTCAAGTACAAGAAGGGTGAGCGCCTGATGTGGAACAATCAGTTTTTGTACCCGAATATCAACGGTAAATGAGGATTGCTGTGATTCAAATTGAAAACGCTCACCATCTCGAAACATCGCATCTTTTAGAATTTCATAGAGATCAGGCTGGAAATTGGATAAATGATATTGTTCATGTGCATACAGGGGTGATATTCCTAATAGTGAACATGCGGCAGGATTACTGACAATAATTTTACATTTTTCATCGAGTACCAAATAACCGACTTCGATTTGTTCTAAAATATAGCGGTTGATATTTTGTAGCTTAAAAAGCTCTAAAGATTGGTACGTATTTAAGGACTCAAGAACCTGAAAACGGTTGATTGCAATTTGCCCGATTCCGTACACCATAAAAAACAAGAAAGCCAATAAGGCACTATTACTAATATTATTTAAATTAGAAAAATCAAAATAACTGCCCAGAAATTGCTGATAGATAATGGCAATGACAGACACTAAGGTAATAAATAATGCTTTGTTTTTACTCAATAAAAAATTTGCAGTAAAGACTGCAATCACAAATAAAATACTGATGGCTAAATTTGGACCATTCAGCGCAAATACCAAGATACTCAGGAATGGAATATCAACAATAAAAAAGCCAATAAACTGCTGTGCAACGCCATGAGGGTAAAATTTCAACAGCATCATTTGCAATGCTGCAATGATGGTAAAGGTCGCAATCGAATAAAAATATAAACTTGGGTATTCGTAGTGAACAGGCTGATTTTCTAAGGTAATCAGAAAAATAATGATTAAACAAAAGGCAATAATCAGTCGATAACCTGAGTAAAGTGTGCCTAGACGGTAAATTGTTTGATAAATAGGCACAGATACCGTAGACGACATACTCACACTCAAAGGTAGATCATTGTTTTATAAGATTTATGGCTTAATCAGACCATAACGTATGGCTAGATGAGTAAGTTTGACATCACTATCGAGACCCAGTTTTTCAAAGATACGGTAACGATAAGTATTGACCGTTTTTACACTCACAAAGAGTTTGTCTGAAATTTCTTGAGCGCTGACACAATTCACCACCATCATCGCAACTTGCATTTCTCGTTCTGAAAGTGCGTCGAAGGGTGAAGTTTGGGTATCTGATAAATATGAGCTGGCAAGTTGCTCTGCAATATCTGCGCTAAAGTATTTTCCACCTTGCATGACTTTTTTGATTGCACGGACCATTTCTGTAATGGGTGCACCTTTGGTGATATAACCCCGTGCGCCTGCTTTGAGTAACAGAGACGGGTAGGGTTCCTCAGCTAAACCACTTACCGCTAAAACTTTGGTATCAGGAGCAGTTTGTAATAAACGACGGGTCGTTTCTACACCGCCAATACCAGGCATATTGACATCTAAAAGAACGACATTAGGGTGTTGCTGCCTTACAATGGTAATGGCTTCTTCACCAGATTCTGCTTGTCCGATGACTTGAATATCAGTCTGATCTTCTAACATTCTGCAGATGCCTGTTCTTACTAATTCATGGTCATCTACCACTAAAACAGTAATCACTTACACCTCCTTAAATTTTCCAATATCAACATTTTTGTTACATAAAGCAAAAAAGACTTGCAATGACATAACAAAATTGGCAATCCTATTCCTAATATCTATTCAATATTTGCGCACAATACATTGTGATTGAAATATTCGTTTTAATATAGTCACGTTTGAGTGTAAATGTAAGTCATATTTGAGGTAATTAGCAAGTTTGTGAATACCTCCCTGAGGTGAGTAAGTTATCGTGAAAAAACCAAAAAAAACGTTAATGCATGTGCTGAGTTTGTCAGTACTACTCAGTTTGAGTTCAACAAGTTTTGCTGAAATCATCATGAATTCAGGGGGAAGCGGACAAGCGAGTGTAAGTTGGTCATCTTCCGACGCAAGCCAATTATTAAATGGCGACTCTGTTGATGATGATGGTGAAGATATTTCACCTAAAGGCTCAACTACTTTAACCACAACAATTCGTCCATCAAATGCTGCACCAACAACACTGACTAACAAGTCTGTGCAGATTTATGATACCAATAGTTATAACAGTCAACCTTCAGTTAATGCTCGTGCTGCACTCGTGATGGATGCAACAACGGGTGAAGTGCTTTACAGTAAAAATACCAATACTTCGATGCCAATCGCTTCTATTACCAAGTTAATGACTGCGGTAATTACAGCAGACGCACGTTTGAATATGTCAGAAGAGATTACACTTCAACAAATTGATTTTGCTGGAGCAGGTGGTAAGAACTCAAGCTCAACTTTAAAAGTTGGCGATAGCATGAATCGTGCTGAAATGTTACTTGTGGCGTTGATGAAATCTGAAAATCCAGCTGCAGCAGCTTTAGCACGTACCTATCCGGGTGGGCGACAAGCATTTATTGCAGCCATGAACGCGAAAGCGCGTCAATTAGGTATGACGTCTACACGTTATGTCGAGTCTACAGGTTTAGATCCTCATAATGTGTCTTCTGCGCGTGATTTAGGCATTTTGGTGAGTGCGGCATCTCAGTATGGCTTAATTCGTCAATTCTCGACCACAGCGCATTATGACTTCAATTTAGGCTATCGTATCCTCAAGTCAAATAATACCAATGCACTGGTTCGTAATGGTGGATGGAATATCAATATTTCCAAAACAGGATATATCAATGAAGCGGGACGTTGTGTAGTGATGCACACTACAGTGAATAGTCGTCCAGCTGTTGTAGTGTTATTGGGTGCAAGTTCTTCTCAGGCACGTACCAATGATGCAACCAATTTGTTGAACTGGGTAAGCAATTTACCTAAACGTATTTAAGCTTTTGGGATTTAAAAAAACTCTTCAATATGAAGAGTTTTTTTGTGGTTGTTAGAAACTTAAATCAAAAAGAAATGCCTTTAAGTGATATGCGCTTCATCTTAATATGAGTTTATGCTGAATAAGAATAAAACCAAGATGATCAAGTGATTCAAGTAACTGTTGATGTTGGACATAAAAAAACCAGTTGCGAACAACTGGTTTTTTTGCTGCAAAGGCGTTATTACATATTTGAAAGAATTGAGTCACGAACTTGGTTCAAGGTCGCATCAATCGACAGCATAACCGCATCTTCACATTGTTTAATGGCTGTATCAGGGTCTTTTAAGCCATTACCAGTCACAGTACATACAATCACAGAACCTTCCGCAATTTTACCTGCTTTAATATCACGGATAGCACCACCGATTGATGCAGCCGATGCTGGTTCAACGAATACACCTTCATACATAGAAAGTAAACGTTGCGCTTCTAAGATTTCAGCATCAGTTAACTCATCAAACCAACCCTTTGAATCACGTACAACTGCTTTTGCATGATTAAAGCTTTGTGGATTACCGATACGGATTGCTGTGGCAACTGTCTCTGGATTTTCAACCGGACCACCACGTAGGAATGGCGCAGCACCTGAAGCTTGATAGCCCACCATGATAGGGCGACCTTCAGGATTTGGACCTGTAAACTGATCAGTTTCAGGGTCATAAACCACTTGTTCAAATGCTTCAACGGGCTGGTTTGCAACGGCCTCAGTATAACCCATCCAATGTGCAGTTATATTTCCAGCGTTTCCTACAGGTAAGCAGTGATAATCTGGTGCGCGACCAAGTGCTTCTACAATTTCATAAGCAATGGTTTTTTGACCTTGCAAACGATATGGATTGATTGAGTTCACAATAGTCACAGGCGCTTTATCTGCAACTTCTTTCACTAGACGCATACCATCATCAAAGTTACCACGAATCTGCATAGTAATTGCGCCATACATCATCGCCTGAGCCATTTTACCCATGGCAATTTTGCCTTCTGGGATTAAGACAAATGCTTTGATTCCTGCACGTGCAGCATAAGCAGCAGCCGCCGCTGAGGTATTTCCTGTAGATGCACAAATAATCGCTTTAGAACCTTCTTCAACTGCTTTGGTCACAGCCATGGTCATACCGCGGTCTTTAAATGAACCCGTTGGGTTTAAACCTTCGTATTTCACATAAATTTCAACATTTTTGCCAATAAGACGTGGAATGTTGTCTAATTTAATGAGAGGCGTGTTCCCTTCATTTAAAGAGATAGCACGTGTAGTTTTCGATACGGGTAAGCGGTCACGATAGCGATCAACAAGTCCTGTATAGCGATTGGCATTAGACATGATGGTGTTCCAGTTGTATGTAGAGCAAATAAAGGTATTCTTTCGCCTCTAGCCTCTTATCAAAGAAGCTAAATTCACCATTTGGTCTGTTTGAAATGGCGGATTTATCTGCATCTTTGTTATCGATGCAGATGAGGGGAGGATTAAATCCGATTAGTTATCGAGCAATTCTAAACGAATTCGTACGATTTCGCCATGAATAGCAGGTAAGGCTTGAATTTGTGCAATCGCTTCATTCATTTTTGATTCAACAATTGGATCAGTCAAAATCACAATCGGGATTAAATCTTTTAAGCGAGGTTGTTGCATAATTGCATCAATACTAATTCCTGTACGGCTTAAGATGGTGGTGACATCTGCAAGTACGCCCGTTTGGTCTTCAGCATTTAAACGCAAATAGTAACCTGTAGTCATTTCATCACTAGATAAAATAGGCAAGTCTGAAAGGGCTTCAAAAGCCAATTGTGGAATTGTACCTGAACCATCTTCTGTATATATGATGTCACGAACAATATCGACCACATCAGCAACAACAGCAGAGGCAGTTGGACCTGCACCCGCACCTGCACCATAGTAAAGTGTCGGACCTACGGCATTGGCTTGTACCAATACTGCATTTTTTACACCATTTACATTGGCAATCAATTCTTCTTCGGGGATCAGCGTTGGATGAACACGCAATTCAATGCCTTTAGCTGAGCGACGTGCTATACCCAAATGTTTGATTTTATAACCAAGTTCTTCAGCATATTTGACATCTTGCGCGGTAACTTTGGTAATTCCTTCGGTATAGACTTTGTCAAACTGTAAAGGGATACCAAATGCACATGATGCAAGAATCGTCAGTTTATGTGCCGCATCAATCCCTTCAACATCGAATGTTGGGTCAGCTTCTGCATAGCCTAGCTCTTGTGCTTCTTTAAGCACATCAGCAAAGGCACGACCTTTTTCACTCATTTCTGTGAGGATGAAGTTACCTGTTCCGTTGATGATACCTGCAAGCCATTCAATTTTGTTGGCTGCCAAGCCTTCACGAATGACTTTAATAATTGGGATGCCGCCTGCAACAGCTGCCTCATAGGCAATCTGTACATGATGATCATCTGCGGCTTTAAATAACTCATTACCATGTTCAGCAAGTAAGGCTTTATTTGCAGTCACCACTTGTTTACCATGTTTGATGGCTTCCATAATGACTTCATAAGCAGGATGAATTCCGCCCATAACTTCAACCACAACATCTACATCGGGTTGGCGAACGATCTCTAACAGATCTGCGCTTTGCTTCACACTTGCTGGTAAATTTAGATCTGGACGTGGACGACGAGTGCCTACGTGGGTAATTTCAATTTCTCGACCGGTGCGACGTCTAATTTCAGCAGCGTTTTCTTGTAGTAGTTTAAGGGCTCCACCGCCTACGGTTCCTAGACCGAGTATTGCCAGACGAACTGGTTTCACGTCACACTCCAATTATGCATATAAATTATATTAAGCTTAGATCATAGCTAAAAAATGCGCCAGACTCTAGAGTCTGGCGCATCTTTATATTGAGCTATAAATAATAGTAAATTTACTGATAAAAATTATTTATTTAAACGGCTTTCGATTTCATCAGCTGTCATGTAACCGCCCAGATATTCACCATCTGCATTGTAGATTGCAGGGGTACCATTTACGCCCATTCTTAAACCTAAAGCATAAAGGTCACGGACTGGGTTTTTACATGTTGCAGGTGGAAGGGCAGTACCTGCAATGGCTTGATTGAATGCGCTATGGCGATCAGCACTACACCAAATGCTTTCCATGGTTGGAATAAACTGTTCGCCACGAGGCCAAGGGATATAGCGTATTTCAATACCTTTTGCGGTGATTTCACCAATATGTTCATGCAGTTTATGGCAATACGGGCAGCTTGCATCGGTAAACACATAAATCACATGTTTAACTTTACCTTGTGCTGGATAAACCAAGAGGTCTTTAACATTTAAATCAGCAAAGTGTTTTTTATTTTCAGCTGCTTGAAGTTTGTCACCGATACTACTGAGTTTTTCACCGCCTAAACGAATCACATCACCTTGGATTAAAAATTTACCGTCAGCAGTGGCATAGACTGAACTCATTCCTTCCATGCTGATCCAATACAGATTTGGCATTTCAGTCGGTTTAGCATCCAAGATTTTAGCATTCACGCCTGCTTTCTTGAAATTGGCTTGTAGTGTTTGGATGAGGCGTTGTTTAGCGTCACGTTCAGTTAAATTTGATGCCTCACCAGTTGCGGGTGCTGTTGCAGTCAAAGTGTCATCTTTTTTTGAGTCTGGCGTTTTTGAACAAGCACTCACTGCCATCGTGCTTGCAATCAGACAAGCCAACATCAATTTTGAACGATTCAATTGCATAAATAACTCTTTTATGTTTCTTCAGCATTATTGTGTGGGGAATTAGCATAGCAAAAAAATCAAAGCCATACTTTAAAACTTGATTAAGGGATGTAAATTATCAGTATTACTTCCATTTGAAAATCTTATGCGCGTGGGTGATATTTTTCATGTAATTGCTGCATACGCACCTGTGCCACATGAGTATAAATTTGAGTGGTGGATAGATCACTATGCCCTAAAAGCATTTGCACCACACGCAAATCAGCACCATGGTTGAGTAGATGTGTTGCAAAGGCGTGGCGGAGTGTATGTGGTGATAACTCTGCTTGAATGTTTGCTTGTAAAGCATAGCGTTTGATGGCATACCAAAAGTTTTGCCGACTCATGATGCCACCATGCTGGGTTAAAAATAAGTAATCGGTTGCTGATTTATACAGCTGCGGTCGAGAGATATTTAGGTATTGTTCAACCCATTCACAAGCAACCTCACCTAATGGGACCAATCTTTCTTTATTTCCTTTACCTGTAATTCTTAAATAACCCTGTTTTAAATTGATCAAATCGAGTCTTAAATTTAAAAGTTCTGATACACGCAATCCACAAGCATAGAGAACTTCAAACATGGCTCTGTCACGTAAGCCCAATGCTGTACTTATATCAGGTGCTTGGATCAGCGCCTCTACATCTTGCTCAGATAGATCTTTAGGCAATGCTCGTCCAAGTTTGGGAGTTTTATGCATGGCAACTGGATTATCTAAACGAATCTTTTGCTCACGTAAAAATTTAAAAAATGAACGGAGTGCTGAAAGTGAGCGTGCAATCGAGCGTGGGCTTTTACCTTGCTTGGTCAATTCTATGAGGACATCGGAAATATCGTCATGTGTCCAATCGGGTAAATAAGTATTTACACATTCACTACATTGGATTAAGTCGGATAAATAGGCATTTCTTGTATGCGGACTGACCGTTTGAGCAATTAAATAATCACGAAAACCTTGTAAAAAGCTTAAATTTTCAGGAATGGCAACTGCAGTTGGAATACGTGGTTTCTTATTTAACATGGTCTTAGCAAAGTTTAAAGCGTCTCTGTGAGATGAATGTAGACTAAAAAAATAAAGAAGTCGAATACCTAAAGTGAATGAGAATTGTAATGAACCTTACTTGGTAATTATTCTCATTTGTATGTATAATAAACTATATATCGTATTCATTTTAGGGTTAATTGCAGTGCGTTTGTCAGACTTGAAAGTAAAGCAAACTGCCATTATCTCAAAGGTCAGTCGCACCTCAGAAGATAATGTCAATCAGCCAGATTTAGTGGCAAGCCGTTTGGAAACACTAGGTTTTGTGCCTGGCACACGTGTACAAGTGATCACAAAAGGGATTTTTGGTGGTGATCCTATTTTAATTCAAATTGGTTTTACTCGATTTGCTTTACGTAAAGTGGAAGCGCAGAAAATTGAAATTCATCAGGCATTAGAAGGGGCTTCCGCATGAGCGAAACTTTACGTATTGCTTTAGTGGGAAATCCTAACTGCGGTAAAACTTCTCTTTTCAATCACCTTACTGGAACACGCCAAAAAGTTGCCAACTATGCAGGGGTGACTGTTGAACGTAAAGTTGGGGCATTTAATTTACCTTCAGGTCGCGCGGTTCGTGTTTTAGATTTACCTGGAACGTATAGCTTAAATGCAACAAGTCCAGATGAAGCCATTACCCGTGATGTGGTCTTGGGTAAAATTGCAGATGAACAAGATCAACAAGCGTTTTTATGTGTGGTCGATGCGACCAACTTAAAATTGCATTTAGGTCTGGTTCTTGAAGTGATTGAACAAGGCAAACCGATTCTACTTGTATTAAACATGATGGATGAGGCTCGTCGCCGTGGTATGCAAATCAACACTCAGAAACTATCACAACGTTTAGGTATTCCTGTCGTTGAAACAGTTGCTGTGCGAAATGCAGGAATTGAAAATCTGATGGCGGCTTTAGAAGATGAGAAATTCCGTACCCCAAGCGCAGAATTGAGTGATGTGAAGCTTTCAGGTTCTAATCATGAAAAAATCGACCAAATCTTAAAGGATGTGGTGGTTTTTGTAGATCATGAAGATAAACGTACTGATTTTCTCGATAAAATTTTCCTGCATCCTGTTTTAGGGCTTCTAAGCCTTGCACTCATGATGTTTGTCGTGTTCCAAGCCGTTTTTGCTTGGGCTGCACCATTTATGGATGGAATTGAAGAATTCTTTGCGTGGTTTGGTGAATGGATTGGACAATTTATTTCACAGCCATTGCTCAATAGTTTGGTGGTCGATGGTGTGATCGCGGGGGCAGGTAGTGTGGTGGTTTTCTTGCCACAGATTCTGATTTTATTCTTCTTTATTTTGGTCTTAGAAGAATCTGGGTATTTGCCACGTGCTGCATTCTTGTTGGATAAACTGATGTTTAAAGCTGGCTTAAGTGGTCGAGCTTTTATCCCATTATTATCAAGTTTTGCTTGTGCTGTACCGGGTATTATGGCAACACGAAGTATCAGTGATCCGCGAGATCGTTTGGTCACCATATTGGTTGCACCACTGATGACATGCTCTGCACGTTTACCTGTATATGCTTTGTTAATTGCAGCATTTATTCCTGAAAAAATGGTTTGGGGCTTTCTGAACTTACAAGGCTTGGTGCTGTTTGGTCTGTATATGGCAGGCATTGTCAGTGCACTGATTGTTGCAACTGTACTGAAATTTTTCCAAAAGGATAAATCTCAACATGCGTTATTGATGGAATTACCAAGTTATCGTATTCCTGATATAAAAAGCGTTTGGATTGGGTTATTGGACCGTGCCAAGATTTTCTTAAAGCGTGTGGGTGGAATTATCTTCGCTTTGTCGATCTTGTTATGGTTCTTGTGTACTTTCCCTCAACCGCCTGAAGGCGCAACTTTACCTGCGATTGACTATTCATTTGCAGGGATGCTTGGGCATGTCATGCAACCGATCTTTGCACCATTAGGTTTTAACTGGCAGATTTGTATTGCCTTAATTCCAGCGATGGCTGCACGTGAAGTTGTTGTTGCTGCATTGGGTACGGTTTACGCATTGTCAGCAGCAGATGATGATGCTGTTGCTCAAGGTCTATCTCATTTGATTAGCCAAGGTGACTTGAGCTGGACAGTGGCAACAGGGTTATCATTACTGGTGTGGTTTATCTATGCACCTCATTGTTTGGCGACATTGGCAACAGTAAGACGTGAAACAGGTTCGTGGAAAACTGTGGCAGGTATGACCATATATTTATTTGGTCTGGCATATTTTATGGCATTCCTGACTTATCAAATTGCATCACGCTATTTTGGTCTATAAGGTGAATTAAAAAACCTTAAACCTTTGAGCTAAAGGAGTTCGAGATGATTGAATCATTGATTGTTGCGGTATTGGTGATATGGAGTGCGATCTTTGTGTTTAAGAAGGTATTTCCTAAGTCGGCATATTCGGTATTTTCTAAACTGTCTCAATTCTTTCAAGCGAGAGGTTGGACGCGTTTAGCACAATGGACTCAGCCTGCAATGGTGAGTGGTTGTGGTGGTGGATGCGGTTGTAGTACAAATGAACCCGAAACGACTAAAAAATCAGAAGTGCAAGCAGTTAAATGGAAATAACTTAATCTGTATGTTCTCTTGAACCATTTCAAAGTTTAAGAGTCATTTTGGCGAAATAAAGAAGCCATTTTCAATTGAGAATGGCTTTTTTTATTGGTCTTATCTTGACCTGAGTTTGATGTAATTAAATTCTCAAATCATTGAAAAATAATAAATTTTTTATGTGGCTTGCTGCGTTTTTATCAAATTTTAGGATGAGGAGCGGAGCTCCGCAAGCGCAACCATCAATAGCGTTTTATTTCTCTTGATCAATAAAATGAAAGCGATCAATAGATTGTTTGATGATCTAGAGCTTGCACTGCCACGCTTTAGTGCTAAAGTTTAGGCTATGCCTCACTTTTCAGAGATGAAAAGTGACAAAAATCTTTCGTTGAGCGAGGGGTACATCCTCATACCCCCGCTCAACATGGCGACATTCATGTCGCCTCAAGATCGCAAGACCATCGATGATTCAAAAGTACAAAATAAATGAGTCATCCAAATCACTTGTATGAATAATCAGGCGGTTTGGCTGTATCATCTTTCATCAAGGATTTTTATCGAACTCAGGTTATCTTGTTCTATTTAGGGTTGAAAATATTCAATCAAATCATTGTTTAATAACTGTATAACATAATGATAGAACGAGACTATTTTCATCATAGTGCGATTGAATACTGAATGTTTAAATACACTGATTTGAACAATAGTTCATCACTATTATTAGCTATGTGTTTCTTCCTCAGTATCATCTTCAAAAGTTTGAGCAATTTTTTCAATATTCAAACTTTTTGCCATGGCATCAAAAATTTCTTTATAAGTGCCATCTTGACGGTAAAGCTCATGATGTTCGCCATGCTCAACAATTTGACCATCCTTCATGACATAAGTGTAGTCAGCATCAATAATTTGCGAAAGACTATGTGAAATCATGATCACTGTCCGTCCTTGTTTGATTTCGTCCAAACTTTGCTTAATTTGTTCAGCCGCGATTGCATCTAAACTTGCTGTAGGTTCATCTAAAAAGATAATGGGTGGATTTTTAAGAAACATACGGGCAAGTGCAATGCGTTGTTGCTGACCACCTGATAACAATAAAGCATCAGCTTCGTAGGCATGTGGCAGTTTTAAAATCTGTTCATGAATTGAAGCTTTTTTTGCAGCTTGTATCACTTCCTCATTACTGGACTGAGGTTTGCCATAACGAATATTTTCTAAAATAGAACCCTGAAAAATATGATTTTTTTGTAGCACTAAACCAATATGTTCACGGAGGTAGTGGGTGTCAATTTCTTCTAAATCAATCCCATCCAGTTTGATACAGCCTGCATTCGGAAGATAAAATTTGTCTAATAAACTGATCAGTGTAGATTTTCCTGCGCCTGATAAGCCCACCAATGCAGTGATTTTATTAGGTTGTATGGTCATGTTGATATGATGCAAAGCCTGATAACCATTGGGATAGGTAAAATCGACATGTTCAAGTTCAAATTTGCCTAGAATTTTAGGTTGTCGTGAGCCACTGGCTTCGATCTCATTGTCCGCTTCTAATATATTAAAGAAGCTTTCGGAGTAAATCATTGCCGAGTTAATTTCATCATAAATACGATGTAAAGAACGAATAGGTGCAGAGACATTATTAAACAACAACACGTGGTACATGATCATACCGATACTCATTTGACCATCTAACACAAAATAAGCTGTTAAAATGATGATGAAAACCACACCCACTTGTTCAATAAACGTTTTCAAACCATCAAAAAGATAGCTGGTTTGGCGGGTTTGCATTTGATTTTCGGTGAGTGATTTTTGTAGATTCAACTGTTTGGTTGACTCAACACTTTCTTTATTAAAGGATTTAATGACAGTAATTGAATTGATAATACTGAGAATGCCTTGATTCTTTTTTTCAAAATTATCGCGCAATGCACGCCGTTTACCAGACAGTTTTTGTGACTGTTTAAAGGTCAACCAGAAGTAAATAGGAACAATAATGGTAGCAACTAAACCGACCCAAAAATTGGCATAATACATTAAAGCTAAAGCGATAATTGCGCTGCTAAATAGCGGTAAAATATCAATAAAAAAGATTTGTACAAGACGAGTCAGTGAGCTGACTCCACGATCAATACGTGTTTGTAATTTCCCTGCTTGATTATTCTGTTGATCGAAAAAAGCCAGTCTATAGGTAATGAATTTCTCAATGATTCCTTGTGATAGGTCTTGCGAAATTAAAATCCTTAGCTTTTCACCAAATGACTTTTGCCCAAATTGCACAATGGCATTGATGATCTCCTTTCCCAATAAAACAAGGCTAATGGTGATAATGATATGCCAGCCATCCGCCAACCCTTGCCCTGCTTGAATCAGCTGATTGATACTGTCTACGGCATATTTAAGGGTCAGTGCATTGACCTGTGCAGTCAGTGAGCCGATCAGTGTTAACAGTAAGGTCACGATGACGAGCCAGCGATAGGGACGTACAAAGGGGCGTAGTTTTAGAAATAATTGCCATAAATTCATAAGTTTTTGCTTTTTAGGTTTCCTTTTAGTCTAGAACTGAATAAATTTTGTCACAAGTACTTCATGTGTTTTGAATTGTGAAGCGCTAAAGTAAACTTTAAGTAGACATGGGTATGATTGTTTGGTGATGAATTTAGAACTTTTTGAACCTGAAGCGAAAGATAATTTACTGCCTTGTGATGGGGAAGTGAAGGATTTTGGCTTGATCTTAGATCATGAACAGAGTCAAAAATATTTAGTTTATTTCTTACAGCATTTGGCTTGGCAGCACGATGAAGTGTATTTGTATGGGCAATATTATCAAACTGAGCGTAAAGTGGTGTGGTATGGCGATGATCATTATCAATATCATTATTCAGGCATGGCAAAACAGGCACATGTTTGGAATCCCGCATTATTCCGACTAAAGCAACATATTGAGCAATTGACTGGGTATACTTATAATTCATGTCTTGCCAATTTATATGAAAATGGCACACAAGGCGTAGGTTGGCACAGTGATGATGAGCCTTCTTTGGAGTCGCCAGAAAGAAATGTTGTGATTGCCTCACTGAGTTTTGGTGCAACACGAAAGTTTAGTTTCAAACACAAATGGAAAGCTGAAAAGGTAGATTTAAGCTTACAAAGTGGACAGTTGATTGTGATGCAAGGAAGGACACAACGTTATTGGAAACATATGCTCGCCAAATCTACACGTGTGGTGGAGCCACGGGTAAATTTGACTTTTCGCTATTTTTATCCAACTAAATCGCAGTAATGATATTTACGAATTAATGGTTTTTTTATCTCAACGAATACTTGTTAAAGTGGATAAAGTTTGTCATCAAACTGTTCTAGTTTTGGAAATTCTAAAGCTTGTAACTGTTCTAAATTCTGCAAATGTTGCTGATATTGTTGTAATAATTGCTGGCGAGCTTCATCGGTAATATAGGGTACATGATAGGCAATAAATGGAGGCAGCACCTCAAATCCAACATAAGCCAGTGTGCCACGCTGAATAGGAAGCAATAAATCGTCTATAGCGCCATGAATTGCGTTTTGCCCAAACATATGGTCACGACCACCGAGGGTAAAACTGAGCATTGCTTTTTTGCCTAACATACCACCACGATTATAAAAACGTTTACCACCGTAAAAAATACCTGAAACAAAGACTCGATCAATCCATCCTTTTAAAATGGCAGGTACAGAAGTCCAATACATGGGAAAACTGAAAATTAATAAATCTGCTTTTTGCACTTTTTCAATTTCAATTTGAATGTCTTGTGCAAGATCATGGGTTTTCGATGCGTGACGTTGTTCTAAAGCATAATTCAAATATTCTTGGTTGCTTCGACTATCAAAGTCTGCTTGAGATGCAACGGGATTAAAGTTCATTGCGTATAAGTCTGAAACTTCTACATGATGTCCTAAATTATGTAGGGTATCAACAGCATGATCCTTTAGTGCTGTGGTAAACGAAAGTGGTTCAGGGTGAGCGTGAACGATAAGAATATTCATAGCAGTCCTTGAAAAATAATGATGATTTTATTGTTTGATATTTGGATTATTTCTAAAAAAGCATGATTCGCCAATCACCTGAATTATTTTTTTTAGGTCATCAGGGTAAATCAAATTTTTAATACAAGTGGTCTAATCATAAATAAACCAGTACGCATAAAAAAAGCCTATGTTTAAGGGCATAGGCTTTCTTACTCTGAGGAGGCATTGTCTTCTAAAAAACAATGCCAAAATATCATGGATTACTGAAGAACATAATCATATTATGAGAATGTAAAAACATTATCAAGAGAGAAAAACATTACAAAATGTTAAATTATCAATTTATCCCTTCTTGTGGATGAAAGGCAGAAAGTTGATCATTGGCAGAAAGAGCCTGGTAACGTTTTTCGATTTGAGTGGCTGAATCTTGTAAGGTTTCAATCAGTTTTTGAGTATTGACGTATTCAAAACGATTTTTAGAGGCAAGTACAGTAAGCGCTAAAGGTGCTTCTTTGCTTGAGAATTTAACGGGAATAGACAGACCTGAAACATTAGGATCTAATTCACCTTGCGAAAAATAGAAGCCTTGTTTTTTGATTTTTTTCATTTTATTGATAAAGGTTTCAGCATTTTCAGCAAAATTGACCTCTGCCAGTTGGGTCGCAAAACGATTGTAATAGTCATGAATTTTTTGCTTAGGTAAATGGGCAATGATCACTTTGGGTGATGAACCCATAAATACTGGACGAGGACAACCACGCCCATAAGATAATAACGTTTCATCACGATAAACCTCATGATGAACATCGATACAGTAGTCATCATTTAAATGTGTCAACAGGCAACACAGTTCTGTACGTTCTGAGATTTCCTGCATAAATGGCTTACTGATACGCACCAATGGATCTGTCGTTCTAGAAATATAATCCATGACTGCAATTTTAGGACCCAGTGTATAGTCACCTGAGGTTCCATTTAAACGTTGCAAAATATCAGCCGACACTAATTCTTTCAAATAACGATAGCTGGTCGGTTTCGATAGACCAAGCTCTTCACAAATCACATCGACATTAATTACTGGGCGAGACACCGAAAATAAATCTAAGACGGTGAGAATTTTGCCAAAACTTGAAAGTGCCATTGATGACCTACTCAATAAGTGAGAATCAAAAAATAAAAAATTAATGTTACTTTATAACAAATTGTTCAAGAAAAAACAGCCGAATTTGCAATGTAATTGCAAATGATTCTAGATTTATTACTTTAGTGCTAATTTTGAGAAAATGCACTACATTTAAGCAATGATTTAAACTATATTGTAGTTCATTATCAAAATAAGATATTTTTATTGACTTATTTGAGGTTTTTTGAAAAAATTGTCTACATGAATATCCAATGACGAAATTTATCTGTTGAAAAATAGTTTAAATTTTGAGCATAAATTTTCATTGTCAATTGAGTCTTTCTCTACTCAATGGTTGTACTGAGCAAAATCCTAAATTTGTTCCTCTATTCAGTTTTTATTCATCACACTGTTTATTTCTTTAAGCAGTGCGTTTTTTTGGTCGTGAATAAAACAAAAGATAAATCGTACAGCTCAAAAACCAACATTATTCAATCATCGTGAGTCGCAAACATGTTATTAATCAAACCACTATTGGCTTTTAGACCCAATAAACTGGATTGGATTTTTGCGACTAAAACATTTATTGCTGGCATGTTGGCGTTATATATTGCGTTTGAACTCAACCTCAGTTATCCCATTTGGGCGATTGGTACAGTTTTTGTGATTGCCAATCCGTATTCGGGAATGCAGGCATCTAAAAGTATTTATCGGATTTTAGGGACCTTGTTTGGGGCTATTTTTGCAATTGCCGTGATGCCTCATTTGGTCAATACGCCGTGGTTATTTACTTTTGTCTTGGCAGCTTGGGTAGGGTTGTGTCTTTATTTGTCTTTAATTGATCGCTCACCACGCAGTTATGTGGTGATGTTGGCAGGATATACCGCAGTTATTATTTGTTTTAACTCAATTTTTTACATCGATACGGTTTCAATTTTTGATATGGCAGTGGGGCGATTTTTAGAAATCTCCTTGGGTGTTGTGTGTAGTGCAGTTGTCTCAGCAACGATATTTCCCATGCATATTGGACCTGTTATTCAAATGCGTGTATCTAAAACCATGCAAGACACCAAACAGGCATTTGACTCTATTTTGTCAGATGCTCAACATTCTGAAAATTATACTCAGCTCTTGGCAAATATCACACGTGACACCACTGATATTCATACCATGGCGGTGCATTTAAGTTATGAAACATCTAAATTTAAAGGGATGACCAAGCCATTACAGGAACTATTGCATCAAGTGACAATGTTGGTGGCAAATTTGGTCGCGATGTCTGAAAGAATGAAACAGTTGGATCAAATTGATCTGAACTATCGTCCGTATTTGCAAAAGTTTCATCGTAATGTAGATGACTTTTTAGACAATGAACGTGTCATTCTTGAACATCAGCTAAAACATTTACCTGAGCATTTTGAGTCTGATTTTCAAGCCATTGTTGATCATGCATCTCCTGAGCAACACATTATTTTGGGCAGTTTGAAAATGGATATTCGTCATTTTATTCAAAATGTTCGTGCGGTGAAATTGATTTGGCAATGTATGCAACGGGGAGACAATACCTTACCAGAATCCATTACACCATTAACCACCACCTATCCAAGTTTGCATCGTGATTATGGTGTTGCTGTTCGAGGTGGAATTTCTGCATTTCTTACCACCTTACTTGCTTGTACATTCTGGATTTTAAGCGGTTGGAAAATGGGCTTTATGTTGGCTGAGATGGCGGCAATTACTGCCTGTATTCTGACATTCATGGATGATCCTGTACCTGCATTAAAAATTTTTATTCGTGCCAGTGTTTATGCTGCATTTCTGGTTTTTATTTATGCTTATGGCATTTTTCCTCATGTGACCGCTTTTTGGGAATTAGCTATCGTATTGGCACCTTTCATTATGTTTTGTGTGATGTTGTATTTGCATCCACCTTTACATGCACTGGGTTTGCCGCTGATCATGAGTACTGTCATGGGATTGAATTTACAAAACCGCTATATGATGGATCAAGTCACCTTTTTCGATGCTTCAATTGCAACGGTGATTGGACCGATTATTTCAGTTTGTGTCATGCAAATGGTCCGTTCGATGTCACCTGAAATGACCGTAAAACGCATGTTGACCTTACACTATAAAGCGATGCGTGAAAGTATCACGATGCCTTATGGTACAGGCTTTAGAATTCATTTAAGAAGTATTCTCGATCGTATTGGTGTTTTAAATACCAAGCAGATTCAGTCAGAACAACTCAAAGTAGAAATTAATAACGCATTAATTGAATCAAGTGCTGCAATTGATTTAACTCGTTTACAAGAGCTGGTGCAAAAGCTTTCTCCGGAATCAGCAAGCACAAGATCGATTGTCAAATTACAAGATTTGCTTGAACGGTGGTGGACGGAGAAAAAGCATAGCCAATCTACCGATCATATAAAACAGCAATTGATCCAACAATTTGATCAAGTGATCGATGATGTGCAAGCCGTTGGTGATGAAGACATTCGACATCGTATTGAAATTTCAGTGAATAATATTCGAAGCAGTATGTGTCATATTCAACAGGCTGAGCGACAGTCTTCTATACCTTTACTTGGAGCATAAATATGGGTGAGCTAAATATTTATGGTGTTTATGTCCCAATATTTTTAATCCAAGCTGTGGTGGCTTTTTTGATTTGGAAAATTGTTTGTATTGGTACAGATCGCTTGGTTGAAAAAGAATGGATTGCATTGCCAGGCATCTTCAATATCTGTACCTATTTGATTTTATTGTGGTCAATACATTGGGTTTTTATTCAGATCACGACTTAGCGTCTATAGATTGTTGGTTTTAAAGTTTCAGGTTTTAAAAATTTAAGTTTAATGATTGGATTTGTGAAATGAAAACGTTTGATATACGTAAGGCTATACGCCCAATATCCTTAGCTATTGTAATCATTATTGCGATACTTTGCGCACGACATATTTGGAATTATTACAATGCTGAGCCATGGACACGAGATGGTCGTATTCGTGGAGATGTCATTCAAGTATCGTCTGATATTGCTGGATTAGTCACAGAGGTGATGGTTCAAGATAACCAAACAGTGAAAAAGGGACAGGTGTTATTTAAAATTGATGTGGCTCGTCAGGCTTTGGATGTTGAGCAGGCCAAAGCCGATCTCGCCAAAGCACAATCTGGACTTGCTGAAGCGGAAGCTGCACTTGCTGAGGCAAAAGCCAATATTGTGAAGTCGAAAGCCAACATTAATCTTGCTGATAAAAATGCACGCCGATATTCGGATTTAATGGATGGTGCAATTTCTAAACAAGAGCAAGATCAAATGTTTGCGACACGAGATCAAACTCATGCTGAGCATCAACAACTTGAAGCTGCTGTGCAACAGGCAGAAGCCAGTATCAAGCAACAAAAAGCCTTGATTGAAGCTGCAAATAGTAGTGTGCACCTTGCTCAACTGAATTTACAACGTTCAGAGGTATTGGCGCCTGCGGATGGAACATTATCCAACTTCGATTTACGCGTCGGAAACTATGTCAAAGTTGGTCAAGCTGTTGCGGCCTTGTTAGATCGAAAACAATTGTATGTGGTTGGTTATTTTGAAGAAACCAAGCTTAATAAAATTCATTTGAATGATCCAGTAACTGTACAGTTAATGGGTGATTCCATCAAATATAAAGGGCATGTTCAAGGTATTGCATCTGGGATTGAAGACCGTGAGCGAACCACTTCTTCAGGATTGTTGGCGAATGTGAATCCAACGTTCAGTTGGGTACGTTTAGCACAGCGTGTTCCTGTTAAAATTGTTTTAGATGATGTTCCGCATGATTCATTGGCATTTGTTGCAGGGCGTACAGTGACAGTACATATTTTGGAAAAAGCTAAGAAATGATCAATTTCAGTCATTAAACTTTAAATTTTAAACCCATCAGATGATGGGTTTTTTTTATAGATTCAAATCTGCCATTGCAGGCATATCGATTTCTTTTACACAACTTGCTTTGCTGGTTGATAATATAAATTGAATGGCAAGCACTACGTCTTGCAAAGGGATTAGTTGAGCATCACTCTGTAAAATTACTTCATCTATGGGGGTGCTGATATCAAATTCCGTGGCCAAATAACCTAAGTTTAAGATGCTAATCCCAATTTGATCTTTGCGTAATGTTTCACGTAAAGCATGTACAATCCCTCGTAAAGCAAATTTAGTGGCAGAGAATACCACTTCTTTTCCAGAATGGTTATCAAGTCCCCATGTGGAACCAATTAAGATGATTTTGGCATTTGCAGAAAGGCGTAAATTTTCTAGTAAGGACTGAATTGCCAAAATGCAGGATTGAATATTGGTCTGAACTAAATTGGAAATTTCTAAATCTGAACATTGTTCAAATGCATAATCTGTATCAAATGCTTTTTCTTCCCAAATACCGACATTGTAAATCAGATAGTCGACCGTTTGACGCTGGATTTGATGTTTAACAGTATCTCTTGCTTGTTCAGGTTGAGCAAGATCAGCACAAATCCAATGAAAATTTGGCAGATCTGATTCAGGTTTTGAACGAGAAACGCCAAAAACCTGATCTTGTCTTTGCGGAATTGTTTGTAAAAGGGCTTGCCCTAAGCCCTTACTGACACCATAAATTACAAAGGTCTTTGACATTTAAATGACTCAAATTATGGCGTAATCCCTTCAGGATTTCGATACCAGCTTTCGATAAATAATGCAGCTGCGATACTGTCAGCGGCTAATTTTTTTGCACGCCCCTGAGCTTGATAATGTTCAAGTTCATCTCGTGCTTCACGGGTGGTCAAACGTTCATCAACCATAACTGTTTCAATATTAGTTTGATGGCGTATGCGCCGTGCGAATTTACGTGCTCGGGTTGATAATTCAGATTCAGAATCATCCATATTGAGCGGCAAGCCGACCAAAAATAAATTTGGTTGATGTTGTTTAACGATTTTTAACAGCTCATCCCAATTGGGGATGCCATCTTTCATCGGGAAAAGTGCAAGCGGTGTTGCACTTTCAATGAGAGATGAACCCACCGCCATGCCCATTTTTTGTGTACCAAAATCAAATGCAATAATGAGTTGCGGTGAATTTAAATCAGGCATGTCCAATCTCAGAAGCTAACCAAGTACGATCAATGCCTATTTTACGATAAGCTGCATCCCAACGGTCGGTATAAGGTAAATTAAATACCAGATCCATATCTGAGTCACAAATCAACCAATCTCCACGAGCAATTTCTTCTTCCAATTGATTTTTAGTCCAACTGGCATAACCCAAAGCAATTTGATAACGCCCGACACCTTCATTATGGGCAATCGCATCTAAAATATCTTTACTGGTGGTGATACAAAGATTTTCACCGACTGCAATTGAAGAATGCCAAGTCGGTTGTCCAGTATGCAGAACAAAGCCTGCTTCTGGGCGTAAAGGACCCCCTTGTAAAACTTCATGTGGATGGACATTATCTGCTGCGATGTCTAAGTCATTGAGCAATTCTTTGACTTGAATGCCAGAAGGGCGATTGATAATAATCCCTTGTGCTCCATCTCCATCATGGCGGGCAATATAAATTACGGTATTCGCAAAGAAATCATCCGCAAGATCAGGAGGGGCGATTAGGCAACGATGAGAAAGATATTGTTTGGTCACCGATATGCAGCTCCTTGTCGAACTCAGGTTAAATATTTTAATTTTGAGAAAATCTATAACTATATAAATAGCACAATTAATATCAATAGGTTGTGAATATTTCAAAAGCCTACAAAAACAGTGAGGTTTTGCAATGGATTTGATGAAAAATTAATCAAAAACATGCTTTAAGTTAAATGCTTCTCAATTGAGGAGCATTTATATGGTCGCTCCAAATCATGATTGAAGTAGCAATAGACACTATAAATGCATTTGTTACGAATGCTGGAATTTTAATTGTCGGAGTTGTTTGGCGTGTTGTAATGTGGTTTCACCAATTTCAATACCACCGGTCATGCGTGCCAACTCTAAAATTCGTTCCTCTTCTTCAAGTTCCACAATGGTACTGCTTGCAGGGTCAGTTTGGAGCTTTTTCACCAATAGATGTTGGTCTGATTGTGCTGCTACTTGAGCCTGATGGGTAATACAAAGAATCTGTACATGTTGACCTAAACCAGCCAATAGACGCCCAACAATTTCAGCAGTACCACCGCTTATACCGACATCAATTTCATCAAAAACCAAAACCTCAGCTTCGGTTTTTTCAGCATTCATCACTTGCATGACAAGTGCGATACGTGATAATTCACCTCCTGAAGCAACACGCGCGAGTGGTTGAGGAGGAATGCCTTTATTGGCTGTAAACAGCAGTTGGATAAAGCTTAATCCTTCCGCAGTAACAGGTTCTAAAGGTTCAAATTTAAACTCGAAATGCGCCTCAGGTAGTGCCAGCTGTTTAACTTGTTCAGTCAGTTGTTTGGCTAAAGGTTCAGCAGCTTGGCGACGGATTTGATCTAAATACTGCGCTTTTTCTATAAAAGCTTGATGGGCGTGTTCAACTTGCTCTGCCAATGTCTCAGGGTCTTCAAGTTGATGTAATTGTTCTAATTCATTTTGCCAAGTTTCATATTGCTGTTTAAGTTCATCAGGCTGAATACGATACTTGCGTGCCAGACGATGGAAGACTTCGAGTTGCTTATTGAGTTCATCCATACGCTCAGGATCAAAGCTTTGACGATCTATAAACTGACGTAAATTGGCTGTTGCATCATCGATTTCACTTTGTGCATTAATCAAAGAGTTGTAGATTTCTGACAATTGCTCACTACGACCCGCATGCGATTCCAGACGACGAATAATGGATGAAATTTCTTGGGTGATATTCTGTTCTGACTCATCCAACACATTTAAGCTGTATCCACAATCTTGCATGATGTGTTCGTGGTGACTTAAACGGTCAAATTCTTGTTCTATTTCTTTGTAGTCAACCCGAATCACATCTTCAAGCTCTTCGAGTTGCAGTTTTAAAGTATCGATACGTTGCAGGCGATTGGCTTGTGCATCTATAGCTGCTTGATGAATGCGAATGTTTTTTTGCCATGTGCTATAGGCATCACGAACATCTTGAGCGGCTTGGTAAAAATTACTATAACGATCTAACCAGTGTTTGGGATAAGGTGGTTCCAAAAGTTGTTGTTGGCTATGCTGGCTATATAATTGTACCAACAAACGTCCTAGTTCTTTCAGTTCAGCAAGGCTACTTGGACGCCCGTTAATCCATGCTTTACTGCGACCTGTGGCAAAAATCACGCGTCTTAAATGAATTTCGCCAGATTCATCATCTAATTCATGGGTGGTTAACCATACTGCTTCAGGACTTTCAGGTTGATAACTAAAAACTGCAGTAATGTCTGCTTTTTCTGAACCATAACGCACATAATTGGTGTCAGTACGCTCACCTAGACAGGCTGATAGTGCATCTAACAATAATGACTTACCTGCACCTGTTTCGCCTGTGAGGACATTGAAGCCTTTTTCAATATCAATGGCAAGATTATCCGCTAAAGCAAAATTGATCAGATTTAAGTGTGTCAGCATAAACGCATCCAAGCTGCGAACGGTGAAGTTCTAAGATAGTGAAGTTTTGTTTTAGTCACAAGTCAGAAAATATTCTAATGCGCATATTTTTAAGTATTTTAAATAGATTTAAGCTGAAAATAAAATGTCTTGAGTTTAAACAATCGATAGGCTGTGTATAAAGCGAGTATTGAGGTGATATTTCTAAATAAACCTAAGCTTTATCCATCTATCCAATGATGATATTCATAATGCCTTAGAAGTGAGGGAGCCTCGAACAGTTAAAGATGAAGTTGTAAATATCACAATTCTTCCATCACTTTATATTGAACGCAAATTGAGACTAAAAATAGGCATATCCTTTGCTTGTATTAGAGTCGCGTTTTCAGGTTTTGCTTTAGTGTAGATATGAACTGATGACGATTGCCCATGTCAATTTGTAAAGGCGCGAAACCACCACAATAAAATCTTCGATTGATTAGTTTGTAGCACGACATTAAACTACATCGAACATAATTTTTATAAATGCGCATTATCTGGAGAATACGCATGTCAGCTCAGTACGATCACGTATCCGTAGTTAAAAAATCCAATGTATATTTTGGTGGTCTATGTATTAGTCACACTGTGCAATTTGAAGACGGAACAAAAAAGACTTTAGGCGTTATTCTTCCTACTGAAGAAGCTTTAACATTTGAAACACATGTCCCAGAGCGTATGGAAATTATTTCTGGTGAGTGTCGTGTCAAGATTGCAGACAGCGAGGAAAGCGAGTTGTTCCGTGCCGGACAATCTTTTTATGTCCCTGGAAATAGCCGTTTTAAAATTGAAACAGATGATGTACTCGATTACGTTTGTCATTTGGAAGGCTAAACACTGTAACAATGCGAGTGTTTTGAAATTAAGCAAAGAATTTCTCAGCTAAATCGGTTAAACTGAATCATCAAATAGAATCCTGTAAAGTTGGCTTTGCAGGATTTTTCATTTCTATCATGCTGTTGTTAATGAGGTTGTTCATGGCGAAGTCCGAATATTATTATGGCGTTCATTCAGTGGAGTCATTATTAGAGTTGGAACCTGAACGTGTTTTAACCTTATTTACGTTAAAAGGGCGTGATGATCAGCGTTTGCAACGTATCTTACAGCTTGCTGAACCGTTTGGGATCAGTGTGCAAAAAGCCAGTCGTGATAGTTTGGAAAAACTTGCAGGACAACCTTTCCATCAAGGGGTGGTCGCGGCTGTACGTCCACATCCTGTGTTGAATGAAAAAGATCTTGATCAACTTTTAGCAACGAGCGATTCACCATTGTTGTTAGCACTTGATCACATCACAGACCCTCATAACCTTGGTGCATGTATTCGTACAGCAGCAGCGATGGGGGTTGAAGCCGTGATTGTACCACGTGATCGTTCAGCGACATTGACGCCGACTGCGCGTAAAGTCGCTGCGGGTGGTGCTGAAAAAGTGAAATTTATTCAAGTGACCAATTTGGCGCGAACACTGGGTCATATTAAAGAGCATTATCATGTCCGTGTGGTGGGCACGATGTTGGATGAAAATGCCTTGCCTATTCACAAGTTCGATTTTACAGGAACACCCGTGTGTGTGGTGATGGGTGCCGAAGATACGGGTTTGCGTCCAATTACCCAATCACAATGTGATCAAACTGTATTTATTCCTATGTCTGGGAATTTGCAAAGTTTGAATGTCAGTGTGGCGACAGGTATGGCATTGTATGAAGCATGTCGCCAACGTCAAGCAAGTTAATACGATCATTACGATGATTGATCGTATTTGAGAAAACATCATGATGACTGTTCGTACCCAAGGTTACATTTATGTAGCAATCACCATGTGTATTTGGGGCGGATTTACCATTACCTCAAGGCTGAATGCGCTTTGGCATATCAGCCCTTGGGATATTACCGCATTACGTTTTTCTTTGGCATTTTGTATTTTGATGCCTATTTTAATTTATAAAAAAGACACCGCTTTTCTATTTAAAAAACAACCTTTTATTTTGGCTATGGTCGGTGGTGTTGTTTATTGCTTAACTTCTTATAGTGCATTCCATTTTGTACCAGCAGCCCATGCCGCAATTTTTCTAAATGGTTGTATTCCTTTATGTACTGCCTTAGCGGGTTATTTGCTCTATCGCCAACCTTTTGACAAACATACATGGATCAGTTTGATTATTATGTTATTGGCGATCTCCGTGATGAGTTTCTTGATGTATCAACAAACGGGTGTGGCATTTGGTTTTGGTGATTTGTTATTTTTTCTCAGTGCAATCTGGTGGGGAATTTTTACAGTATTACTGCGTCAGTGGAAGCTTTCTGCATGGCATTCTATGGCAGGTGTAGCGATCTGGTCCGCTATCGTTTATGTACCGATGTATCTATTATTTTTACCTAAACATTTGGACCAAGCGTCAACACCGCATTTATTGATGCAGACACTTTTTCATGGTGTGTTTGTCGTGATCGTGGCAACCTTAGCCTATGTAGAAGCGATTAAGCGTCTTGGTGCATTTAAAACAGGCAGTATCGTAACACTTGCACCTTTTATCGCGGCAATAATCGCGGTGCCTTTGTTAAATGAGCCATTAAGTTTGGCAATGATATGCGGTTTAATTGGCATGGGAGTTGGGGCATTACAGCCTTGGCGTTGGTTTAGCCATAAAGACAGTTTGCAACAACGTTTAGATATTAGTAAACATAATCAATGAGTATTTTTAATTACATGTTATTGATTTGGTAGGTGATAGTGCAGAATTAAGCTGTTGCAAGCTCTAGATAGTATTGATGTAAGGGTGTTAATTTTGCATATAGATGATCAATATGACCATCGTTTAAAATAATATCATCTGCATGGTTTTGCTTTTCATGTCGTGGCATTTGCGCTGCAATGATTTTTTCAATTTGTTCAATTGACTGTCCATCACGTTGCGATGCACGTAAGATTTGTAAGTCTTCACTGGCATCTATCAATAAAGTACGTTGAGTCAGTTCGTGCTGATTGGTTTCAAACAGCAGTGGAGAAACCAAAATTGCATAGGGGCTGGTAGCTGCTTGTAGTTGTTGAATGATTGAAGCTCGAATCGCGGGGTGAGTGATCGACTCGAGCTGTTGGCGTGCCGAAGCATCTTTAAAAATATGTTCTCTTAATGCGCGACGATCCAATTCACCATTTGCCGTTAAAGTCCAATCGCCAAATGCCTCTTGGATTTTTTTTAGCGCAGGTTGACCCTTTTCAACAATTTCTCGTGCCACTATATCGGCATCTACAACAACAATTCCTTGGGACTCAAACCATTGACTTGCTGCGGATTTACCACTTCCAATGCCACCTGTTAAGCCCAATATAAAAGTCATGTTGTCATCCTCATTGATGTTTAAATTATTGACCTAGGTAAATCTTCATGATTTGTTCGCCCCATAAGAATGCAATCCAACCTGCAATGGCGATATAAGGTCCAAAAGCAAAAGGAATATTTTCCTTACGAATTTTTAGCAGGATGATACCAATAATTGCCCCAACAACCGAGGAAAGCAGGATAATCAAGGGTAGTAGCAAAGGTCCCATCCAAGCACCCAGTGCAGCAAGAAGCTTAAAGTCACCATAACCCATGCCTTCCTTACCTGTCACGATTTTAAACAGGTAATAGACAATCCATAGGCAAAGAAAACCAATAATATAACCCCAAATTGCAACACTTGCCGTGGTATATATTTCAAATGAGTTAATGCCTAATCCGAGAGCAGCGAGCGTTAGGGTAAAACGATCAGGTAGTAATTGTGTATCAAAATCAATAAAGGTCAGGGTAATCAGCACCCATGTCAGCAATACACCAAACACCATTTGGAGTGTTGGTCCATATACTGCAACAACGGTTAAGGAGCAGATTGCTGTCAGTAGCTCAACCAAGGGATAGCGGATACTGATGGGGTTTTGACATGAAGCACATTTACCACGTAACGCCAACCAACTGATCACGGGGATATTTTGATACCAGCGAATAGGTGTTTTGCATTGTGGACAGGTGGATGCTGGTTGACTCAGACTCAGTTTTTCTTCGTCAATGACGATCTGTTGAGAACCAGCAAGCAATTGACATTCTGCTTGCCACTCTTGGCGCCATTCCTTTTCCATCATCTTTGGTGTGCGATAAATCACCACATTGAGGAAACTCCCGACACATAGACTGACTAGACCGACAACAATAAAAAGTGCGGTCGGGGATTGAATCAAAAAGTTTAAAAAATCATTAAACATACCCATTATTAACCAACCACTGAACCCATTTGGAAGATTGGAAGATACATGGCAATCACAAGACCACCAACCAAGACGCCTAAGATTGCCATAATTAAAGGCTCCATCATTGAGGTTAAACCGTCCACAGCATTGTCGACTTCATTTTCGAAGTGCGTAGCCACTTTATCGAGCATGGCATCCAGTGCTCCTGATTCCTCACCAATGGCGACCATCTGCACAGCCATAGCGGGAAATTTATTGGTTACACGCATGGCAAAATTTAGTTGTTGACCTGTAGCCACATCTTCGCGAATTTTCATCACAGCTTGTTCGTAAACCACATTGTTGGTTGCACCCGCAGTAGATTCTAGTGCTTCAATGAGGGGAACCCCTGCCGCAAAGGTAGTTGCTAGTGTGCGGCTATAACGCGCAATAATCGCCTTGTAAACCAAATCGCCAAAAATGGGTAGTTTGAGTGCAGTTCGGTCTAGTAAGTCTCGGAATTTTTGACTACGTTTTTTTGCTTCTAAAAAAGAAGCAATACTAACTGCGATAAAGATAATCATAATAAACCAATAGCTTTGCATCCAATTGGACATATTCACCACCATTTGAGTAAAGGCAGGTAGATCTGCACCAAAGGAACTAAATAAGCCTTGAAAGACAGGTACAACTTTGACCATCAAAATAATCGTCACAATGATTGCAACAACAATCACTGTCATAGGATATTTCATGGCTTTTTTAATTTTTTGCTTTAATAATTCACTTTTTTCTTTATAAATCGCGACACGATCCAACATGGTCTCCAAAGCACCGGATTGTTCGCCAGATTCAACCAGAGAGCAAAATAAGCTGTCAAAGTAACGAGGATACTTTTTCAAGGCGCCAGCAAAAGTATTTCCGCCTTCAACTTCACTCTTGATCCCTAGGACAACTTCACGCATAGAAGGGTTTTCTAAACCTTCGGCAACAATTTCAAAACTTTGTACTAAGGGAACACCCGCCTTCATCATGGTGGCAAGCTGACGGGTGAAGATGGTGATATCTAAAGTTGAAATTTTCTTCTTCATTAAGCCTTCGAGAATATTCTTTTTCTTTTCTCGAATGGTTTTAATGGTGATGCCTTGTTTTCTCAACGTGACTTTGGCGAGTGCCATATTGCGTGCAGGCAATTCTCCTTTGACCTTGATTCCTTTTCGATCAACCCCGTCATAAGCAAAGGTAGGCATCATTTGCGCTTTTTTAGCTGCCATAACAATTTCCTTAAATATTGATTATATTTATTCACTGGTTACACGGTTGATTTCTTGTAAAGACGTTAAACCATTCATAACCTTTTTTAAACCTGAACGTCGTAAATTATCAAACCCCAATTTCTCAGATGCTGCTGCAATTTGTAGTGCGTTGCCATCTTCCATGATAATTTTTGAAATTTCAGGTGTTACTTTCATCACCTCATAAATACCGACTCGTCCTTTATAACCTTCTCTACATTCAGAACAGCCCACAGGCTGAAAAATCTGTAAATCAGGATGGTTTAAGTCTTGTTCAGTAAAGCCCAGTTCTAGCAAACTTTGTTTCGGAATTTCAATAGGTGCTTTACAGTGGTTGCATAAACGTCGAGCAAGACGTTGTGCAATCACAAGATTGACCGATGTTGCAATATTGAAGGATGGCACACCCATATTGCGCAATCGGGTCAAGGTTTCTGGTGCACTATTGGTATGCAGTGTGGACATCACCATATGACCTGTTTGGGCTGCTTTGATTGCAATTTCAGCCGTTTCAAGGTCTCGAATCTCCCCGACCATGATAATATCTGGATCTTGACGAAGAAATGATTTTAGCGCGACTGAAAAGGTCAATCCTGCTTTAAGATTAACGTTTACTTGGTTAATCCCCTCCAAATTAATCTCCACAGGGTCTTCTGCGGTTGAAATATTGGAACTTTCGGTGTTGAGGATATTTAAGCCAGTATATAAAGATACGGTTTTACCAGAACCTGTTGGACCGGTAATCAATAACATACCTTGTGGTCTTTCTAGTGCTTCCATAAATAAAGCTTTTTGATCTTCTTCATAGCCCAAAGCATCAATCCCTAACATGGCACTGGAAGGATCAAGAATACGCAGAACTAATTTTTCACCAAACAATGTTGGAAGTGAGTTCACACGAAAATCAATAGCTTTGGTTTTAGACAGTTTAAGTTTGATCCGCCCATCTTGAGGAATACGTTTCTCTGAAATATCCATTTGCGACATGACTTTTAAACGGGATGCCAAACGATTTGCCAATTGCAGTGGGGGATTGGTAATGGTTCTCAGTACGCCATCTACGCGATAGCGAACACGATAACTTTTTTCATAAGGTTCAAAATGTAAGTCTGAGGCGCCCATTCGAATGGCATCAATCAACAGTTTATTGATATATTTAACAATCGGTGCTTCTTCTTCTGAAGTTTCCTCATCATCGTCATCTGAAGGTGGAGCATCATCCGTCGCAATAATATCGACATCAAAATCTTCATCGCCAAAATTAAAGCTTTCTTCTACAGTAAAATGCTTTTCTAAATTTTTTAATAATTTATGATGTTCAACGATGATTGGTTCAATGTTTAGACCACAACTAAAACGAATCGCATCAAGTGCCTCGATATTGGTGGGGTCGCTGGTGGCAACATATAAGATATTGCCGCGTTGCACCAATGGAATCACTCCATGCTTGCTGATTAAACCGGCGTCCACAATGTCCTTGGGCAACATTTCAGGATTAAAACTGTCTAGATCAAAAATAGGCTCACCGAACTCGGAGGAGATCATTTCAGCGATCAGCAATGGTGAGATCGCTAATTTCTCAATCAGGTACGGCACCAAATGGGTTTTACTTTTTTGAGCACTTGTTAAGGCATCTTTCATTTGCTGAGCAGATAAAAAGCCTTCATCGACTAAGCGACGGATATAACCCGAAAACTTAGGTGAACCATTTTGCATAGACATCCCCAAAACACTTTAAATTTAATTTTATAATTGGAATAATGAAATTATACGATGATCCTTAAAAATATCTAGAATTAAACGTATTCTTCTAAAAACATATTTTAACCATAATTTGCGCCAATTTGGCTTTTGTTGACGATCTTTGAAACGTTTTATATTTCTGGCGCATATATTCACTGACAGACTTTAGAACAGAAGTGCGAATTGATAAAGAAAAAATACTTTAAAAATCTAAATTCCGTGTAGAATGTGCACATTTTCGATAAAAGGTTAGATGTATGTCGAGTTCGACTATTATTCCTTGGGTTGTCGGCAATTGGAAAATGAACCCAATGCAAGCGAATTCGCAACAACTCATACAAGACTTAAAACAGTATTTACAACAAAACCCAATTACACAACAACAATGTCATTTGGGGGTTGCGCCGATTTCTATTGCTTTATTGTCGGTACAACAACAACTTCAAGATGCTCATTCACCCGTTAAAGTTGTTGCTCAAGACTTGTCTCAAATGCCAGGTACTGGCGCATATACCGGTGAAGTGAGTGCGGAATTGCTCAAAGATAGTCAGATTGATTATGTATTGGTTGGGCATTCTGAGCGCCGTGAAATTTTTGGTGATGATGTTGTGAAAGTAAAAGCGAAACTGACCAATGCGCTGAATGCTGGGCTAACTGTCATTTATTGCGTTGGGGAAAGCCTCGAACAACGTGAGACGGGTCAAGCTGAACAGGTGGTTTTACAACAAATTTGTGATCTTGCTGCGGTTGTAAAAGCAGGGCAGTGGCACAATATTGTTATTGCTTATGAGCCAATTTGGGCGATTGGAACAGGCAAGACCGCATCGCCACAAGATGCTCAAGCGATGCATTCAAAAATTCGTGAAGGTTTAACTCAAATTACAGTTGAAGCACAACAAACGGCTATTTTATATGGCGGTAGTGTAAAAGCTGAAAATGCAGTAGAGTTGGCTGCGTGTCCAGATATCAACGGTGCACTGGTTGGTGGTGCATCACTTAATGCAGAGTCTTTTTATAAAATTGCTCAAGCATTTGCTAATACAAAAGAATAGGAGTTCAGCATGCATACATTTGTGCTGGTTGTACATATCATCTTGGCTGTTTTAATGATCGGGCTTATTCTCGTTCAGCACGGTAAAGGTGCAGATGCAGGCGCTTCATTTGGTGGTGGCGGCGCAGCTACGGTATTTGGTGCTTCAGGTTCAGCAAGCTTTTTAACCCGATTAACTGCAATTTTGACAGCTTTATTTTTTATTACCAGCTTAAGCCTAGCAGTCTTTGCGAAAAAACAAACCACAGATGCTTATGGCTTGAAAACAGTACAAACGACAACTCAAACAACTGCACCTGTACCAACAAATACGGGTGAAACTTCGCCAACTGCACCAAAAACTGGCGAATAATGTCAATTAGTCCTTTCTTTTTCTAAGGGATGCGACTAGAATGCGTCACAGCTGCGGTGGTGGTGGAATTGGTAGACACGCTACCTTGAGGTGGTAGTGCTTTCGGGCGTGGGGGTTCAAGTCCCCCCTTCCGCACCAACAATAAACCAGTATTGTTGGTGCTAGCGGCTAAAAAACATTGTTGCGGGATGGAGCAGTCTGGTAGCTCGTCGGGCTCATAACCCGAAGGTCGTTGGTTCAAATCCAGCTCCCGCTACCAATTTAATTAAGATGCAACTTAATTAAAGGTAATGTAGATCAAAAGTCTATTTTATTTGTGAATTTGCAGTATTGTTGCGGGATGGAGCAGTCTGGTAGCTCGTCGGGCTCATAACCCGAAGGTCGTTGGTTCAAATCCAGCTCCCGCTACCATTTTTGATTAAGGTGCAACTTGATCAACCAAGAAAATAGAATGATCAATGTTTTAATATTGATTGAAAAATTCAAAGTTCTTGTATATAATTTTGCAACGCTGATGCGGGATGGAGCAGTCTGGTAGCTCGTCGGGCTCATAACCCGAAGGTCGTTGGTTCAAATCCAGCTCCCGCTACCAAGTTTCTAAAAAGGGCTCACAGATAGGTGGGTCTTTTTGCATAGTGAATTACGATTTACTGTGCGATAATAGGGGCGATTACGCCCTTTTTTATTGGCTATCGTGTGGTGTGGACATCAATTGGTCAAAAAGACATGCTTCACTATAGTAAGTTGAATAAGTCCAGTGAGCGATTGAATCGCACAAATATGACGAGAGTAAATGAAGCTATCAAATAAAACTCAAGCACTTCAAGATTTAATAACTCCTGCAGTGCAAGCTTGTGATGTAGAACTTTGGGGGATTGAATTCATTCCTCAAGGTAAGCGTTCTTTATTGCGTATTTATATTGATAAAGACGTTGCTGAAAATGCTGAGCCAACCATAAATGAAGATGGTGAGGTTGAGTTGGGTCGTGGTATTGGCGTACAGGACTGTGTGCGTGTGACTCAACAGGTGGGTGCAATCTTAGATGTGCATGATCCAATTTCAGGTGAGTATGCTTTGGAAGTGTCTTCTCCAGGTTGGGATCGTCCATTCTTTCAGTTGGCGCAGTTAGAAAAATATATCGGACAACAAGTTGCATTGCGTTTGATTGCAGCCGTTGAAAATCGTCGTAAATTCCAAGCCAAGTTGGTTGCTGTAGATTTAGAAAATGAAATGATTCAAGTCGAAGTTGAAAAGCAACAGGTACTTGAGATAGACAGTAACAACATAGACAAAGCGAATTTGATCTTTCAGGATTAATCCAGAAATAGAAATCTGAATAAATAGGTGACTTATGGCACGTGAAATTCTCACCGTCGTTGAAACGGTTAGTAATGAGAAAGGTGTGAGTCGTGAAGCAATCTTTGAAGCACTTGAACAGGCTTTAGTTGCAGCGACTAAAAAGAAATTCTACGAAGGAACGAATTCGGAAGAAGCGCAGTTACGAGTAGAAATTGACCGCAAAACTGGTGATTACAGTACTTTTCGTCAATGGGAAGTGGTTGCAGATGAAGATCACGAAATGCCAGCATGTCAGGATGCGATTTCTGATGTAGATCCTGCAAAATGGTCGATCGGGGATATTCGTGAACTTGAAGTGCCATCAATTGATTTCGGTCGTATTGCTGCGCAAATTGCTAAACAAGTGATTGTACAAAAAATTCGTGAAGCAGAGCGGGCTTTGGTTGCTGATGCTTATGAGTCTAAAGTGGGCGAGTTAATCTACGGTGAAGTGAAAAAACAAACCAAAGATGGCTTTATCATCGACTTAGGTGATAACGCTGAAGCATATTTGGCACGTGAAGAAATGATTCCAAAAGAAATTCTTCGTCCAAAACAGCGCATGAATGCGATTCTGTATAGTGTCAATCGTGAAGGTCGTGGTGCACAGTTACTATTGTCTCGTGCTAAACCTGAAATGCTGATTGCTTTGATGAAAAAGGAAATTCCAGAAATTTCTGAAGAAATCATTGAAATTAAAGCAGCAGCACGTCAACCGGGTGTACGCGCAAAAATCGCGGTCAAAACCAATGACCATCGTATTGACCCTGTAGGTGCATGTATTGGTATGCGTGGTACACGTATCCAAGCAGTACAATCAGAGTTAAATGGTGAACGTATTGATGTTGTGGTGTGGTCTGATGATCCAGCTCAATATATCGCAAGTGCTTTAGAGCCAGCAGATGTATCGGGTATCGTGATTGATGAAGATGCACACACAGCGGATATTATTTTTGCAACCAGTGATCAACTTGCTCGTGCAATTGGCTCACAAGGACAAAACGTTCGTTTAGCATCAGAGCTGACAGGTTATAAGTTAGATATGATGCTTGAAGATGAGTATCGTGCTCGTCAACAAAATGAAGCTCAACAGTATTTAGATATGTTTGTTACACGTCTAGATATTGAAGAAGATCTCGCAATGGCTTTGGTAGAAATGGGCTTTACCTCACTAGAGGAAATTGCTTATGTACCTGCGGAAACTTTCGATGAAATCGAATTGGATGCAGATACAGTTGAATTACTACAAAGTCGCGCAAAAGAAGCCGCTTTGGCTGATGCATTAAAACAGCAAGAAGATATTCAGGACCCAAGTCCAGAACTTGTTGCGATGGAAGGTATGACTTCTGAAATTGCACAGGCTTTAGCAGCACGCGGTGTAATCACAGTCGATGACTTGGCGGATCAAGCAACGGATGATATTTCTGATATCGAAGGCTTGGGCGCTGAAAAAGCGGGTCAATTGATTATGAAAGCACGTGAATCATGGTTTAACTAGGAGGTAGTACATGACGGATAAGTCAATTCAAGAGTTAGCAGTCAGTGTAGGACTTCCAGTTACAAAGCTCCTTGATCAGGTGCGTGAAGCTGGGTTACCTCAAAAGCAGGCTGAAGACAAAATTTCTACTGAACAGCAAGATGTGCTCGTGAACCATTTGAAAAAAGCTCATGGTCAAGATACGGGACAAGCAGGACAAATCACGTTGAAACGTAAAACGACAAGTACCGCGAAAGTGGCGAGTACTTCAGGTAAGGCTAAAACTATCAATGTTGAAGTTCGTAAAAAACATACGTTCACTAAGCCAGATCCTGAACAAATTAAAGCGGAAGCTTTAGCAAAAGCGCAAGCGACGGCTCAGGCAAATTCAGCGCCAAAAGCACAGCAAGTGCCTGTGGCAAATGAAGCTGAAAAAACAGAAAGCTCTGCAAAAGCCAATTTAGAAAAAATGCGTGCTGCGGCAAAACAGCAAACTGCAGCAAAAGAAACACCAAAAGCAGCTGTGGTTGTTAAACGTAAGTCGACCAATAAACCGATTACCAAAGCAACTGTAAAAACAATTGAAACACCTGAACAAAAGCGTGCACGTGAAGCTCAGGCAGCCCAATTAAAAGCTGCTGAGGAAGCGGCTCGTCGTAAGTCAGCAGAAGAAGCACAACAACGTACACTTGAGCAAATGCGTCAAATGGCATCTAAGTATTCTTCTGATGAAACAACAACGACTATTCGTGTAGTTGATGATTCACCGTTGGCTGCTGGTTTGGTTGGTCAAGCATATGAAGACTCATTTGCAAAAGAAGACCGTGAAATCAAACGTGGTACCAACACTGCAAATACACGTTCTCCGAAGAAAGGTGGTCGTCGTGGTCAGGAAGAACAATCTTTCAGTCATAACCCACATAAACGTGGTTTAAAAACCAGCCAAGCGAATAAACATGGTTTTGAAAAACCTGTTAAAAAGCAAGTGTATGACGTTGAAATTGGTTCAACAATCGTGGTTGCTGACTTGGCTGCAAAAATGGCAGTTAAAGTCCGTGAAGTGATTAAATCACTCATGAAAATGGGGGAATTGGTTACACAAAACCAAGCCATTGATCAAGAAGTTGCAGCATTGATTGTTGAGGAAATGGGACATAATCCAGTTCTTGTTTCTGATACACAAGCTGAAGATAACTTGCTCGAAGCAGCTGAAGGCGCGCGTGGAGCACAAACTACACGTGCACCAGTGGTTACCATCATGGGTCACGTTGACCATGGTAAAACATCGCTTCTTGACCGTATTCGTCGTGCTAAAGTGGCTCAAGGCGAAGCGGGCGGTATCACACAGCATATCGGTGCTTATCATGTAACCACTGATAAAGGGATTATTACTTTCCTTGATACACCAGGACATGCTGCATTTACTGCAATGCGTTCACGTGGTGCGAAAGCTACAGATATCGTAGTATTGGTTGTTGCAGCAGATGATGGTGTAATGCCACAAACTGCGGAAGCGATTGATCATGCTCGTGCTGCAGGTACTCCGATTATTGTTGCAATCAACAAAATGGATAAAGAATCTGCCGATCCAGATCGTGTATTGAACGAATTGACGACCAAAGAAATCGTGCCTGAACAATGGGGCGGTGATGTCCCAGTTGCAATGGTTTCAGCGCATTCTGGTCAAGGTATCGATGAGCTTCTAGATTTAATTTCAATTCAAGCTGAAATGTTAGAGTTGAAAGCATCTGAAGAAGGTGCTGCGCAAGGTGTTGTGATCGAAGCGCGCGTAGACAATAGCCGTGGTGCGGTAACGTCTATTTTGGTTCAAAACGGTACTTTGAAAGTTGGTGATCTTGTTCTTGCTGGTGCATCTTACGGACGTGTTCGTGCGATGACAGATGAAAATGGTCAACGTATTCAATCAGCAGGTCCTTCGATTCCAGTTGAGATTTTAGGTCTTCCTGAAGCGCCAATGGCGGGTGATGAAGTGCTTGTTGTCAATGACGAGAAAAAAGCACGTGAAGTTGCTGATGCTCGTATGGATCGTGAACGTCAAAAACGTCTTGAACGTCAAAGTGCGATGCGCCTTGAAAACATCATGGCATCTATGGGCAAGAAAGATGTACCTATCGTGAATGTTGTGCTTAAAACTGATGTACGTGGTACCTTGGAAGCATTGCATGTTGCATTGGCTGATCTTGCGACTGATGAAGTTAAAGTTCGTGTAATCGGTTCGGGCGTGGGCGCAATCACTGAGTCTGATGTTACTCTTGCTGAATCTTCAGAAGCTGTACTGCTAGGCTTTAACGTACGTGCTGATAATACTGCACGTCAAAAAGCAGATGCTGATGGTATCGACATTCGTTACTATTCAATCATCTATCAGCTTATTGATGATGTGAAAGCTGCAATGAGTGGTAAACTTGCACCTGAACATCGTGAAACGATTCTGGGTGTTGCAGAAGTTCGTGAAGTATTCCATTCAAGTAAATTCGGTGCTGCTGCGGGCTGTATGGTACTTGAAGGTGTATTGCATCGTAATAAACCAATTCGTGTACTTCGTGATGATGTGGTGGTATTCCAAGGTGAGCTTGAGTCTCTTCGCCGTTATAAAGAAGTGGTTGAAGAAGTTCGTGCTGGTATGGAATGTGGCCTTGCTGTTAAAGGCTATAAAGACATCAAAGCCCTCGATAAAATCGAAGTATATGATGTTCAGTTGATCAAACGGAGTCTTTAATGGCGGGTAGTCAACGTCTTAAGCGCATGGCGGATACAGTACAACGTGAGTTGTCAGAACTGATTCGTCAAGAGCTTAAAGATCCACGCTTAGGTGGTCTTGTGACCATCTCTGCGGTGAAAGTCAGTGCTGACTTGGGTTATGCAGAAGTTTACGTGACAGTTATGGGGCGTGAACTTGGTGATGAGCAAAGCGAAGCAGCAAATAAAGAAACCTTGGATGTGTTAAATAAAGCCTCTGGTTTCTTGCGTCACGAGTTAGGTCGTCGGATCAAAACACGTATAACGCCTCGGTTGCGCTTTCATTACGATAAAACCAATGCTTATGGTAACTATATGTTTGGTTTAATCGCAGAAGCAGTAAAAGATTTACCTGAGCAAAAAGACGAAGAATAAGTATTTGTAGAAAGCCACCTCAGGGTGGCTTTCTTATATCTGAGAAAATATGGCTATCAAGCCCCATCTTTTAAACTATATTCTAAAATAATGAGTAGTTTCGCCTTAACGCACTTTTCTTAAAAAATGTATCTCATTCCCAAAAAGCTTAATTGCGAATAGATAGCAGAAATTAAACAAAACTTTGCCTGAAACTGTATAGAATGCAGATATATCAACAAATACAAATAAATATCTCTGAGGAATAAGCAATGAATTCAATGAAAAAAGGTTTGGTAGCACTGACTTTAGCGAGTACCTTGGCTTTTTCAGGTTGTGGTTATAATACTTTGCAAGCCAAAGATGAGTCCGTCAATGCGGCTTGGTCTGAAGTGGAAAACCAATATCAACGTCGTGCAGATTTAGTGCCTAACCTTGTGAATGTCGTCAAAGGTTATGCAACCCATGAAGAAAAAGTTTTAACTGAAGTGACTGAGGCGCGTGCCAATGTTGCAGGTTTAAAAGTAGATAAAGAAGTATTGAACGATCCAGAATTGTTTAAAAAGTATCAAGAAGCACAGTCACAAATGACGGGTGCATTATCTCGACTTTTAGCCGTCACTGAAAACTACCCTGACTTAAAAGCCAATGAGCAATTCCGTGATTTACAAGTGCAATTAGAGGGGACTGAAAACCGAATCAGTACAGCAAGAACACGCTATGTTCAGACGGTACAAGACTACAATACTTATGTACGTCAGTTCCCACAAGCAATGACTGCAAAAGTGATCGGAATGAAAGCCAAACCAAACTTTAGTGCTGAAGCAGGCGCATCGAAAGCACCAACAGTGAATTTTAATTAATCACTGGGCTTTCTCTTATTTGGTGAATCACTCGAAAGAGATGAAAGACCTCTCTATTATTTAAGTAAAGGTGAGTTATGCTTGAACGGAAAGGAAAATCAGCAATTCAAATAATCAGTACATTATTCTATGTGCTTTTGGCGCTGATCCTTTCTGTTCAATCTCAGGTTTGGGCTGAAACAGCAACTGCGACAGATGAACAACAAGCACAAGAAGCCATTGTTCTCGGAAAAGTTGCTCCAAATACCAACTTGCCAAATGTGCTTGGTTCATCACCAGTACATGGTCAAAAGCAAAATCAACCGACAACCACATCTCAACAATCGTCACAGAGCTCTTCATCAAATCAAGCAAAAGTCGCCAATGATATTGCAGAGGGTGAGACAGAAAGAAATATCCCTACATTGAATCAACCCGTGGTTGATCAAGCCAATGTTTTGTCTGCGACTGAAAAGCAAAATTTAGAACAACAAATCCGTAACATTTATCGTCAAGGCAAAGCACAGATCGGGATTATTATTGTTCCAACCACAGGGCAAGAAGGTATTTTTGATTTTGCAATGCGTGTTGCAGAGCAATGGAAACTTGGTTCAGCAAAACAAGACAATGGTCTATTGATCGCTGTTGCTGTGAATGACCATAAAATTCATATCGCCACAGGTTATGGTTTAGAAGGTGTATTGCCTGATATTATGGTCAGTCGGATTATACGCAATCAAATTTCTCCAGCATTTAAACAAGGGCAATATGCACAAGGTTTACAAGCTGCTGTGGGAGAAATTGAACGTATTCTAAATTTAGATCCTGAAATTGCGCAACAAGCTGCCGATGAGCTCAAAGAACGACAAAACCAAGCAATACAAGCGCAAGAAGCCAAAGATCGAACATTGAGTACGGCAATGATCATTCTTGTTGTGGGTATATTTGCTTCATTTATCGTTGGTAATCGCTTAAGTGCAGCAGTAGCTGGGGTGACAGCAACAGCAGCTGGGCTGATATATGGTTCTGGCATTGTGATGAGCCTGATTTTAGGCTTTGGTGTGTTTTTCTTATTGATCACTTCTCTAGCTCAACTCATCCTACAAATGTTTCTCTCTGGCGGTGGGCGTGGTGGAAGCAGCGGTGGCGGTTTTGGTGGAGGTGGTGGCTATAGCGGTGGTGGTGGCGGTTTTGGCGGGGGAGGAGCATCAGGCTCATGGTAACAAAAACTGATACAACAGAAATTTTGACTGAACCGAAATTACAGGAAAAAGTACAGCCGAGTTTTAAACGCTGGCTCAAGCATTGTCTTTATATGCCAGCATCAAAGCGCTATTTTTCCAAGCAGGATCAACATGCAATTGCTCAAGCAGTACAACAAGCCGAAGAAGGTCATGTGGGTGAAATACAGGTGGTGATCGAGGGGCATATCCCAAGCCATCAAGCCTATCATCAAAATACCCGTCTACGAGCGCAACAACTCTTTGCCGAGTTGGGTGTATGGGATACTGAATATAACAGCGGTGTTTTACTTTATTTGAATTTGTGTGAAAAAGCGGTAGAAATTGTTGTAGATCGTGGTATCCATCAGGCGACTACACAGCAAACGTGGCAACAGATTTGTGATGAAATGATTGTGCAATTAAAAAATAAACAATATCGTTTGGCAGTCGAACGTGGTGTAAATGAAATAGGCAAAGTATTGAATTTGTTTTACAAACAACAAAAACCTGATAATATGAATGAATTGGCAAATCAGCCGATTATTCTGAATTAATGTCAAATAAAAATCGAAATGTTTTTAAACAAGAGTGACAGGAAATGTCACTTTTTTACGTTTAATTACTTAAAAAAATGAGATGTTAAAAAAAACTTGTAAACTGTTACATACTCTCTAAAATCGAAGTGTGTAAGTTGGTTGTTGATTTTTTCCACAAAAACAGCCAGATAAATTGCTCGAAAAAAGGCTAATAAATTTTTAAAAACATTGGAGAAATGTTATGAATGCTCAAAAAGGTTTTACCTTAATTGAATTAATGATCGTTGTTGCGATTATCGGTATTCTTGCTGCGATTGCGATCCCACAATATCAAAACTATATCGCAAAATCACAAGTTAGCCGTGTAATGTCTGAAACCGGTTCATTGAAAACTGTTATTGAAGATTGTGTTCTTAATGGTAAAACTGCTGCTAATGCTTGCGAATTGGGTTGGACTAAAAGTAATTTATTAGGTGGAACTCAAACAACTAATCAAACAGGCTTAGTAGTGACTATTGCTGATTCAGCTGCTGCAAACTCTACAATTGTAGCGACTTTTGGTGATAAAGCAGCTCAAGCTTTAACGACATCTGGTAAAAATACACTTACTTGGACTCGTTCAGGTGAGGGGACATGGACTTGTGCAACTAAAGTAGAGGCAAAATATCGTCCTTCAGGTTGTTCGGGTTCTTAATTTAGAAGAGAAAGAGGAAGTAGTAACTTCCTCTTTTTTAATATGAAAAAATTTACAGTCATATTTATAGCTTTTTTATTACCAAATATTTTTTGGCAAATAGTTGCTTTTTTTTTGGATGTACATCGAGTCACCATTAATTTTGATTATATTGCTATAGTACTATTATTAGTATTCAACAAAAAAAGAATCGGATTTTTTTTATTTTTCTTGATCAGTTTTTTTGACTTTTTAAATATTTTTTCACAAATCTTTCCATTCATTCGTTTATTGGATTTAATTTATTTAATTAAATTTGCAGTCTATGCAAACCCAATTAATATTTTAGCATTTATATTTTTTTTAGTTCTAAGTTATTTATATATTAAATTTTCGGCACAAAAAATAGATAAAAGTTATAAATTTCCATTTGTGCTATGTACTAATTTTTTTCTATTACTCTGGATTACTCAGAATTTTTTAGCTGAAGATCATAGTCGCTTATGGAATATGCAAAGTAATCGAATTTTAGCTTCACAAATCATAAATACCTATAACGTAAGAACCGAAGGCTTTGTTCAAAGTCTTTCAAACAAAGGTGAAGCTTTTCAGAAAAATCAAATGCTTTCTGCTTCGGATGAAATTTTTAAATCACCTGAACGATATAAAAAAATAATTTTAATTGTCAACGAATCTTGGGGGATTGCGGAAAATGATCAGATTCAAAAAGATTTATTGACCGAACTTATTGGAAATAATCAAATTCAATGGTTATGGCGAAAGCCTTTAAATGTCGATGGATTTACAATCAATGGCGAAATCAGAGAGCTTTGTCAAAAAAGTCTAAAAAATTTTAATTTAAAAGATCAACAATCTGGATTTCAAAATTGCATTCCCAATATATTGAAAAAAAAGGGATATTATACAGTTGCGATGCATGGTGCTACGGGTGCAATGTATGATCGAAAATATTGGTATCCTAAAGTTGGTTTTGATCAACAAATTTTTAGAGAGTCCCTTCCATATTTAAATTCAAGATGTTATTCATTTCCTGGCTTTTGTGATCGTGATTTACAAAGTCAAATAGTGGAACAATTTCGACAACACAAAAAGATTTTCTTTTACTGGCTGAGTCTAAATACACATGTAAACTATGATTTAAGAGATCTAAAAGATGATCAATTTGATTGTAAAAAGTATCAACTAGATCAATCGATGAGTGCTTGTCGGAATTTAAAATTGCAAAAGCAATTTTTTTATAATTTATCAAAATTGGTTAAAAAACCTGAATTAAAAGGTACTTACGTTGTAATTGTTGGTGATCATACTCCACCAATTTATGATGAGTCTCGTAAGGCTTTTGAAGAAAGCTATGTAGAAAGTATAGGATTTTATATCAAATGAAAATAAAAAATAAAAATCAGATTACAGGGGCATTATATTTATTATTGTTATTTGTAATAGGTTTTAGTAGTATGGGAAATGGATTTTATAATAATTATAATTCTACTGTTTATATGCTTTACTTTATTTTGCCATTTTTATTTTTTTATAAAAAAGAATTTTTTGAGAGTATTGATTATAAACTCACTATTTTATTGCTGGTAATGGTGTGTTTCTTTACTATTTCTAGTTTAATCTCGCCACTCAATGATTCATTTGAAATATGGTGTCGGCTAGTAGGGATTATTATTTGTATATTTTTTGGATACACAACCAAAATTTTACTTGATCTTAAAGCTATTTCTTTTATTTGTATTAATCAGCTTTTGATTGTAATTGGATTAGGTCATGTCATTATTTTAATCTATATGTGGAATAATGTTGATCATCCTTTTACTTATAATTGGGTTGAAAGTCTATACTTTTTTACTAACATTCGGCATTTGGCTGATTTGCTCAGTATTTGTTATTTTTCCGCATTATTTTTATTTCTACTAGATAAAAGCCCGATTAAATATTTTTATTTGATTTTCTCTATAATCATTTTGACTAGTATCTTGTGGAGTGGTTCCAGAGCTGCATATTTGGGCATATTCATGGCATGGGCCATTTTATTTATACTTTTAAATCAAAAAAGATTTTGTATAGGTATAACGTCATTATCTTTGATGAGTGCTGTTTATATTTCTACCTTTTTTAATGTTGCCTCGCCGTCATTAGGCTTTTTTAGATCACTTCATCGTTCAGTTCAAGGCGATGCAAATCAAATTTCTTCAAGCCGTCTAGATTTATATCAGCAAATTTTTGATTGGTTCCTTTTAAGACCATTTTGGGGGTATGGCGGTGAAGCTGTTCGAAATTTGAAAGTATTTTTAGGTGAACAGCAAATTGGTCAAGCACATAACGCAGTGCTGCAGATTTTAATCGAATATGGCCTTCTTGGTTTTATTGCGACTACAACTGTCATAGTGGTTATTTTTAAAAAAATAATTACACGAAAAAATAAAATAAAAATAATGTGTATTGCTATGCTTTTGAATATATTTGGCGCTTCATTATTAAATGGGGGTGCATATTACATTATTATTATTGCTTTTTTTGCAGTTTTTGTTAGTCTCGCTTATTCGGAAGATGAGAATCATGTTTAAAAAAATAAAATTCATGGATGTTATATTAGTTTTTATCATTATTATAGTCATTAGTTTGATCGCACACTTTACGCTTATTGCACGAAATCAATTTTTTAGATTTATTTACCCTGTAGAGGCAATCCTATCTAAAAACTCAATCAATTGTTCAGCTAATAGTCCTAATTGGATGAGAAGCAGTATTATTTATAGTATAGAGAATAATGGAAGTTTGGCAAATCAGTTGGTTTATATTACCCAAAGAGGTAAGACATACCATTGTGAGAGTGGATGGAAAGATTTTCCATTATTCTCAGAACATATAGATGAGTATACTCGATATAGATATGCAAGCTTAACGAAACCAATTACAGCATCATTGGTTTTAAAAATGGTTGCAGACAAAAAGCTTAAATTAGATGACCACGTGGTTAAATATTTTCCGGAATTAAAATATTATTCGGATGAACGTATAAAAAATATTACCATAGAGAATTTATTGACACATACTTCAGGTTTTGATCGTCTAAAAAGTAATGATCCATTATTTAACACTTATGAAAAACCATGGTGCCCTTATGATCTTAATAAAATGAAAAATTTAAAACTTGATCATCCAATAGGCACAATTTATGCCTATGATAATCGTAATTATTGTTTGCTCTCTATTGTTGTTGAAAGATTGACGGGAAAATCATTTAGATCAGTTTTAAGTGAAAAGATGAATTTAGAAAAATATAATATTCAGTTTGTCAATGGTCCATTTGGTAAAGATGAAGTGAAATACGATTTTAGATATGAACCAGTATTTACTTATAGTTATACGGGTATGTTTGACTTTAATGCTCTATCAGCTGTCGCTGGACTTTCTGGGAGTGCAGAATCTTATGCGAAACTATTAAGCCAAGTGTTCGGAGACAAACAATCTATATTGTCCTCATCTTCGATGGATACAGGATGTAAGCTCAATGAAATAAAATCTTGTTTTTCATTGGGATTAAGTAGATATAAAAAAAATGGTCACAGTATTGAGGTCAAATGGCATGATGGTGGTTTGCCGGGCGCTAACTCTTTAATGATCAGAGATGAGAAAGGGGGGATTACTGTTTGGACTGGAAATGGTTCACCACCAGAAAATGCTAAAGAATACGTTTTTTTTAAATATTTATACAAAGAACTGAATTCATATTATAAGTCTGACAGTTAGTGTTATAAATGTGACGTTTGATGTAAGTATTTGCCATGTTTTCTTCCTTTTTTATGAACTATTTATTTTAAATGCTGTTTTTTGAACATATAGATATACTGACAATTATCTCAAGGTTGATCAAAGTAGTTGTCAAATGGAGCAAAACAAATATAAGCTAGGTTTTACACTCATAGAATTAATGATTGTAATTGCGATCATTGGTATTCTTGCAACTATTGCATTACTACAATATCAAAATTTTGTTGTTAAATCCCAACTGACCAGTGCTGTTGCAGAGTTAAATGGGGCGAGACCACAATATGAGTTAATCATGAATGATGGATCTGCTTCAAATAATGCGACTTTTACTGTTTCAAACATGTTTTTTTCAACATCATCACAATTTTGTACTTATGCGGTTCATACGCCAGTTGGAGGCATGGCAAGCCCTGCTTTAGAATGTCAACTTAAAAATGTTGCATCAGCAATCAAAGGTGAGTCTATATTTCTCAACAGGGATAGTCATGGAAAGTGGAGTTGCAGTACAACTTCTGGGATTGCAAACAAATATAAGCCTGTAGATTGTATTTAAATAAACTGACAACTAAAATTATTTCACATTTAATTTGGTTATATAACAATGTCAAAACGTATAAAATTTTTTTTGGGGCATTTAACGATTTCTTTGGCAATCGCCTTGTTTTTTATTGCAGTTGTATTTTTTATTTGGTACCCAACACCACTCGCTAAAGCAGTAGGTGTCACTCAAATATTCTTGATGCTGGTCGCAATTGATGTGGTTATTGGTCCATTTTTAACATTATTGGTCTATAAAGAAGGTAAAAAAACGTTAAAAATGGATTTGGCAGTCATTATACTGATTCAAATTTTTGCTTTAGGTTATGGTGTATTCAATATTGCACAAGGTCGCCCAGCTTGGATTGTCTATGATAATGCAGGTCGTTTTGATCTGGTTAGAAATAATGAGATTGAAACAGGAGATATTGCACAAGCTCAAAAAGCGTATCAAAAAGCGAGTTGGTTAAAGCCACAAATTGTTGCATTAAAAAAAGAAAAAAGTATAGAAACGCAAAATAAGCAATTATTTGAAGACTTGAGTAAAGGGATAATTCCAACTATGCATCCTGAGCGCTATACGAAATTAAGTGACGCAAAAATTGAGCTACTGCAAAATAGTGAAAAAATTGATGTTTTGACAAATTTCAATACAAAAGAGGCTGTTGATAAAACTCTGAATCAATATCCGACAGCGGATGCATGGCTTCCTTTAAAATCGACAAATGTTGATATGGTCGTACTCATCAATAAAGAAAAGGGAGAAGTTGTAAAAATTGTTGACTTACGACCTTGGAAATAAATACTTAGATTTCTCAAAACTGGGCTTATAATAAGCTCAGTTTTTCTGTTTACTTTTCATATGAAAGCCATTCCTTATATCCTTTCAGCCTTATTGCTTTTACTTGCTTGGCTTTTACCGATCCATAAAATGCCATGGACGACTTTTGGTAGTGAAGCACTGACCTTTCTATCAGCATTGGCTTTGTTAAGTGCTTTTTATCATCAAGATTTAAAAATACCCAGACCTCAATTACTTGTATTGCCTGTACTCGCAATTCCGCTGATACAATGGGGCTTTGGAGAGATTCTATACCTGAGTAATGCACTACTTTGTACAGCCTATATTGCCATGTTTTGGTTGATGGTGGTGGTGGGTTATAACTTAGCAATTGGTGAAAAAGGTCAAAGAGAACAGGTCTTTAAAGTTTTCTGTTTGGTTGTGTTTACGGGTGGAATACTTTCGAGCTTTATTGCAATCACGCAATGGTTGGATATCAATGAATATTTTAGCCCATTGGTCAATCTTCTTAATGGTAATCGTCCCTATGCAAATTTTGCCCAACCCAATAATTTAGCGACATTTATCTGTATGGGTGTGTTTGCATGCTTATACTTTTATGAAAAGAAAATTTTCTCGAATTATGTGCTTTTACCTACTGCATTTATCTTTTTATTGACCATTGCATTAACCCAGTCACGCACTGCTTGGGTAGTCTGTTTATTCACACTGATTTATTTAACGACAAAGCAATTTGGTCAAACCAAACGCTTTGGTTTTGCAAAACTGCTGCTATGGAGCGGTGTATTCGTTGTTCTTATCACTAGTTTACCACTGATTAATCAATGGCTTGCTGCGGTATCAATACAAGACATTGCACAAGCTTCCACAGTGATAGAGCGGGCAAGTTCGGGCTATTTGCGATTGGATATGTGGAACCAAGCTTTGATTGCGATTTCAGAAAAGCCGTGGTTGGGTTATGGTTGGAATCAGACAGGAATGGCACAAATCGCTGCTTTTGATGTATATCCATCGCACGAATGGTATAAAACAGCACATAACGTGATTTTAGATTTATTGATCTGGAATGGTATTCCGCTAGGTGGGTTGATCATTCTCTATGTCGTTTTTTGGTTATATTGGTTAAATAAAGGCATAAAGGAACCCGTTTCAATTGTCGCCAGTTTGATGGTCTGTGCGATTCTGATTCATGCATTATTAGAATATCCGATTCATTATGCTTATTTTTTACTGCCTTTGGGTTTTTTATTGGGGCTGATTCAAGCACAATATTCTCGACTACCGACTGTGAAGCTGAAATCGTCGATCATTGTGAGTATTATTGTGATCGGTCTTGTATTGCTCGGTGTGATTTATCGAGACTATATTTTATATCGTCAACAAAGTGTTTTTGTGACCAAAAAGACACCTTTAAGTGCTTCACAACAAGCAGTGATGAATCAAGATATTTGGTTGCTGACACAGTTTAAAGAGCGTGTATGGTGGATTGGTTTAAATCCTTATACAAAAATGACAGATCAACAATTGCAGTATATGGGACGTATGGTGGCGAATTTAGCGTCTGCATATGATATTCATAAATATGCACAGGTCTTGGCTTTTAATGGTAAAAAGTCTGAAGCTGAGCATCAATTATGGATTTTAAAGACCTTGCATGGACAAGATAAAAGTTATCAGGAATTATTGCCTGCTTCCATTTCAACACATTAGAATTCTTTTTTATAAAAATGAATTCTTAATTTTAAAACTTGAGTTGAATGGTATAGGCAATTTGTTGAAAAACTCATGCAGTAAATATAGCCTGAGTTCGACAAAAGCTCTTGATGAAAGATGATGCTTACTGGTAGTTGACGAGTTTTGCTCCTCATGCAAAAACAAAAGATAGAAGTATGGTTAGCCGCATGCTGATCCAAAACTTGGATGAAAATTCAGAAAGAATCCGCTAAGAACATTGTTTTTTCAATAAGTTAAATGTACTAGCTCAAACCAGAT
>NZ_LBNA01000042.1:0-81510 GCF_001005515.1 Acinetobacter sp. Ag2
ACTAATATGTAGGTTTTCGCTAAGAAAAATAGAAAGAGCGCTTCGGCGCTCTTTTGTATTTTTAAGGAAAGTTAATTGAAATTCTGCCGGAATATGCGTTAACTCATCCTCTTTTCTACTTGTTTATAACAATAGAAAGCTGATTTTTTCGCATTTTTAGTCACCCACCATGCACTAAAACATACTAAACAACGTGAATTCGATGCAATTAAATCTTCAACTCATTGAAAAATAATAAATCTCTGAGGAGTCTTGCTGGGTTTTCATCAAATTTTAGGATGAGGAGCGGAGCTCCGCAAGCGCAACCATCAATAGCGTTTCATTTCTCTTGATCAATAAAATAAAAGCGATCAGTAGATTGTTTTATAATCTAAAGCTTGCACTGCCACGCTTTAATGCTAAAGTTTAAATTCTTTTGCGTAGGCGATGGCTCACTTTTCAGAGATGAAAAGTGAGAAAAATCTTTCGTTGAGCGAGGGGTACCTCCTCATACCCCCGCTCAACATGGCGACATCCATGTCGCCTCAAGATCGCAAGACCATCGATGATTCAAAAGTACAAAATAAATGAATCATCCAAATCACTTGTATGAATAATCAGGCGGTTTGGCTGTATCATCTTTCATCAAGGATTTTTATCGAACTCAGGTTAACTTATTTTGACGTTTGGTTTTATATAGGCAACTGTAACATTTAAGAAGAGTTGTATTTCCTACATGAAAAAACACAACCCCTTATAAATAAAGCAAATTAAAGTGTATGCCCTAAAGCTTCACCCATCACAACAACGGAGTTGGCTTTAAATTGTGCATCCCAATTCATTTTATCTTGCTCAAACAATACAATTGCAGTTGAGCCTAAATAGAAACGTCCAAGCTCAGCACCTTTTTCTAGTGCTAATTCATGATGATTTAATTCTAAGCGCCCAGTTGGCTTCACTTTACCCGTTGCCACAGTTTCAATGCCTGCCACAATCATCGCACCCACTAAAACAACAGCCATACGACCGAGTTCAGTATCAAACAAACACACCATACGTTCGTTACGTGCAAACAAGCCCGGAATATTTTCAGCCGTGGTTTGATTGACTGAAAATAATTCACCTGGAATATATAAAGTTTCTGTCAGTGTTCCTGCGAATGGCATATGCACACGGTGATAATCGCGTGGTGATAGGTACACTGTGGCAAACTCACCTTGCACAAAAGGTGCAGCCAACTTTGGGTCACCAATCAATTGGTCTACAGTAAAACTCTGACCTTTGGCTTGAAAAATATCTCCATCTTTAATTTTACCCAACTGTGAAATTGCACCATCAGCAGGAGAAACAATACTACTCGGGTCTGTATCAATTTCACGTACACCCTGTTTTAAGGCACGCGTAAAAAATTCATTAAACGACTTATATTTCAATGCATCCGTTTGTTCAGCGATCGACAGGTCAATCCCGTACTGAGCTTTAAACGCTTGAATCGCTATATTTTTAATAATCGGATTTTCACTGGCTGCAACTTTACCTACCACACGGCTGAGTTGTTGCTGTGGAACAACTTTTTGAGCTTGGATAAAAATTTGTTTTTTTAAGTTTGATGTAAGACTCACGCAGGTGATTCTCCAGTAATAATTGGACTATCGAGGCGATTGCCCCACTCACTCCACGCACCATCATAGGCTTGGATATTCCAATCCAATAACCGACCTAAAATATAAGCCAAGCCTGAACGATGATGCGACTGACAGTACACCACCACAGGTTGATCAAATTGAAAGCCTAATTGTTCTAAACGTTGTTGCGTGCGCTCTAGAGGATGCAATTTTAAATGATTTTGACGGTTAATTGCAGTACTCCACTCAAAATGTTGTGCATTTGGAATGTGACCGCCGCGTCTAGCTGCCAAACGTTGTCCTGTATATTCTTCGGATGTCCGACAGTCCCAGACTTGAATACTTTGTTGCTGAACCTTTTCCAACAATTTTGCATATTCAATACGATGTTGCTCAAGGTGATTTAAATTGACTGGAACCAATGTTTCTACTGGTTCAAACACTTCAACGTCAGATGAGGTTGGAAAACCTTCTGCCAACCATGCATGAATACCGCCATTTAATAAACTGGTATTGTAAAAGCCAAGGCAATGCAAATTCCAAATCAAACGTCCAGCCCAAGCGCCACCTTCATCATCATAAACCACAACATGATGCTCAGGAGAAATATTTAAATATTCAATCAACGCATTTAAACCGTCTTCATCAGGTAAAAGCCCTGAAGCTTGTTCTTCCTGTCTTACCAACAATTGTGGTTTAACATGTAAAGCATGAGGAATATGTAATTGTTCGTAGACAGAACTACGACTCAAATCGACGATACGAATCTTATCGTGTCCTAAAAAAGGCACGAGTTGTTCTGCTTCGATGAGTAATTCAAAATTAAAGGCAGGTGTAGTCATAAGTTTTTCTATTTTAAGACCCTGAATGTGCATGATCTTAGCACAGTGTTTTTTCCCAATAAGCTGATTTTTCACATTCTTTTAGCAAAAAATCAGATAAGAATTTTCTATGCTTCGACAACTTCTGGTATTTCAAAGACCTGTCGCAGATACGCCAAAAATGTATCATTATCTGTCATGGTTTTTCCTGGACTATCAGAAATTTTCGCGACAGACTGACCATTGCACTCCACCAATTTTAAAACAATGTTCAATGGAGTTTGTCCCATATCATTGGTCAAATTGGTGCCAATACCAAAACTGACTTGGAAACGGTCTTTGAAGTATTGGTACAATGCCCAAGCTCTTTCGATATCTAAACCATCACTAAAGGTTAACATCTTCGCTTTGGTATCAATTTTTAATTTACGATAATGATGATACGCCTTATCACCCCACTCAAAAGGGTCACCACTGTCATGGCGCAAACCATCAAATAGTTTGGCAAAATACAGATCGAAATCTCGTAGGAATGCGTCCATACCAACAACATCGGTCAAGGCGATACCTAAATCTCCACGATACTCTTGTACCCAAGTTTCCAAAGCGGCTTTTTGAAAATCTCTTAGACGCACATCCAAAGCTTGGAAAGCTTGCAAAAACTCATGTGCCATTGTTCCAATTGGATAAATATTTAATTCTTTTGCCAAGAGAACATTACTGGTTCCTCTGAAAACATTGGGTACCGCTGCATGGAACGTTTGAATGACATGTCGCTGCCAGTCCAAGCTATAACGACGACGCGTACCAAAGTCAGATACCAAGAATGGGGGCTTATCCGTCTGTTGCTGCTGTTCAAGTTTCTTTAATAACTCAACTTTGGCTTGTAAACGTCGTTCGCCTTCAGCATACACCTCATCATTGCGAATACGGCTAAAATAAAGCTCATTGACGATCGCAAGAACAAAAATTTCAAACATCATCGCTTGAACCATTGGACCTTCTACCCAAATATCCAAACGACCTTCTTCATCTATACCCGCTTTAATAAAACGGCGTTTCAGTTGGAATAATTCTAAATAATCAACAAAATCACTTTTGATAAAACGCATGCTGCGTAAATATTGTAATTCGTCTTCTTTAAATTTTAGTAAGCAAAGATGATCCAATTGTTCATTCAAATCCTCCAAAATATCCGTTAATGGATAAACAGTATCATCCAGATTACGACAGCGGAAATGGTAGACACTGTGAGTTTGGGGAAATTTATGCAGTACCACTTGCAACATGGTAAATTTATATAAATCGGTATCCAGCAAAGATTGAATGATTGGCGCCATATCTGTTTGTAATTTCGCTATGCTTTTTTTATTAAAGCATATTTTTGAAGTGCATAACGTAATCATTTCGCTGTGAATGGCTATATTTGCAATTTAACAGTGTTTAAAAATCAAACACCAAGATCTTTTTCATATCGAAAAATGCTGAATAATCAAACAAAAGCCATGCTTATTCAAATATTTATAATGTTTTAAAGTTGGGCTTTTTTAGACAATCTTGATGTTCTATAACTGTTAGAATGGTCTTATCATATTTTAGTCTTATTGTTCTTATGCGTGCATTATTACAACGAGTTTTAGAAGCCAAAGTCGTGGTTGATGGTCAGGTCACAGGAGAAATCCAAACAGGAATTTTGGTTTTTTTAGGTTTAGGTAAAGAGGATAACTTTGAAAAGGGTCAAAAACTGATTGATAAGATTTTAAAATATCGATTTTTTGATGATGAACAAGGAAAAATGGGCTGGAACGTCAGTCAAGCCAATGGTGGACTTTTGCTGGTTTCGCAATTTACCTTAATGGCGCAAACGCAAAAAGGCTTGCGTCCCGACTTTGGACCAGCAATGCCACCCACTGAAGCCAAAGCACTGTATGAACAATTGGTTGCATATGCGCAATCACAATTTGAAAATGTACAAACAGGAATCTTTGCCGCAGATATGAAAGTGCATTTGGTCAATGACGGACCTGTGACCTTCAACCTAGAGATTGAATAAGCTCACATACACAACATAAAATCACTGTTTAAAATATAAAAAAGCCCGAATGGGCTTTTTTAATGTTTGAAAAACAATTATCGACCTGTCTTTTCCTTTAAGAACTGACGTGCCAATTTGATTTTTTCTTTGACAGGTTTTGGTACTTTTGGTGGGATTAACTTAGCAACTTGGTTAAACCATACCAGCAAACTAAAATCACCTTCCATTTTAATCGTGCCGTTTTGCATACCCGTCATAAATGCAGTTGGATCACCTTTGACCAAAGTTTTCACACCTTGATCACTGTCAGCAAACTGTAAAACGAAATCCGCTTTTTGTTCAGCACCTGAAACTGTATCAATTTGACCGTTATTGACAATAATTTGGCGAGCCACGCCTAAGTCTGTACCAATCTGGATACGGAACTGACGATCATGGGTCAATTCAATAAATTTTGGGCTGGTACGCGCCAATTGTTTCATACGAAGCGCTAAACCCAATACAAGTAAATCCAATGGATCTGTACTTGCATCGACGATTGGTAACTTCACAACTGGAATTGCAGAAAGTTTCATGACATTTAAGCCTGTTGTTTTTTAAATTAGATCTGAATTTGCTCATCCTAGCATAACTTGTCATTTCTTAGACATGGCTTTGAGAACAAAGTATAAACTGAAAAAAGGTATACCATTTTGATATACCTTAAAATGTCTAAATTGATTTTTTTCGTGTAATTAAAGTCACTATTGTTATCTTGGTTTGCATATTGTCATTCTGTTCACTCAATACTTATTCATCTTCATAGACTGGGGTATGTTCAATATATTGACGATTTGCCAGTGCTTTTTGGGCACGGCTGTCTTCACGTAATAACAACGCAATCAATGCAGACATTGCAAGCATGATTGCCGTTAAATAACTATATGCTACCGAAAGATCGAAAATATTCTGTACGCTGTAACGCATTGCTTCTAGAGTGCCCCAGAAGATCATACCCGCAAACATAAACCCTAACCAATGACGATAAGGGGAAAAGAAAACAGTAGCCAACGCTGCAGCAATTAGAGCGAATCCAATCAATGTTGCAAATGTCGCTGATACCATAACAACCTCCGTCAAAATGATGTCTCTCATAAACCGTCTAAGTGGTGTTTCACAACAAGTTCAAGCTTTATAATTTTTCTTCAACCATCTTATAGAAGCTTATGCATTGCATTATGTATGGTTTTTATGAGAAGGAAAGTGCTGTTTTTCGGGTAAACGACACACTTTGTCGCAACATGCATTTGTCATTACATTTTTTAAGAATCCTGTTTTTCTCAAAATCTAATTGCCATCAATCATGCAGTGTCATTACAAAAAAATACATGTTGTTTTTCTATAGAAATAAAAAAATTTAAGTTTTAAAACGAATCTCTTTTTCAAAAAGTATTATTTAGATTTGATGACAGCAAAGTGGTTCATTTTCAAACAAAAATAGCGACATTGTGTCGCTATTTTTCATGTTTCCGTAATCTTATTTAAAGCATTTAAGCACGAGTGAGGTCTTTATCATGAACACCCAAGAGGTAAAGTACACCATCTAAACCAACACTTGAAATGGCTTGATTGGCATTTTGACGAACCAAAGGTTTAGCACGGAATGCCACGCCTAAACCAGCGATAGACAGCATTGGCAAGTCATTTGCACCATCACCCACAGCGATCGCCTGCTCTGGTGAAATTCCCATTTTTTCAGCCAATTCAGTCAATAAATACGCTTTGCGTGCACCATCCACAATATGTCCTTTCACTTCACCTGTGACTTGACCATTTTCAACATCAAGGATATTGGCATGAACTTCATCAATACCTAATTTCTCTTGTAGATATTCTGCGAAATATTGAAAACCACCCGATAAAATTGCAGTTTTATAGCCCAAAGACTTCAGGGTAGAAATTAAACGCTCTGCCCCTTCAGTAATGGTTAAACGTGCGGCAATTTTTGGTAAAACCTCCGCATCTAAGCCTTTCAACAAGGCTACACGTGCACGAAAGCTTTGCTGAAAATCCAATTCACCTTGCATGGCAAGTTCGGTGATTTCAGCAACCTTATCTCCCACACCTGCTTCTTTCGCCAACTCATCGATGACTTCTTGTTCGATTAAAGTTGAGTCCATATCAAAGCAAACTAAACGGCGATTACGTCGGTAAGCATTGTCTTCCTGCACAGCGACATCAATGTTTAATTCAGCCGAAAGACGTAAACATGCTGCCCGCATCGCTTGTGCATCTAGCATCTGTCCACTTAAACCAAATTGGACACATGAACGTTTGAGTATATCTTGATGCCCACCACGCTCAGGACGACCAGACAAACGAGTCACTGTTTCAATATTAAATCCCTGACTTGAAACAATATTTGTTACAGCTTGTAAGTGTGCAGCAGTTAATTCAGGTGCCAATGCCGTCACGATATAGCGGGTACGCCCACCTTCGCTTACCCATTGGTCATATTCTGTACCTGAAATTGGTTTAAAACGAACGGTAAGACCAATATCATGTGCTAAAATAAGGATGTCTTTCATTGCTAAAGCTGTTGCAGTCTGGTCGTTTGACGACACTACAATACCTAAAGTCAATTGATTGTGAATGACCGCCTGCCCTACATCTAATATTTGCAAAGAATGTACGGACAACACTTGCATTAATCGAGTAAACTGATTGGGTTGGTCAGGTCCTAAAAATGAAATAAGAATGATTTCTCGCATGAATTGACTCGGGTCTGAGCTACAACAATTGGAAGAATCATAATCGAAATCGAAATTTTTTGCTTTGGAAGTTTACGTTGAATGCGCCAAGACAAGGGCTATTTGCTAGCCTACTTATTGTAAGTTTTGCATTTCATACCTTTTTATTGGTAGTTGCAACAACACATCAGTTAAATGAAAATCGTGCCAGTCAAGGGCAACTGATGACCAGTCAACTGGTCACAGACAGTCTGTCTGAGCTTGAACCTGCAAATACAGTTTCATTGGCACTGTTGGCAAATCGTTATGCGACCAATCCAAGCGTTGCTTCAATTCGAATACTTGATGCTAAAAAACAAGTGCTTGCAACCAGTGGCATGGCAAAAACTCGCCAAGGTGAAGTGTTTGTTCGTGATGCATTGCAGAACGAGAAAAAAGTCGGAACGATTGAAATTACGTTAATCAAACCGAGTATTGGTGAAATTTTACGGACCCAATGGCTTGCGATTTTAGTTTCACTTTTGATCCACGCTTTTCTTTGGTTGGCTTATCGCGCAATTGCACGCCCAACGCGTAGTGAATATCTAGCACGTATCAATAATGAGGCGCGCTTAAAACACGAAATTCAACAATTAACAGAAGCTCTGGAGGCTGAAAAAGCCAATCGCACCTTAGCAATTGCTCAGGCACAGCAACAGGCTCAAAACAAAGTTAAACCTGAACCTAAAGTTGCGGTCACTTCTACTGTCGATGATGATCAAGAAATTCTTGCATTGAATATTCAGTATTATGATCCAAAACAATTGATGAATACCGTCAATCAATCTGTATCTTTACCTTATTTTAACTTATGTCAGATTTTCCTGAATAAAAGCATTGAACTTTGTGCACAACATTTCAAACTCAATTCTAAAGATTTCGTCATTCATCAAGCGTTTAATCAACACGGGGCGATCTTGAGTATTGATGCTGAAAAGCCCGATGCTGCACAATCCATACTGATGATTGGTTCAGTGTTCCAATTGCTGTCTGAGGTTCTGTACAAACGTTATCGCGAAGACAAACGCTTCGTTTTACAAACACGCTGTGCCGTGACCACTTCTGTAGAAGCAATGCAGTTGGATGCTAAACATGCAGCAGAACGTTTGGTGAATCATTTAATTGCTAAAGAAATGGCACTGTACTTAAGCAATGATCAACTCAAACATATTGGTGATTGCTATCAATTGGTCGCTTTGCCAAATCCTACCAATGTACTGACACGCCACGCCTTTATGATTAATGGAATGAATAATGAGTGTGCTGAGCTTGCACAAAATATTCGTACAGAAATTTTAAAAGGTAAAAAACAAAACGTCAGTTCTGAACCTGTTTCAGACCTATAATTCAAATCAGCATAAAAGCGTTCTACCCATAAAGGTAGAGCGCTTTTTTATTTTTACTTGCTTTAATACTCATAAGCTCATCTTATTTTTTTCGAAATAAGCGTTTAATGTTTGTTCAAAATCTGCATAAATCAATTTTCCTTCTCTTTTCATACCCCTATAAGCTTGTGTATAACTATGAGCGGTAAAGGAAGATGATAAGCATAGGCAAAATACGTAAAAACGCGTTAGACTATGTGCCGAATGAATCCAATGAAAATGTCACACGACAGAACAAAAAGGTGAAGGTTGATGCCGCTCAATACCGTTGAAGAGCTTGTAGCAGATATCCGTGCAGGGAAAATGGTTATCCTGATGGATGACGAAGATCGTGAAAATGAAGGCGATTTGGTGATTGCTGCAACACATGTACGTCCTGAAGACATCAACTTTATGATTACACATGCACGTGGTCTAGTGTGCTTGACCTTGAGTCGTGATCGCTGTAAGCAATTGGATTTACCGTTGATGGTCGATCACAACGGTGCTCAACACAGCACAAACTTCACGCTTTCAATTGAAGCAGCAAACGGTATTACAACAGGCATTTCCGCGGCAGAACGTGCACATACCATTCAGACTGCGGTTGCTGCACATGCCAAACCTTCTGATATTGTACAACCAGGTCATATTTTCCCATTGATGGCTCAACCAGGTGGTGTACTTCACCGTGCTGGGCATACCGAAGCAGGTTGTGACCTATCTCGTTTGGCAGGCTTAGAACCAGCTTCAGTGATCTGCGAAATCATCAATGAAGACGGTACAATGGCACGTCGTCCAGATCTCGAAGTGTTTGCAGAAAAACATGGTTTGAAAATTGGCACGATTGCAGACCTCATCCATTATCGAATGACCAATGAACAAACGGTAGAACGTTTGGATCAGCAAAGCATTGATACTGAATATGGAACATTTGATCTTTACCGTTACCGTGAAATCGGTAACCCAGATATTCATTTGGCTTTGGTGAAAGGTGAACCTAAACAAGGTGTAACCACTGTACGTGTACACGGTTTCAATCCTGCTCGCGACTTACTTAAACTGAATAAAAAAGATGGTGAGCCTGCGTGGAATCTAGATAAAGCACTGAAAACGATTGCCCATAGTGATCGTGGTGTATTGGTCTGGATCGGGCAACGTCATTTATCTGATTTAGGTCCAGCGTTAGAAGCATTGGGCAAACCAAAGCCGACCAAATCAAATGCCGCACTTTCTCAGCAATATCAAACGATTGGTGTAGGTGCTCAGATTCTACGTGATTTGGGCGTAGAAAAAATGAAGTTGCTAAGCTCGCCACTCCGTTTCAATGCATTATCAGGATTTAATCTGGAAGTGGTTGAGTATATTACCGCTGAACAAGAGATTGATTCATAATTGTTTCAATTGATCTCTTTGATCTGGGTGATTCCATGAAAGAAAGCATTTGATCAAAGAAATCTGTAAAATAACTTATCTGTAAAATTATCGAGGTTGCTATGGCGATTCGCCGAATTGAAGGTTTATTACATCTCGCGAGCGAAGACCGTTACGCGATTTTAGTTGGTCGTTTTAACAGCTTTGTTGTTGAACATTTATTAGAAGGTGCAATTGATACATTGCATCGTCATGGTGTAAGCGACGATAATATCACTGTCGTTCATGCACCTGGCGCATGGGAACTTCCTGTTGTCGCTAAAAAACTTGCAGCTTCAGGTAAGTTTGATGCAGTGATCGCTCTTGGCGCAGTGATTCGTGGAAGTACTCCACATTTCGACTTCGTTGCAGGTGAATGTGCCAAAGGTTTAGGTGTAGTTGGTTTAGATACTGGTTTACCTGTAATTAATGGTGTATTGACTACGGATAGTATTGAACAGGCGATTGAACGCTCTGGTACAAAAGCAGGTAATAAAGGTGGTGAAGCTGCCCTTACTGCAATTGAAATGGTTAACCTGTTAAAGGCAATTTAAAGCATGTCGCAAACACTCCAAGCTACTTATGCAGCGAAACGTAAAGCACGTCGCTTTGCTGTACAAGGGATTTATGAATGGCAAATGAGCCACAACCCAGTGCATGAAATCGAAGCACGTACACGTGCTGAAAATGCTATGCATAAAGTGGATCTGAGCTATTATCATGAGTTGCTCACTACTGTGATCGCAAACCATGAAGCATTGGATGCTTTACTTATTCCAGTACTTGATCGTGAGATTGATGCATTAGACGGTGTAGAACTTGCTACATTACGTTTAGGCGCATATGAACTCAAAGATCATCTTGAAATTCCATATCGCGTGGTACTGGATGAAGCCATTGAATTGGCAAAACACTTTGGTGGTGCGGACAGTCACAAATACATCAATGGTGTATTAGACCGTTTAGCAACAAGCCTGCGTGAAGCAGAAAAACAACAAGCGAAATAAGTTGTTTTTACATGGCTGAGTTTTCAATTATTGAACGCTATTTCAATCGTCAGCAACAGTCTGATGTTGACTTAGGTGTTGGAGATGACTCAGCCCTGCTCACCCCGCCTTTAAATCACCAACTGGTGATTTGTACAGATACACTTGTCGCAGGACGGCATTTCCCCTTAGATACTTCTGCCCATGCCATTGGTTGGAAATCTGTCGCTGTCAATCTTTCAGACATTGCTGCCATGGGTGCAAAACCGCATAGCATTCTTCTGGCATTGAGCTTAGCCCAAATCGATCATGACTGGCTAAAAGATTTTAGTCAGGGCTTATATGATTGTTGTGATCAATTTGGGGTACGTTTAATTGGTGGTGACACCACACAAAGCCCTCAGCTGACCATCACCGTAACCGCACTTGGCTGGATTGAAACTGGTCAAGCTGTGACGCGTGCGCAAGCACAAGTGAATGATCTGATTGTGGTCAGTGGTTCTATAGGTGATGCCGCATTTGCGCTACAACATTTAGGGCATCCCCTTCAACAACGTCTAGACTACCCAACGCCTCGTTGTGAACTTGGCGCAATGCTCAAAGGTTTAGCGTCAAGCATGATTGATGTTTCTGATGGTTTAGCTCAAGACCTTGGGCACATCTTGGACGCTTCTAAGGTCGGTGCTAAAATTAATTTAAATCAACTCCCGATTAATCCTGCTTTAAGGGATTTAAGTGAAAATCAGCAATGGAAATATGCTTTGGCTGGCGGAGATGACTATGAATTATGCTTTACAATAAGTATGCAAAATTATGATAAACTTTTGCAATTACAACCCAATGTAAGCACTACAATTATTGGAAAAGTTACACAACAATGTGGCATTGCATTTGAGAAAGATGGCTTAGACCATTCATTGCAACTTCAAGGGTACCAACACTTTGCATAAACCTCCGATTGTCTTTAAAAATATGACATGGACAGAACGCTTTATTGTGTTCTGTGGTGTAGGCTTTGGTTCTGGTTTAGCACCCAAAGCACCAGGCACTTTCGGCTCTGCTTTTGCCCTATTGTTTATCCCCATTTGGCTTGCAATTGGCTTTTATGGCGCCATATTGGCAATCATAATTATGTCTTTGGTCGGCATCTGGATTTGTGGAAAAACGGCAGACATTATTCATGTGCATGATGATGGTCGAATCGTTTGGGATGAGTTTGCAGGGCAATCTATTACATTTCTTCCCTTGATCTATATTGGACAAATGAATTGGATATGGGTGGTGGTTGGATTTGCATTGTTCCGCTTATTTGATGTTTGGAAACCTTGGCCAATTCGCATTATTGATGAAAAAGTCGATGGCGGTTTTGGCATCATGTTCGACGACATTATTGCAGGGGTCTGGGCAGCAATATGTATCATGATTTATTTATATTTTAAAATGGCTTAAGCCAGATCTGTTAGGTGTGATATGTCTACAACTGTGATCATTCTTGCGGCGGGTAAAGGAACGCGTATGCGCTCACGTTTACCGAAGGTACTTCAACCTTTAGCAGGACGTCCATTACTCGGTCATGTAATTGAAACAGCAAAACAATTACAAGCAAAAAATATTATTACCATTTTTGGACATGGCGGTGATCTGGTTCAACAGGCATTCGCACAAGAAAACGTTGAATGGGTAGAACAAACTGAGCAATTGGGTACAGGGCATGCCGTTAAAGTGACCTTACCTGTTTTACCTAAAGATGGAATTTCGTTAATCCTTTCTGGTGATGTACCTTGTGTCCAACACAGTACCTTGCAACGTTTAATCGATGTGTCGACGACAACAGGTATTGGCTTAGTTACATTGACGCTTGAAGATTCAACCGGTTATGGACGTATTGTTCGTAAAGATGGAAAAATTCAAGCAATCGTTGAACATAAAGACGCTTCTGAAGAACAACGCCAGATTAAAGAAATTAACACAGGTATTTACTGTGTCAGCAATGCCAAACTGCATGAATGGTTACCTCAACTGAGTAATGACAATGCGCAAGGTGAATACTACCTGACTGACATCGTTGCAATGGCATTGGCTGACGGAATGGAAATTGCCTCAATTCAACCTGAATTGGCATTTGAAGTTGAAGGCGTTAATGATCGTATCCAACTTGCAGCTTTAGAAAGAGAATTCCAAAATCATCAAGCCAAACAATTGATGCAACAAGGTGTGCATTTAATCGATCCATCACGTTTTGACTTACGTGGTCAACTCAGTGTAGGTAATGATGTTCGTATCGATATCAATGTGATTATCGAGGGCAATTGTAGCTTTGGTGATGGTGTTGAAATCGGTGCAGGCTGTGTGATTAAAAATACTCAAATCGCTGCAGGCACTAAAGTTCAAGCGTATAGCGTATTTGAAGATGCTGTGGTGGGTTCGAATGTATTGATTGGTCCATTTGCACGCCTTCGTCCAGGTGCTCAACTCGCAGACGAAGTGCATATTGGAAACTTTGTAGAAGTTAAAAACTCCACAGTTGGTCTAGGCTCAAAGGCAAATCATTTTACCTATTTAGGTGATGCCGAAATTGGTGCAGGCTCCAATATTGGTGCAGGTACCATCACCTGTAACTATGATGGTGCCAATAAGCACAAAACAATCATTGGTGATAATGCCTTTATCGGCACCAATAATTCTCTGGTTGCCCCAATCAAGATTGGTCATGGCGCAACCACAGGTGCTGGTTCTGTGATTACCCATGACGTCGCTGACAACAGTCTTGCATTTGAACGTGCAAAACAAATTTCTAAAGAAAATTATCAACGTCCCCAAAAGGTCAAGAAATAAGAGGATATTAATATGTGTGGTATTGTTGGTGGCGTTGCTGAACGAAGCATTACAAATATTTTAATTGAAGGTCTAAAGCGCCTTGAATATCGTGGTTATGACTCTGCTGGCGTTGCCCTTGTTGACCAAGGTCAAATCTTGCGTGAACGTCGTGTTGGTAAAGTTGCCAATTTAGAAGGGGCAATTTCTGAATCAAATATTTTAGGTTCACTGGGTATTGCACACACGCGTTGGGCAACTCACGGTAAACCTACTGAGAATAATGCCCATCCACATATTTCTGGGCATGTGGCTGTTGTACATAATGGTATTATTGAAAATTACCAAGAACTCAAAGATGATCTTGAAGCACTTGGTTATGTATTCACTTCACAAACAGATACTGAAGTTGTTGCACATTTAATTTCTGAAGCACTCAAATCAACGCCAAGTTTACTAAAAGCAGTTGAAGAAGTTGTTCCTCAACTGAAAGGTGCTTATGCATTGGGTATCGTACATACTGATTTTCCTGATGAATTGATCGCTGTGCGTGAAGGTTCACCTTTAGTCATCGGTGTAGGTATTGGCGAAAACTTTATCAGTTCTGATCAATTGGCGCTTTTACCTGTCACCAATCGTTTTATTTATCTTGAAGAAGGTGATATTGCACGTTTAACCCGTGAAACTATTGAGGTTTTTGTTAAAGATCAATTGGTTGAGCGTCCTGTTAAGGAGTTAGATGCCGCAGTAAGCAATGCATCAAAAGGTGAATACAAGCATTATATGCTCAAAGAAATCTATGAGCAGCCTGAAGCAATTCAGCAAACCATTTCTCAAGCATTAAATGGCAATGCATTGCGTGAAGACTTTTTACAAAATGCTGAAGTTGATTTTAAAAATGTCCAACAAATTCAAATTCTTGCTTGTGGAACCAGCTACCATGCGGGGATGATTGCAAAATATTGGTTTGAACAACTGATCGATTTGCCATGCCAAGTTGAAATTGCCAGCGAGTTCCGTTATCGCTCGCCAGTGATTGTAGCAAACACCCTGTATATCTGTATTTCACAATCAGGTGAAACAGCGGATACTTTAGCTGCCTTACGTGATACACAAAAACGCGCGCAGGCAAAAGGCTTAAATATTTGCACCATGACCATTTGTAACGTTGCAACATCGTCAATGGTTCGTGAAACCAACCATCATCTTTTAACCCTTGCTGGTCCTGAAATTGGTGTTGCTTCAACCAAAGCATTTACCACTCAGCTTGCAGCTTTGATGTTGTTAGCGCTAAAACTGGGTCAAGTTAAACAAAGCATCAGTGCAGAATCTATTGAACAAATTACCTCTGCGTTATGGCATATTCCAAAGGTTATTCTTGATACCTTACAAAATGATGCGGAAATTTTACGTTTATCAGACCTGTTCAAAGAGAAACAACACTGTTTATTCTTGGGTCGCGGTACAGAATTCCCGATCGCTTTAGAAGGTGCTTTAAAGCTTAAAGAAATTTCATATATCCATGCTGAAGGTTATGCTGCTGGCGAATTGAAACATGGTCCATTGGCTTTGGTTGACAATGATATGCCTGTGGTTATTCTTGCACCGAATGATGATATGTTGGATAAACTCAAATCCAACATGGAAGAAGTTCAAGCGCGTGGCGGTGAATTATTTGTGTTTGCCGATGAGAACAGTGGAATCGTCAATAAAGATCGCCAACATGTTGTTAATGTACCTGCAGTCAACGGATGGTTAGCGCCGATTGTTTATAGTGTGCCAGTACAGTTGTTGTCTTATCATGTTGCGGTATTACGTGGTACAGATGTAGACCAACCGCGTAATTTGGCTAAATCTGTCACTGTTGAATAATTCATGTTTTAGATATTGAGTATATGTATCTGATTGATAAAATCTAATATATACCCATAGTAAAAGATCCACACAATTCATGCATGAAAATGGCATGGATGTGTGGATTTTTTTATAAAAGACTATATAGATAGAAGTACATCAGACTTTAAATATTTTGATCAATAATAAAATAGAACAGTTAACATAAACATATTTGACAAAATAAACATATGAACATATATTCATATGTAAGCAATCTAATAATGTAGAGGTCCTTATGGGACATAATCACAATCATATCCATAACAGCCATAGCGATCATGACCATGCGCCTGAAGCGAATGGTGGAAATGAGAAAAAAATTCTAATTTCATTTTTCATTATTTTTAGTTTCATGCTCGTCGAAGCTGCTGGAGGAATCATATCTGGTTCACTGGCACTTCTTGCGGATGCAGGACATATGATGACAGATGCACTTGCATTAGGCTTAGCATACGCAGCCTTTCGCTTTGGTCGCCGCACCGCAGATAAATCCCGTACTTTTGGTTATATGCGATTCGAAGTGATTGCAGGGTTAATCAATTCTCTAACTTTGTTTGGGATTGTGGGTTGGATCGTTTATGAAGCTGTTGTACGCTTTCAATCACCTCAACCCGTTCTTGCGGGACCCATGTTCATTGTGGCTATTATCGGAATGTTGGTAAATATCTTTGTATTATGGTATCTGACACGTAATGACACAGATCATGTGAATGTTAAGGGTGCAATTCTTCATGTGATGGGTGATTTATTGGGTTCTGTTGCTGCAATTATCGCGGCGATTGTGATCTGGTACACAGGTTGGACCCCTATTGATCCTATTTTGTCTGTTCTTGTCTCATTACTGGTATTACGTAGCGCATGGGCATTGTTTAAACAAACCATTCATATCCTATTAGAAGGTGCTCCTGCAAATGCCAATACTACAGATATCACCACGCACTTATTAAAATCTGTTCAAGGCATTCAGAAAATTAGCCATATTCATGTATGGATGATCACGTCTGGAAGAGCAATGGCAACATTACACGTCCAACCTGAAGCGGGTGTAGATATCAAGATCCTCACCGAACAAATTGAACATGAATTAAAAACCAAATTTGATATTGAACATCCAACTGTTGCCATTGATTGGCAAGGGGATAGCTCATGCAGCCTTGAAAAGCCTGTCAAAATTGATCCTCATGCTGGGCATAGTCACTAAGTTCTGCATCAATCAACCACAAAACGCCACAAGGGAATTACATTAACCATGTGGCGTTAACGTTCAAACTTAGGATCTATGTTTTGAAGCGTCTTTGTTTATTCTTCGTGTTTAAATCCAACTCAAAAATATGAATAAAAATAAAGATTCAAATCAAAAAAACTAGCATAACATAGTCAATCAATTCAAAAATCATACAGTAAATATAAACTTTAGGTAAATAAAATCAATATGATACATATTATTTGACGGTATAAAGCTTGCAATACCACCCTATGCTTCTAAAGTTTGAATCGATTTGCGTAGCCGATGTTTTACTTTTTAGAGATGAAAAGATAACAAAAATCCTTTGTTTGACAGGGATCTTGCGCTACAAACAAAGCAGTGCTTTGTTTTTGCTCATATCGCACTTAACCAACGGCGGCAGCCATGCCACCAACCGCAATAGCGATGTCTGGTAAAATTTACTGATGAAAAAAGCAAAGCCCTTTTCATTTAAATTAGGATGAACTCATGTTAAGTGAATCATATTGATTGTTATAATTTTCTAAAGACCAGAATACCGAAATTAACCACACTGCTCTTCTGCAATATGTTTTGCCATATCAGACAAAACATGGCTCACATGTGTATCGGCAATTTCATACAAGACTTGCTTCGCCTGACGTTCACTTTTAACCAATCGTGCAGAACGTAATAAACGTAAATGGTGGCTGACCAAGGATTGAGACAAGTCCAGTGCCTCACAAATATCACCTACAGGGCGAGGTCCACGCATACAGAACATAAGAATTCTAAGACGTGACGCATCACCTAAAAGCCGAAAAGTTTCAGCCAGAATAATAATGTCGTCCTGTGATATTTCTGTTGAACCTTCTTTAACACTCATATTTCTGTCATTGTTCATCATTGATCGTCATCAAAGATTCTACCCTTGCGCTCCTCATCAGAACAAGACTTAATCTCTAGAAAAGTATCTTGATAAATGTTCTCTGTACACAATATTTATCAAGATTGGTTCAGTTGCAGTTTTAGCTGCTTTCCACAAGCAATAATGGTTTTCCGATCAGCATCAATTGCCCCATGCGCAATGGCGATGACCCGCATTTGCAGAGTAATATCATAATGAGGATAAGATGCAGAACGATGAAATAAACGCGAATCTATGCCTAACATGTTTGCAAAATGGTGTAATTCCTCTAGCGTATCTGCCATGAGATGACACCATTCTTTGCCTTTAAACGGTACTTTTGCACGATCCACATAAACGCTCATAGCAACATTCATTTCCCATATTTCAGATTGATTATCACATGAAAATCATCAATGATTGAACATCGCATCAAATCATAATAAGCCATCATTTTAAGATAAAACATCATGAAAATTTACCAAGCCACGATCCTCCATGCAAATCAACTTTATGCACTAGGCAACACAACATATCGCCAACATTTTAGTGATATTTGGACAGAACAAGGATTACAAAATTTTCTCAACCAAGATTTTAGTCTTGAAAACTTATCGAAATCTCTAGCGGACCCGCAACAAATTTGGATATTGGCTGAAAATGAGCATGCTCAACTGATCGGCTACGCCAAACTCAACCTTAATCAATACCAGCCCAATTTAGCGCGTATGGGTGCTGAATTACAGAAAATTTATTTACTCAAAGATGTCATTGGAAAACATATAGCCGCACATTTAATGCAATATATGATTGAGATTGCAAATCAACATCATCAAGCCTATATCTTCTTAGAAGTGTTAAAAACCAATGCGCGTGCAAAAAAATTCTATCAAAAATTTGCCTTTACAGAACAATTAAGTCTCGACTTTAAAACTGATTTATATGATATTGGCATGGATTTAATGCAGCTCGAATTAAACTCAAGATGATCCCAAAATACCTGATCAGCGCATGTCTTGTTGGTGAAAATGTCCGTTATGATGCTCAAAACTGTTTACACGATAAACTTAAACAGTTGCTCGACAATCAACAAGCTGTTGTGATTTGCCCTGAAGTTTCAGGTGGTTTAAGTACACCTCGACCATCTGCTGAAATTGTGGGTGGTGATGGTTATTCTGTTTTATTGGGACAAGCTAGAGTACAAGATGCCAATGGTGACGATGTTTCTTCAGCATTTATTCAGGGTGCAGAAAAAACACTTAAACTTGCACAACAACATCAGGTTACACACATTATTTTAAAAGCCAATAGCCCTTCTTGCGGTTCAAATATGATTTATGATGGTTCATTCTCTGGGCAAAAAGTGCAAGGCAAAGGTGTCACGACTGCCCTCTTGGAACAACATGGATTTGTTGTACTGACTGAAGATGAGTTTTTAAAACAACTTGATAGTGAATAAATCACTGTAAATAAAAAACTAAAATTCAGCGCTCTAAATGAGCGCTAAAGTTGTACGGTACTAGGGTTTATTTTCCGACATTTTATCCGCTTTCGCTGCCCAGTATGTGGCTAAGATTGGACCCGAAATATTATGCCATAAACTGAAAATTGCGCTGGGAACAGCAGTCACAGGAGACGCAGCAAAATGAAGCGCAGCCAAGGTTACCCCTAAGCCTGAGTTTTGCATACCCACCTCAATCGCTACAGCTTTGGAATCTGGGTAAGATAAATTGAATAAACGACTTGCCCAATAGCCCAGTAAAAAACCTAGTCCGTTATGTAGAATAACCACACCAAGAATCAGCAAACCTGATTGCAAAATAGATGCCTTACTGGCAGCAATAATTGCTGCGACGATGACGACAATCGCAATTACAGAAACCAATGGCATCACTTGAATATACTGTTCAGTCTTTTGTTTGAACACACTTCTTAAGATCACACCCAAGATGATCGGGAAGATCACCACTTTAAGAATATCTATAAACATTGAACCTGCATCAATCGGAATCCATTGACTTGCCAAAACATAGAAAATAGCAGGTGTTAAAATAGGCGCTAAAAATGTTGAAACAGAAGTACATGTGACAGATAAAGCGGTATTGCCCTTTGCCATATAAGTAATCACATTGGAAGCAGTCCCTCCTGGGCAACATCCAACGAGGATCACCCCTACAGCGATTTCCGGCGGTAAATTAAAAATCTTACAGAGAAAAAATGCTACGCTTGGCATCACCACAAAATGAGCCACCACACCGATCACCACTGCTTTTGGATTAGACAATACATTTTTAAACTCATCGACTGTCATGGTCATTCCCATCCCTAGCATAATGATGCCAAGAACCCATGGAATATAAGCTTTCATCCATACAAATGCATCGGGAAAGCATAATGCGATGAATGCAAATACAACGACCCAAAGTGCAAAAGTTTTTTGCACAAACTGACTAAAGCGTAAAATTGCTGACATTGTCCCTACCCAAATAGGTTTAAAATCAAGGCTTATCTTAAAGCATGTCGTTTAAATCAGTATCACTTTTCTCAAATGCTCAAATTTATGCAGTCATTTATGATTGAGGGTAATCAAGAATATCTTTTGAAACCATACGCTTTACGCCAGCAGCCAGCATTTCTTGCCATGCATGTTGTAATGAGCCGTGCAAATCAATTGCTTTGGTCGCATCAGAAATCACAAAGGTCTTAAACCCTAATCTAGCCGCGTCCATTGCAGTCCACGCGACGCAAAAGTCTGTCGCAATGCCAACAATATATACAGTGTCGATCTGACGTTCTCGCAAATACCCTGCCAAACCTGTTGTGGTTTTATGATCTGCTTCCATAAAGGCTGAGTAACTGTCAATGTGCGAATGAAAACCTTTACGAATAATCAATTGCGCAGTAGGAATATTTAAATCAGGATGGAATTCAGCATCCTCTGTGTCTTGCACACAATGAGAGGGCCACAGCACTTGTGGACCATAGTCCAGTTGAATGACATCATAAGCTTTATGTTGAGGGTGTTGTTCAACAAAAGAAATATGGTTTGCAGGATGCCAGTCTTGTGTCAGTACAATATTGTCAAAATGATCTGCCAATTGATTGATGAGCGGTATGATTCTTTCTGCTTGGGCAACCGCTAGGTTTCCCCCTGAAGTAAAACCATTTTGCACATCGACAACAATTAAGGCACTACGCTCAGTTTGCAACATTTCCCTATCCTTATACTGGCTAAATCTCAGCTATTCTAATGATCAATATGACACGCGTTGATGACCTAACATACAATAAAAAAGCTCACTTTTGCGAGCTTCTTATCAAAATCAAGGATTCAGTTTTGCAGCTTGATCAAATGATCTCAAAATGGTGAAGTATTTACACCATCATTACATCTATCACCACAGCAAACTCAGCTTCAAAGTATGCCCAGTGTGTTAATAATCTGATAAGACAATTTCAATACTCGATAATAAACTCTCAATAACCCAACAACCGAATACAAAACAGTCTATAAAATATCTTAGGGTTTTATTTTTGAAACTTAGGCTGGTATAAATTTCATGCAAGTATATATGCAAAAAATCACCTGTATTTTCGGTATAAAAAATCTAAAAATAAAATTTATTCAACTGAAATGTGAGTGAATTGTTGCTTTTTTTAAAGAATTTCCAAGCTTTGACTAAAGCATATTGTTCTGTCTCGCTGAATCAGTCATAATTTGGGTAAGCATTATGCAATCTTTCGAATGATTGCTTTTCGCTCAAATCAAAATACTGCAACCATCCCAATCCTTGTTTACTCAAACGCATGCGGATGGAAAAATAGGATATTTTTTTAAAATGACTCAGCAAGCACAGACCATTCAAGGCTCAATTGTCGCAATCGTCACCCCTATGTTTGAAGATGGCAGCGTAGATTGGAAGGGTCTCGAGAAGCTCGTTGAGTGGCACATAGAACAAGGCACTAATAGTATTGTTGCTGTCGGCACAACTGGTGAAGCATCTACTCTTAGCATGGCAGAACACACAGAAGTAATTAAAGAAATTATCCGTGTAGCCAATAAACGTATTCCAATTATTGCCGGTACTGGTGCAAACTCGACACACGAAGCGATCGAACTCACCAAAGAAGCTAAACAGCTCGGCGCAGATGCCGCACTTTTAGTGACCCCTTATTATAACAAGCCAACACAAGAAGGCTTATTCCAACATTATAAAGCAGTTGCAGAAGCTGTTGATTTACCGATCATTCTTTACAATGTTCCAGGTCGTACAGGCGTTGATTTACATAATGATACTGCCATTCGTTTAGCAGATATTCCTCAAATCGTTGGAATTAAAGATGCAACAGGCGATGTACCACGTGGTAAACAATTGATTGATGGTTTACAAGGTAAAAACATGTTGGTGTATTCTGGTGATGATGCGACGGCAAATGAACTGATGCAGTTAGGCGCAAAAGGCAATATCTCTGTGACTGCCAATATTGCTCCTAAAATCATGAGTGAACTTTGTGCGGCTGCACTTGCTGGTGATGCAAGTACTGCAAAAGTTAAAGATGACCAAGTTGCAAAATTAAACAATATTCTATTTTGCGAATCGAACCCAATTCCAGTGAAATGGGCACTTCATGAAATGGAATTAATTGGTACAGGTATTCGCTTACCATTAACTCCACTTGCAGAAAAATACCGTACGCCTCTGCGTGAAGAACTCAAAGCAGTAGGTCTCATTTAATAAGAGCTTAGTATTATGCAATTACGTTTAGGTTTAACTCTTGCCATTTCAGCTTTAAGTTTGGCGGGTTGTAGTTCCCTTGGAATCAATAATGGTTCTTTAGATTATAAAAATACGACCACAGTAGAGCCGCTTAAGTACCCTGAAGGTTCAACAGTTAGACCTGCAACGCCTATGTATCCAGCTCCTATTGTTGACCCGCTGGCGCTTCAGCATGCACCTAAATTTGAAAATAAAAAAGGCAATCGTTATGACGTGCCTCGCCCAGAAGTTGCTCAAGTCAACACATCAGCAGATGAAAGTGCAACAAGCACCGAAACTGTGGGCAGACCTCAAATTTTAACTGACGGAAATGGCAATCCATTGATCAAAATTGATGGAAATTCTGCTACAATTTGGCAGTACACACTTGCAACCCTCAGTAGTCTAAATTATAAGCTAATCGGTCAAAGCAAAAATGCCAATGAGGCAACTGTGAAAATCGATAATTCAACTTATATACTCAGACTTAGCTCAGTAGGTTCAAGCAACACACTTGCTGTGTTTAACGCAGACAATAGTTTTGCAGATAAAGAAAAAGCTGCAGGATTATTGACCCAGATTTACCAAAACTGGCCAGCCTAGTCGTTCTAGGCAATTTTTTTTTGCAAAAGGTTCCCCCATGTTAAAACAAACCTTGCTCTATACTGGTAAAGCGAAATCTGTTTATGAAACAGATAGCGCGGATCATCTAATTCTAGTTTTCCGTGATGATGCATCTGCATTCAATGGCGAAAAAATAGAGCAACTAGATCGTAAAGGTAAGGTGAACAACCGTTTTAATGCCTTTATCATGGAAAAATTGGCAGCGGCGGGTATCGAAACTCATTTTGAAAAACTTCTTTCTCCAACTGAAGTTTTGGTTAAAAAATTGCAAATGATTCCTGTAGAGTGCGTCATGCGTAACTATGCAGCAGGTTCATTATGCCGTCGTCTAGGTGTTGAAGAAGGTTTAGAACTTGTTCCACCAACTTTTGAATTGTTCTTTAAAGATGACGCTTTAGGCGACCCTATGGTCAATGAGTCTCAAGCGATTGCTTTAGGTTGGGCAAATGCGGAACAGCTTGCTCAAATGAAAGAATTGACTCAAAAAGTGAATGTGGTACTTAAAGACTTATTTGCTCAAGGCAACATGCTTCTTGTTGATTTCAAACTTGAATTTGGTGTGTTCCATGACCGTATTGTTTTAGGTGATGAGTTCTCTCCAGACGGTTGCCGTCTATGGGATAAAGACACTAAGAAAAAACTCGATAAAGACCGTTTCCGCCAAGGCTTAGGTGGTGTGGTTGAAGCTTATGAAGAAGTTGCTGCACGTATTGGTGTTGATCTTTCAGATCTTTAAGATCAATAATGTCGCAATAAAAAAGCTGAGTTGTTGAACTCAGCTTTTTTATTGCGCTTTAAATGTGTTTAAACTGCTATTTTTTGCAACAGATAATCATATAGATTTTCACCTGATTTTTGTTTAAAGCGATTTTTAAAGAGTGGTACCAACAACTCAGGATTGATCTGAGCGAAGCTACTCTCCTCAAAGTCCTCATCAAATGAATCAGCATACTGAATAATCACCATGATTTCTTCGCCCTGCTGATTTTTTAATTTTCCTGCATCTCTTAAATCTTGTAATGCTTGGATGATGGTATTTTGATAATGCTCTCTCAAAGCAACATATTGTTCATCAGTACATTGTTTACCCAATGCTTCATAGAGTGCCATGATCGCATCATGTGTATGATTATTGGCAGTACTAGAATATTGCCATTCTGAAATCCACCATGCTTCGTACACATCTTCAAAAGATTTAAGGTTTTCTATGGTGCATCCCACATAAAAGAAACCACATAAATCTTCAACCATTCCCAAACCAAGGGCGCATAGATGCTGATCTTGTGTTAATTGTTGAATTTCAGCCAAAGCCTCTTGAATATCTTGATAAATAACTGAATATAAATGATCTTCTCTCATGGTCCTGTTCTTATGCGCTAAATTTTAAGATCAGAGTTTACTATCAATGCTCAAATTTTGTATATCTGCTTTGGTTGAATCAAGACTGACTTTAATAAAGTTGCTCCAAAAATTAAGTATTGATCAATTGTATGAGGTTTTATCTCTATACAATCAAGCTAAGCTAAGCTTAGACCAAACTTGCAATATTCAAAATAAAGTGTGCTATTGCAATCTTTTAAAAACAGGTCAATTCATTGCTCAGGTATTGGATAAGTTTCATGATTTATTCGGTATAAAGTGCTTTGCCAATTATCTAAAAGCATCACTTTATAAAAAACGCTATTGCGACATTTGAAACAAATTATTTTGTGCTTGACCTTCACATAATTGTAAAGATTAGAATGATTAAATATTAAGGAACTCTAAATTATTTAGAGTCCATAGACCGTTCATGGGATAAGCAGTAACTTCCATCATTACGGTAAGTATTGATCTCCATAAAATTTCTGTTCTAAAAAGTGTGATAGATACAGTGATTTTTAATATGCAAAATTTTATCTAAAACTTAAAGGGAACTTCAATGAGTAATAATAACCACACAAACCATTCTCAACGCCAGGATATGAATGGATCAAATCTGCCGAATCAAGCTTCTATCAATGCCTATATGGTCGTGAATCACCGTATGCATACACAAATGCAAATTGATTTCACTGGAAATGTAGATATGGATTTCATGAAAGGGATGATTCCGCATCATCAGGGTGCCATTGATATGGCAAAAGTTGTTCTACAATATGGCGCTGATGCCAAATTACGGCGCTTAGCTGAAAATATTGTTGCCGACCAAGAGGTAGAAATCGAAGTCATGCAAAGATGGTTAGAAAACAATGCTCAGCTTTCTGAACTTAACCATGTTCAAGCTGCTATAGATGCTTTTCGTCAAACAAATGACAAGATGCATGCGGATATGATGATTTCATTTTCGGGAGATGCAGATATTGATTTTATGCGCGGTATGATTCCTCACCACCAAGGGGCAATTGATATGGCGAAAATAGAATTGCAATACGGTCATTATCCTGAAGTGCGCAAACTTGCTGAGAATGTAGTTCTTGCACAAGAGGCTGAAATTAATATGATGCTCAACTGGCTCAGTCATCATCAGTAAAAATATTGCGTTTCTGCTTATCATTTTTCTGCTCACAATAGTGAAAATAAGGTGGCTAAACACCTTATTTTCAAGCTATTGGCTTATTTCAGGATGTTATGTATGCCAAAAATTAAAGTACTTCCCCATGAAAAAATTTGCCCAGATGGTGCAACATTGGAAGTGGAAAGTGGGAGTAATTTATGCCAAAGCTTATTAGATCACGGCATACCCATCGAACATGCATGTGATTTATCTGGCGCATGCACAACCTGTCATGTAGTGATAAAGCAAGGCTTTGATCAATTAAATGAAATGGATGATATTGAAGCAGATTTATTAGATCGCGCATGGGGGCTTACCCCCGAATCCAGACTCTCTTGTCAGGTAAAGGTTCCAGAAGAACCATTAGAAATAGAAATACCCAAGTACACCATAAACTATGTTTCTGAAAAGCATTAAGAGAAAGTTCAAGTATTAAAGCTTGACCTTACAATTATGGTAAGGTTTATATTGGTTTTAAATCTTCTTCAAACAGGTGAGATATGGAATTTTATATTGAAAATATGACCTGTGGCGGTTGTGCACGTGGTGTCACCAAAGCAATCCAATCTGTAGATGCAAATGCAAAAGTCATTGCTGATCCACCAAATCGCAGTGTTCAAGTTGAAACATCAGCAACACAGCAACAAGTTGCAGATGCCTTAACCGAAGCAGGGTTTCCACCACGTTAAAGGGTGCAAAATTCTTTTGCTGGAGGCTGTCATGATGACAGCCTTTTTTACATCTCTACAGTCCCACGCTAAAACAAGCTCCAGTGATCAATCTACACGACTGATAAAATTGGCTTTAGCCATCAATAGAAAGCTTTAAATAACAAGACTCTTTGCAGATTTTGTTCTATTGATATTTTTAAAAGTTGTTTTCTAAATCTTGCCAAGCTCACTATGATCACTACAAATAGTTACAAAAAGAGCTTCAAAATAGAGTTATGCGTAAATTATCAAAACAATATTCATTCAGTCTCACAGCAAGTTTGATCTTAGCCTTACTGTACCCACAAGCACATGCTGAAGAACAACTGAATACATCTCCCGAAATTAAAACATTAGATACGATTGTGGTGACTGGGACACGCTCATTAAAGCGTTCTAAGACTGATTCTCTACAACCGATTGACGTAATTAGTGCACAGGAACTTACTGAACGAACAGGTTCGAGTGAGCTAGGCACAGCACTGAGTAAAATTATTCCTTCCATTAATTTTCCCCGCCCGACTGTCGTTGATGGGACGGAACTGGTTCGTCCTGTACAACTGAAAGGACTCTCTCCAGATCAAGTCTTGGTTTTGGTGAATGGTAAACGTCGCCATACCGGTGCTTTTATTAACTTGGGCGGAACAATTGGTCGTGGTTCAGCACCCACCGACTTAAATGCAATACCTGTTTCCGCAATTAGCCGTATTGAAGTCCTCAGAGAAGGTGCTTCTGCACGTTATGGTTCAGATGCAATTGCAGGTGTCGTCAATATCATCTTAAAGTCTGACCCTAGGACGGGTGAAGCGGGTATACGCTACGGTATTTATGATAAAGGTGATGGTGAGCAAAAGCAGTCCTATGTTTCAGGCGGAACTCGACTTGGCGATTATGGTTATGCCATTTTTTCAGGTGAATGGCAGGACAATCAAGCAACTAATCGTGCTGGCTTAGACTTACGTGACCCAAATGCAACCACATATGGGCAAAGGACATTTCGATTTGGTGACCCAAAATCAGACGAAGTAAAAGCTGCTTTCAATGCTGGCTTTGACCTTAGTGATACCGTCGAATTATATGGTTTCTCTACCTATAGCCATCGAAATGCTGAAACTGCTGGATTTTATCGTTTAAGCAATGCCTCAAACAATGTTCCAGCATTGTTTCCGAATGGCTACTTACCTCTGATCCGAGCTCAATTAGACGACTTTAGTGCTGTTGCAGGTCTACGAGGAGAAGCAGCAGATTGGCGTTATGATGTTTCTGCAAATTATGGGTTGAACCAATATGATGTAAATACCCGAACCATTAATGTTGATCTGTACAAAGACACAGGGGCAACACCCAATTCATTTCATAATGGCAAGCTGAAAAATAGCCAGTCTGTTTTTAATATTGATCTTTCTAAAGAATATGACATATCTGCATTTGCAAGCCCTTTGAATATTGCATTTGGTGCCCAGTATTTAAACCAACAATATCAAATTAAAGCAGGAGATCCAGGTTCTTATTATAAAAGCGGATCTTCGGGTTTATCTGGTTTTCGTCAAGCTGATGCAGGCAAATGGACGCGAGACAGTTATGCAGGATATCTAGATTTAGAAACGGATATTACCCAAAAGCTTTCTGCTTCTAGCGCATATCGTTATGAGAAATATGATGATTTTGGGGATACCAATAATGCTTCACTGTCCTTACGTTATCAACTTTTACCGCAAGTTGCTGTACGTGGTTCAGTTTCTACAGGGTTTCGAGCGCCAAGTCTAGCACAACAGTATTTTACCCAAACTTCCTCTCAACTGGTCAATGGGCAATTCGTTGAAGCAGGTACATTCCCAAGCTCATCTCAAGTTGCGCAATTACTCGGTGCTGAGGATTTAAAAGCTGAAAAATCCAAAAACTACAGTCTTGGCTTTGTGTTTACCCCAACTTCAAATCTGTATGTGACTTTAGATGCCTATCAAATCGATATTGATGATCGTATTAGCTTGTCTTCGAATATCAATGCCAGCAGCCCTGCTGTACGTGATTATCTGATCTCAAAAGGCATCACCAATACCAACTTTAGCAGTGTACGTTTCTTCAATAATGCCAGTGATACACGTACACGTGGCGTGGATTTGGTTGCAAACTACCAATGGCAGAATCTACCTTATGGAGAGTTAACCACATCTTTAGCTTATAACTTTAATCGCAATGAAGTCACCAATGTGGATAAAAATCCTGACATTTTAAATGCATTGGGTGTCAATTTGACACGCTTAGACCGTCGTGAACAATATGGTTTACTGGCAGGCAGTACACCTGAACATAAATTCAGTTTATCCAATGATTATAAAATTGGAAATTTTGGTATTAACACCAATATCACGCGTTATGGCAGCTTCAAAACTTTCAGTAACGCTGGTTCAGCCAGCGATCAGAAATTCTCTGCAAAATGGCTTTTAGACTTAGCCCTCAGCTATCAATTGAAAGCTTGGAAATTTACCCTTGGCGGTGACAACATTACCAATGTTTATCCAGATAAAGATGTTTATGACATCAACAAACCAACGGGTGGAAGCCTACAGTACAGTCAGTTCTCACCTTTTGGCTTTAATGGCGCATTCTATTACGGCAAAATTAATTATAAGTGGTAAGGTCTAAAGCTTGTTAAAGCGCATCAAACCGAGTTAAACAACTCGGTTTGATGCTTATTGTCTTAGTGATAACCATCAAAATCTAGATATGCTATAGGTAAGTATCATTAAGTCTGGATGATTGATGAACTTTTTTTAACAAACTTATATACTCAAAACAACACATATGCGGATTTAATCCAACATGATAAAAACAATTTATGCGTGCATTCTATTCTTGACCATTTTAGCCCCTGCCCACGCACAACAATTAAGTTGCCAACAGGACTACCCTAAAATCATTGCACCTGACCTACAGCGCTTAGGACAAGATTTAAAGAATAATGATTATAGTTTTATGCAACAAAAAACCCATCCTTCACTGATCAATTATGTCGGTGGTCCTGAAAACTACCAAAAGTTGCTCAAATATGCCCAAAATATGTTTGCAGAATCCAAACTAGAAATTCAAAAGGTTGAGTCCAATCCACCTCTCTACAGCTATATCGTCGACCAAGAAGAAATTTGTTTTGTGCCAAAAACCATCACGATGAAAGTGGCAGGCAAAACAGTCAAGGCACCGCCTTCTTTTATGGTCGCGATCCGCTCACAGCATTCACATCAATGGACTTACTTAGACGGTTCAGGACTACAGAAAAATCCTAAAATGCTTTTTATTCTTTTTCCCAATTTCCCTAAAAATGTCAAAGTACCTTTTTAAACCCATACAACCCGATAAGTTATTTCACCACCACCTTGATAGGTGCTGAAAAGATTTGATAGTCATTTTGTGGGTCAATCTGATATTTGTAGCCCGCCAAAACATAAGCTGTTCCTTGTTCAACAAAACGCAACTGCCCATTTTTCAACTCATATTTTGGAGAACCAGCTAAAACCACAAAATTGTTGACTTGCAATTTGGCTTTTTCTCCGTCTTGTTGAGTCGTTTGCGCATCAATTAAAACAGCCTGTCCTACTTTGGCTTTGATATTTTTCGGTGCTTGTATATCCACGATATATTTAGAATAAAGCTGTGCTGAATTGGTGGTGATCCCATTGGTTCCTGCCACATACAACTTGTTAAATGTATCATCACTCAAAGCCCAAGGCCAGAAACTGATGCCACGATGTTTTGAGGCTTCTAAAATATTGATCAAATCAGACCGATAAGCAGGGTTATAACTCGAGTTATACTTTTGGACATCGCTATTGATTTGTTTAGTATTGACCAAATTGTTACGACTGTTTGGCATATTCCCTACTAACAAACCTCGAGGAATCTCAGTCATTTGAGTTTGTGCACGTACAATTTGATCTGTATTAAATGATGTCGTGACCACTTGGCTTTCCATTTGATACTTTTTAATCTCATCCTGCATTTTTGCCACCAACGCTGGATTGGCACTTTTCATTTCAATCATCAGTACAACATTTGGATGCTGTTTTAAAAAGTTAAAATACTCTGCAAGGGTAGGTATTTTATAAGCTTTATGCTTAGATTGTAATTGTTGAACCTGCGCAAGATTCATCTCTTCAATTTTTCCAGTTGAACGCGTTGTACGATCAACGGTTGCATCATGCATCACCACAAGATACTGATCTTTAGTCAGATAAATATCATTTTCGACAATGTCTGCACCCAAAGCGACTGCATGTTTGGCACTTTCTAAAGTATTTTCATCCTCTAAGCTGGGTACACCCCGATGCCCAATAATAAAAGGTTTACGCAATAAAGTATTTTTTGGAAATTGTTTTAATATACTGGAAAAAATCGTACTTTGCGTGGTGATCACCCCATTTACACCTGTGGTCAACACGCGCGCTACATCCTGAGCTTCAACAGCAGATGTATCCACCCAAACTGTCATCAGATGACGTTGAATAAAACTGATCGATGCTTTCTCTCTCAGGCTTTGAGGAACCACGACAATTCGTGCATAAGCTTGATTGCTACGGCGGATAATTTCAACCAGATCTTGATGACGATCTTGAAGATTTTCTCGACTTAAATCCAATGCTGTTCGAACCATCGGTATAATTTGGTGAGCAGATTTAAGCAGGTCATCACTTTTTGATAACACCGTAATATCACTAATATCCTGAGATTTAGACAGCAATTTTAATGCTTCTATACTTTTTGGATCTTTGATCTCCAACACAGGAATGCTGTTACGATGCGGATTGGAAAGATAGTGTCCTAAGGTTTCGACTACCTGACCATTTTGATCAAGCAAATTTAAATTTGCATCCAATTGATAATACTGCTGATTGCTGGAATTTAATGCACTATTTGGGTGTTTTATTTTTTGAATAATGGTGGGTGCTAAAGCTACATGAGTTTGAATTTCTTGTACTTGCGTAACTTTATTATGGGTAAGCTCAGGTAAGGCAGTGAGCTGCTCAGAGACTTGAATATTTTTAATTTTTAAAACAATACCTGAAGCAGAAAAACCAATGCCGCCTTTTGTAGATTCTTGGTCAAGTTCTACATCCTGCATTAACTGATGGTTTAAATAGTGTTGAACCCGTTGCCCAGAGACCACCACACTGGCTTTGTACCATTGATTTGCTTTGATATTTTCAGAAAAGGCTTTGGTCTCACTCACTTCCCACTGTGCATTGGTTTTATGGCGCCCAAATTCAGTACCATTCTTCGCTTTCGCATCCGCTCTGATGGTAAATTGATAATAACTGCTTGGAATTACGCCCTGTGTCTCAGTGACATCATAAATCACACTTCCCCAGCGAGAGGCATTGATTGGCTGATCTAAAGTAAATTCGAGATCAATCCTATAGTTTTTATACTTTTCAAGATTTTGTGGCAATAAAATCGATGTAGGGCTCATTGCATTTGCCCGCCCATCAATATTTAGTACACCGTGTTCAACAAAAATATGACCTGGATTGTTTCCGGGAATACGCCATCCTTGGGGAATGTTGTTTTGTTGAACAAAATTTTGCTGATAAAGCTTTTTAAATTGTTGTATTGCCGTTTTAGGCTGAGTTTGTGTCGAAATCTTTGTTGCCAGTTCAGCATAACTGGTCACAGGTAAAGCAATTAAAATTGCATAAGACAAAACAGAAAGTTTCATAAAATTTCTAGCGCATTTAAAACGTATTTTGAGTAAGCTACATTTTAAAGGCATCAGCCTAATTTAAATTTTGCCGATATTTTAAACCTTTATCTGTCATAGATCAGCTACTTTAAAGCAAGCATTCACATTATTGTTGCTGCTGTTCCTGTTGCCAACGGCGTTGTTGTAAACGTTCGCCCTCTACCTCACGTTTATTTCTCGCAGACTCATACAATTTTGTCCCTTTTAACTCTGGTGGCAAATAGTCTTGCAACACAAAATGTTCTGGATAATTGTGTGGATAGAGATAATCTACCCCGTAGCCCTGTTGTTTCATCAATTTGGTTGGTGCATTACGTAAATGTAGAGGTACAGGTAGATTCGAGGTTTTCTCAGCCAACTCTAGTGCCTTATTGATGGCTAAGTAGGTACTGTTACTTTTGGCACTGGTTGCCAAATAAACGGCACATTGCCCTAAAATAATTCTGCATTCAGGCATCCCAATGGCTTGAACCGAGCGGAAACACTCTCCTGCCAACAACAACGCATTAGGATTTGAATTGCCAATATCTTCTGAGGCAGCAATCAGCATACGTCGAGCGATAAAAACTGGATCTTCTCCACCTTTTAGCATTCGTGCCATCCAATATAACGCTGCATCTGGGTCACTCCCACGAATCGACTTAATAAACGCAGACACAAGATCATAATGTTGTTCACCTGACTTGTCATAGCGTGCGATATTTTGTTGGGCAACTTTAACGACGATCGCATTGGTCACAATATTTTCAATATCTGACTCAAAAGTGCTGGCAATGAGATCAATTAAATTCAATGCTTTACGTGCATCACCTGCGGCGAATTGAATTAAGGCATCAAATTCTTCAATCTGAATATGACGCTCTTGTAAAAACTTATCCTGTTGAATCGCCCGAAGAATCAGTTCTTGAATTGCTTCATTACTGAGCGCATTCAGCGTATATACCTGACAACGTGATAGTAATGCACTGTTGACTTCAAAAGAGGGATTCTCTGTTGTTGCCCCAATCAAGGTAATTTTACCTTTTTCAACAGCATTCAAAAGTGCGTCTTGTTGTGACTTATTGAAACGATGAATTTCATCAATAAATACCACTGGTGTTAGTAAATCACCACTTTCAGCAATCACTTCGCGCAGTTCTTTCACACCTGTGTTTAATGCAGATAAACTGACAAATGGACGATCCACAGCTTGTGCCAATAATAATGCAATTGTGGTTTTTCCAACACCAGGTGGTCCCCAGAAAATAATCGAAGGCAAATGCCCTTGATCAATCATTTGACGTAATGGGGCGTCAGCGCCAAGCAAATGATCTTGTCCAATAATTTCAGACAAATCACGTGGACGTAAACGTTCTGGAAGTGGAATTTGAGTGTCTGACATACTGCTTTTTTAATTGATGAATGCTGAGCTTAGTCTACTATGGAAAGCATTCAATATTGTACTTTCAATTTTAAAATAATCGATTCTGTAAAATATCCATCAGTGAAGCCTGAAACACTTCACCATGACTGAGATGTGGATACAATAAAAGCTTGGTATTTGCGCCTTTACTGGCTAAGTCTAGAACCAATTTTCGATTGTTTTGGTTCATGTCCCGATCAGCATTCGGGCTGATTTTCGCTGTGCTAGATGGAATCAGATCACCTTCCATCACCAATAGCTTTTGATCTTTAACTGATTCAGGTTTTACCTGCTCAACTGCTTTCAATAATCGGGAATCTGCCCAAGTTAAAGATGGGCTTGCAGCAAAATAATGCGAAAATTTCTGCTCATGTTGCTGGCGATTCAATAATGTATCTAATACAAATAAGCCCCCATAAGAATGTCCCCACAATGCAGTGCGCTGAGCATCCAATTTCACCTGCGAGTAAACCCAAGGCATGATTTTTTCAAAAATCATTTGTCTAAATTGCGGGCTTCCTCCTGACATGCGCTCAAGATTTCGGGGATCAGCTGATATTTTTCCAGACTCATCTGCTGGCGTATAGTCCACGGAACGTGAAGCAGATTCAAACGGCAACTGAGTTTGATAGCCGATCGCCACTAAAACGGGGCTATCTTGTTCTGATAATTGCTTTAATAATGCTTCATCTAAACGCGCCATGACTGAATTACCATCCAGCATAAAAATAGCGGGACGGGGCTGATTTTTATTGATCTGTTTAGGTATACCTAACCAAACTTTATAATGTCGTTGCTGATCGGCTGACTGAAAGCTGTGAACTTGAAACTGATAATAACTTGAACCATGATCTGCGATATTTGGTCCTAAGGGCTCTAGATCAGGCTTGGCATAAGCAAGGGAATACGCAGCAAAGCTTAGACTGATCGCACATAGGCACATTGTAATTTTTTTCAATCGTGTAAATAAACCAGACATTTAAAATGAGATCACATCATGAAAGCATCTTTATCATATTACTATTTGATAATGATTATCAATTCAAAATTGTGGTCATTTTCTAACGTACCCAACGCACAATATATTCGTCAATTTCTTCCTCATCAACTTCTGTCTCTGAGATGCAGCGCCCTGCTGCAGATTTTCTGGCTTTAATCACATTTTGTCTGGAGCCTGTAATTAAATAGTGCCAAGACGGAAGGTTTTTACCTTCATTGACACGCCGATAGGCACAACTTGAAGGCAACCAATTGATTTGCGCTAATTTTTCAGGACTCAATTGAATACAATCTGGGACATAGTTCAAGCGATTAGCATAGTCTGAACATTGTGCTGTTTGACAGTCCAGTAGTTTACAAGACACCTTGGTATAAGCGATTTCATGTGTTTCATCATCTTCGAGTTTAACCAAGCAGCACAAACCACAACCATCACATAAGGCCTCCCATTCCGCCTGATTGAGTTCGGACAAATGATAGTTTTTCCAAAATTGGGGGCGTATTTCGAGGCTCATGATATAAAGTGAAGTCATATGAGATGTTGTTATTATATCAGCATAAGAACATGAACTAGAGAATAAAAAAACATCACAAATCAGTTACATGATGCTTTATTTATCACACTTTTCAAACATAACTTCACAAGACCGCGCCGTTTTTCTCCTTATACTGAAACTGCATAAAAACAATATGGAGGTGGATATCATGTTCCGTTGGGCAATAATTTTCGCTGTGATCGCGTTAGTTGCAAGTTTATTTGGTTTTGGCGGTGTCGCAGGAATGTCTAAAGACTTTGCAGTAATTCTTCTTGTTGTTGCCGTTATTCTTGCAATTGTCGGATTTATTTCCAGAGGGAAAGTTTAAGCTTTTCTCAACATTTTTATGACAGTCTCTGTTTATGATCAAGAAGGTCCTAGGTCCTTCTTTTTTCATTTCTGCACCCATTCCATCATTCATAATTTCTCACATTTCTATACTCAATATTCCTAAATTAGCCATTTGAATCCTTTATATTTATGCTTTAATCAATGTCGCTCTCAAAAATATAAAAGGATTGAACAGATGGCTGTTGCAATTAAAACTCGTGAAATTCAATACCAAGCAAAAGATGGAACAACTTTAATCGGTTATTTTGCTGCCCCTGAATCTACACAACCTGTTGCAGGTGTCATCGTGGGTCCTGAATGGTGGGGACGCAATGAATATACTGAGCAACGCGCTAGAGAGCTTGCAGAACATGGCTTTGCTGCTTTAGCAATCGACATGTATGGCGATAAAAAAGTGACAACCGTTGCGACACAAGCCAATGAATGGATGATGCAAACTTTTCAAGATACCGATACCATTGTAGATCGTACCTCTGCTGCACTTGCTACACTTGCTGCTCAACCTGAGGTGGATGGAGATCGTTTAGCTGCTATTGGCTTTTGCTATGGCGGAAAAGTCATGCTCGATTTAGCTCGTTCTGGTGCTGACTTAAAAGCAGTCGTTACTTTCCACGCCAACCTGTCCGCACAAAACCCAGCACAATCAGGAAAATTTAAAGCTGAGGTTTTAGTTTTACATGGTGAAAAAGACTCAATGGTGTCTTTGGCAGATGTTGAATCCTTCAAACAAGAAATGAATCATGCCCAAGTAAAATCTGAAGTGATCATCCTTAAAGATGCCAAACATGGCTTTAGTAACCCACAAGCAGATGAACGTGCCAAAGCGAATGGTGTAGATCTAGGTTATAACGCAGAAGCTGAAAGCGCAGGATTAACTGCTATGTATCAGTTGTTAAATCGTACATTGGTTTGATTTTAAACCTGATGTATGAACTCAACCAGTAAACAAGGAGTTTAAAATGACTGAGATAAAATGCCCTTATTGTGAATTTGAAGAATTTGACATCATTGATAAAAATGAATTTGGTGCAATTTTGCCTGAACAAAATCCTTTGTCTAAAGGGCATTCAGTCATTATCCCATTGCGCCATATCGATTCTTTTTTTGAGGTTTCAGAAAAAGAGCGTAAAAGTCTTTCTTCGTTGTTAGAGTTGGCACGTAATGAACTCAAACTCCGTCATCAACCAGAAGGCTTTCACATTGCCTTTAATGATGGTGATGTTTTTGGTCAAGAACAGAATAAACACTTTCATATTCATATCATTCCACGCTATAAAAATGAACCGCTTAAACTGGATCAGCGTTGGGGTATCATCAACGAAAATTAATCCTTTGCCAGTCAACTAAAAAAGACGCTACTGCGTCTTTTTTAGTTCAATATATTGCTTCATTCAACTTGACTTTAAAATTAAATTCTGCATATTCGAAATGGCTTAACTCACACAAATCTCATGCACAGTATTCAGATAATTTTCTGTAATCGATTCGAATTTGGTTATACTGAGCCACCTATTTTTGCCCTAGATTGATATGTCGCAATTTTCATTTTCAGACGCATTACTGACTTGGTTTGATCAACACGGACGCCATGATCTGCCTTGGCAAGTGGCAGATGATCCTTATAAAGTTTGGGTCTCTGAAATTATGTTGCAACAAACTCAAGTCAAAACAGTGCTGCAATATTTTGACAAATTTATTCAACGCTTCCCTACCGTTGATGATTTGGGTCAGGCGTCATGGGATGATGTTGCACCTTATTGGGCAGGCTTGGGCTATTACGCACGCGCCAGAAACTTACATAAAGCTGCGACGGTTGTCAGTCAACAAGGACATTTTCCAAACACTCTGGAGCAATGGATGGAGCTCTCAGGTATTGGACGTTCTACTGCAGGTGCACTTATGTCACTTGGATTACGCCAATATGGTGTCATTATGGATGGCAATGTAAAACGTGTTTTATCGCGATTTTTTGCCATTGAAGATGATCTCAGTAAACCTGTACATGAACGGGAAATGTGGAAATTGGTCGAAAGTTTGTGCCCCACTGAACGCAATCATGACTATACTCAGGCGATTATGGATTTAGGTGCAACCGTCTGCACCCCAAAAAAACCATTATGTTTATATTGCCCAATGCAGCAACATTGCCAAGCCCATCAGCAAGGGTTAGAAACGGAACTCCCTTATAAAAAACCCAAAAAACCTGTTCCAGTGAAAACTGGCAAAGTCTTGCTCATTGACTCTCAAGGGCAATGGTTGTGGGAGCAACGTCCTAATAGTGGTTTATGGGGTGGACTATGGAGTTTACCAATTTTTGAAAGTGAGGCTGAACTGCAACAGATCTGTGAACGTTTAAAGCTGGTTTCAAACGTTGAATCTGTGCAAATTTCGCATAGTTTCACTCATTTTACTTGGATATTGACCGCACACATCATTCATGTTGAAAAAGACCAAGCTGAATATCTCCAAGCTGAACTGGGCGGTGAATGGCTCACGCCACAAAAAGCTACACAAATGGGTATACCAACAGCCATGAAAAAATTGATCTCAGCAATCAAAATATGACATAGTCAGGCACGGGTATTCTGATCATTTTTTCAATTTTAATTTACCCTTTTTAAACCTCAAAGCTGAAATTTGAAACTAGAAAAAAGGATGTATCGTGCCGCATCGTATCCAACATTGTGTGATTGCCCTGTTTACAATCATATTGAGCGCATGTACCACCGCACCCAAAAAGCCCAGTGGTATAAGACCGCATCTTCCGCAAGCTCAAATTAACCGATTAAAAGCAATGCCGCTTCCAACACGGTTGGCGATCCCTGTCGATGGTGTCAAACCACAAAATCTCACCGATACGTGGGGGGCGTCCCGAAGTGCTGGACGTGCGCATGAGGGCATTGACATCATGGCTTCACGTGGAACCAAAGTGTACAGTAATACTGAAGGAGTGATTACCAGTTTAAAAAGTAACAACTTAGGCGGTAATGTGATTTGGTTAATGGGACCTGGTGGTGCTTATCATTATTATGCACATTTGAATGATCACCGACGTGGTTTAAAAGAAGGAGACTACGTTAAAAAAGGTGAATTAATTGGTTATGTCGGCAATACAGGAAATGCACGACATACTGCACCTCATTTACACTATGGACTATACTTAAGAGGTAAGGGACAAGGTGCAGTGAATCCTTATCCGTATTTACGTTAAATTTTAAATTAGATATTTAGGAATATTCCATGTCAGAAGCATTGCTTGAGCGTTTAGTTGAATTTGCAGAATCAGGCAATCAACAAAAAATTGTCCTCAAAGGGCAAAGCCATCAAGGCTGGATTATGGAAATCACCAATGAGTCCCTCATGATCAGTACTGGCTTTGCAGATAAAGCGGGTAAAGATATTTGGATAAATTTTACTGACCTAGAAACTGCCCAACTTTCATATTGGGATAACAAACAAGATCAATGGGTCGAATTTAAACTCTAATTACATCAAAAAAATGGAGCATCTTTCATGACCAATAAACGCTGTGGCTGGTGTTCGGATGATCCAATTTATATCGAATACCATGATCATGAATGGGGTAAACCAAATCGCAATGAGCAACATTTATTTGAAATGTTGTGTCTCGAAGGGCAACAAGCAGGATTATCTTGGATTACTGTTTTAAAAAAGCGTGAATCTTATCGTACACATTTTTTTAATCATTCAATCCAAACCATTGCTGACTTGACTGAACAAGATTTGGCATTGAAATGCCAAGATACTGGGCTCATTCGTCATATTGGTAAACTTACCGCTATTCGTGACAATGCCATTGCATGGCAAAACATGAAAGCAAAAAATATTGATATGGTAGATTGGCTTTGGGATTTTGTTGATCAACAGGTACAGCTGAATGATGTTCCTGATTATCGACAAGCACCTGCGCAAACTGAAGCCAGCCTAAAGTTGTCTAAAACTTTGAAGAAAAACGGCTTTAAGTTTGTCGGTCCAACAACATGCTACGCATTCATGCAGGCGGTTGGAATGGTCAATGACCATGAAAATGATTGTATGTCGCGCTAAATTTCGCTCAAAAAACAGGAAGGATTCATATGTCAGCCAATATCATTCAATCCTATGCAGCCCTAGAAGCAGGCGCTGAACTTGTACCTTATCAATTTGATGCTGGCGATTTAGCACCACATCAAGTTGAAGTTAAAGTTGAATATTGCGGTTTATGCCACTCTGATGTTTCCGTGATTAACAATGAATGGGGAAATGCAGTTTTCCCTGTAGTGGGTGGTCATGAAATTATTGGAACGATCACTCAGTTGGGTTCAGAAGCAAAAGGTTTAAAAGTCGGACAACGTGTTGGTATCGGTTGGACAGCAGAAAGCTGTCAGCACTGTGACCCATGTGTCAGTGGACAACAAGTGCTTTGCACTGGCGAAAAAAAAGCCACCATCGTTGGTCATGCTGGCGGTTTTGCAGATAAGGTTCGTGCTGGTTGGCAATGGATTATTCCACTTCCTGAAAACTTAGACCCTGAAAGTGCAGGTCCACTATTATGTGGGGGAATCACTGTTTTTGATCCGATTTTAAAACACCAAATTCAAGCTGTTCATCATGTAGGTGTCATTGGGATTGGTGGTTTAGGTCATATGGCAATTAAATTACTCAAAGCGTGGGGCTGTGAAATTACCGCATTCACCTCTAATTTAGATAAGTCAGATGAGCTGCGAGCGATGGGCGCAGACCATATCGTCAATAGCCGTGATGCAAATGATTTAAAAGCACAACGTGGTAAATTTGATTTGTTACTCTGTACGGTGAATGTGAGCTTAGACTGGAAAGCTTATCTGAATACACTTGCACCCAATGGCACTATTCATATGTTAGGCATGGTGCTTGAACCTATGCCCATTCCTGCAGGTACATTGATCAGTGGTGCAAAATCAGTAACTGGCTCTCCAACAGGCTCCCCTTTTGCATTACGTCAATTATTGCAATTCGCAGCGCGTAAAAATATTGCTCCTCAAATTGAAGTGTATCCAATGTCAAAAATTAATGATGCTTTGGAACGCCTCCATTCAGGAAAAGCACGTTATCGTATTGTGTTAAAAGCTGATTTTTAATCTATGCAATATACCCCATTTACGTTGACATTCATCATCGTCAATGGGGCAATGGATCATGCCGTTTGTAAACCTTAGTCAAACTGCCGGATTCTTCGGACTAGTGCTTTGATTTCAATCACGCATATCTGATTAAATTTATGTTTTTATAGAATTTGTTAGAAGATCTTGGGCATTCATTTATTTTTAATTTTTTGGATCATCACTGTTTTTTTCTAACGTGAGGCGATATGAATGTCATCATGTTGAGTGAGCTTATGCCACACTCTTGGTTGACAATTCGCCTCTGACCCAATCTGCCAATAACATGATGGCATCCTGAACCTCCTGAGACAATTCATGTCCTGCATTTAAACGAATACAATTGTTATAACGATGATCTTCACCAAAAATAATACCCGGAACAATATTGATACTGTATTGCTGCGCATAGTAATACAACGCCAAACTATCTACTTGTTCAGGGAATTGCAGCCAAAGCGCATAACTCCCCTGCGGTTGATTCAAACGGATACTCACGCCATGAAAAGCCTGTTGAATAAATTGTCGATACTGCTCAACCTGTGCCATCAGTTTAGGACGTAATTCACTCAGATGTTGACGATAGGCTCTGCTATAAATCATATCAGCAAGCCCCAATTGCAAAGGCGTATTCACCGAAACATTCTGTAAAATGAGTCTTGCATGTAAATGTTGTAAGCGCTGCGGTAAGCAAAACCAGCCTACACGATAAGAGGTCGATAGAGATTTTGAGACTGAGCTGCAATACACCACATACCCCTGTTGATCCCAATATTTAATAGGTAAAGGGCGTTTGGCATTAAAACTACATTCTGCATAAATATCATCTTCAATCACATAGCATTGATATTTCGCCGCAAGTTGTGCAATACGTTCTTTCTCAGCATTGCTGAGGCAAAAACCCAGAGGATTTTGAAAATTAGCCGTCAATAAGCAGATTTTTACCCCTGGACTTTGCATTTCTTGCTCTAAACGATCTAGATCAAAACCTTCTGTATTGGCTGGGATTTCGATAATTTTTCGCTTCAACAAAGCCAATAACTGCAACTGCCCATTATAGTTTGGTGTCGGCACAATCACGCTATCACCAACTTGTGTAAGGCTCTGAATCATGATCGACAGTGCAGGCATACAGCCATTACTGATATAAATATCTTCTTTTGCAATATAAAAACCATCTTCAGCCCAGTGTGCCGACAAAGCCTCCCTCAATTGCAGATGTCCTTGACGATCGTTATATAAAAAATCTTCTGGTTTACTGTGCTTTAAAGCACGTTGGATTGAACGACGTAAGGCTTCGATAGGAACCAGATTAGGTGACAATTGAATCGAACCGAGATGAATCAATTTATTATTGATCGCAGCCTCATGAATTTGAATTTGCAATTCCAGATTAGAAACTTCCCGTGGTCTAGACTGAAAATCTGGATGGTCAGGTACAGCTATCTGCGGGGAATTTGGCAAAGCCTGTACAAAATAACCTGACTTTTCTTTGACAAAAATCAAGCCTTGAGCTTCAAGCAATTCATAACAACTCTTTGCCGTATTCAAACTCACTTTTTGTAGTTCAGCAAATTGACGCAAAGAACTCAGTCGTTGCCCGACTGCGAGCTCCCCACAATAAATTTTTTGCGCGATCTGTTGTGCCAAGATCTGATATTGGAAAGCCATATCTGTACCCAAATTTTAATATTTGTTGTATCTGTATCTGTAAATCTAACAGATTTATGCTTCTTTTACAGCCAGTTTTTAAAACATAATTGATTTGAAAGGAGAAAATAATGAGAATCATCGCCCTAATCAGCCTTGCTTTGGTACTCAGCGCCTGCCAGCCTCAACAAGTCAATAAAGCAGCTCAGCAACAACATTTTGTATGCAAATCTTTGATTGAAGGTTTTTTGAAGACACAACGTTTGGGTAATTATCAGCTTGATCATCTACAGCCAACCTTGCATCAGGCTGTCGCGGTCAGACATTATCACTATCGTGCCAGTGGGGATCAGGCTATTAAAATAAATATGCCTGTTCAAAAAAATTTAGAATTCCAATGCCAACAAACCTCCGCCGAGCATTTTGAAATTCATTTGGTGACACCGCAACAGCCCAACACTGCCCCATTATTGAGTCTAGATCTACCACCACAAAAGACTATCGAAACCTTGACAGCTTTTGCGCTAAAAACTCAATAAATAGACGCACACGTTTAGGCAAATGCTCTTGTTGATAATAAACTGCATGGATGTGTTGCTCGTAAATTTCTATTTGATCTTCAAATAGCGCGATCAACCTTCCCGCTCTGAGATCTTTAAGCACCTCAAATGCTGAAAGTCTGGCGATACCATGCCCACGTAGACAAAGTTGACGTACTGTTTCACCGCTAGATGCTTTGATTTTAGGTTGTACAGTCAATTTTTCACCATTCACACGGATGGGCCAAGTATTGAGATGACTGACCTTACTAAATCCGATTTGAACATGATTGAGGATATCGAGTGGGGTTGCAGGATAACCATTTCGTGCTAAATACTCAGGGCTGGCAACAATGTATAAACGACTTTTACACAGCAATCTCGCATGTAGGCTGGAGTCATTCAATTCTCCAAAACGTATTGCGACATCCGTTTTATGTTCCAATAAATCAATAATTTGATCATTACTGTTTAATTCAATTTCAATGTCTGGATAAAGCTGAGAAAACTCTTGCATTAAGGGTGCAATCACATGCAACACAAAAGGCGTCGCCGAATCGACACGAATCAACCCAGAAGTATCACTGTCCGACTTCAATAAAGCATCTTCAGCTTCATTCAGATCATGCACAATTTTCCGTGCTTTTTCTAAAAATAATTGCCCCTCTTGAGTTAACTTAAGCTTCCGCGTAGTTCGCTCCAGTAAAGTCACATTCAGTTTAGACTCAAGCCGTTGCAAAGCTCGGCTCACGCCCGAAGTCGTTTGTTCAAGATGTGTTGCAGCAGCAACAATCGAACCACTGTCCACAATATTGATAAATGCCTGTAACTCTTCTAAAGTCGATTTCATCTCTGCAATATCACGATTTATTATTGATTAATAGTCAATAATATTTTGCATATTCCTGTATTTTTCCGCAACAATTAAAGTAGCAAAATAGCGCTAATCCCAGAAAATAAAGTGAAGCACATCATGACAAATATCGTTCCTCAATTTGGTGTAGGTACTTTTCGTTTAACCGGTCAAACGGTGATTGACTCAGTCAAAACTGCCCTAGATGTGGGTTACCGTGCCATTGATACAGCACAAATCTATGGCAATGAAGCTGAAGTCGGTCAGGCGATTGCTGAAAGTCATATTCATCCTGATGAATTGTTTATCACGACAAAGATATGGACAGACAATTATCAAGCAGACAAACTTATTCCAAGTTTGAAAGAGAGCCTGCAAAAACTGCGCACTGATGCTGTCAATCTGACTTTGATCCATTGGCCTGCACCAAGTTTAGGTATTTCTGTTGCTGAAATGATGCATAACCTTTTAGAAGCTAAAAAGCTTGGCTTAACTGAACATATTGGTATTTCAAACTTCAATATTGACTTGTCACAACAAGCGATTGATGCTGTTGGGCTTGAAAATATTGCAACAAACCAAATTGAGCTCAGCCCTTATTTACAAAACTCAAAGTTAGTGGATTTCTTACAATCACAACATATTGATGTGACGTCATACATGACTTTAGCTTATGGCAAAGTTTTAAATGATCCTGTATTGACTGAAATCGCTCAACAACATCAAACTTCAACAGCACAAATTGCGTTGGCATGGGCATTGCAAAAAGGTTTTGCGGTTATTCCATCATCAACCAAGCGTGAAAACTTAATGGCGAACTTAAAAGCCCAAGAGATTCAACTCTCTACTGAAGAAATGCAGATGATCGCAAAATTGGAGCGCAATGGTCGTGAAGTTGATCCAGAAAATTTAGCACCGAAATGGGATATTTAATTTAGCTGTTTAGCTTAATCACAGCTAAATCTATTCTCAGATTTTCACTGTTCATTTCTGATCGATTGAAAGGCATCAATTGCTTCGCAATATCTTTTGTTGCGAAGCTTTGATGTGTGTTTGACTCAAACAAAATGCGATCTAAAAGCTTTTGTTGAAATCAACATCAAAAAATTGTGCTTGTGATATTGGTCTGATGATTGCACCACTGTACTCGGTCTTTTTTCAATCTTCTGTATATTTGAGATCTCTCATGAAATTAAATTTTCCCTTACTTGCACTAGCCATAGGCGCTTTTGCAATAGGAACAACTGAATTTTCCCCAATGGGTTTTCTACCTCAAATTGCAGAAAACCTCAGCATTTCGATTCCCACAGCGGGAATGCTCATTACAGCTTATGCACTAGGCGTAATGATCGGTGCTCCGATTATGACATTGTGGTTTGGGCATTTTTCACGGCGTAAAGCACTGATATTTGCCATGAGTATTTTCACTGTAGGCAATATTCTTGCAGCCATTGCACCGAACTATTGGGGACTAATGGGTGCTCGAATAATTACCAGTCTTAATCATGGTGTATTTTTCGGTATTGGCTCAATTGTTGCCACCAGTGTTGTGCCTAAAGACAAACAGGCGAGTGCTGTTGCCATGATGTTTATGGGACTCACGATTGCCAATATTGGGGGTGTGCCTCTAGCAACATGGGTTGGACAAAATATTGGTTGGCGTATGTCCTTTGCCGCGATTGCAATCTTGGGTGTCATCACCATGTTGGCATTATGGAAAGCCTTGCCTGTAGATGTGGCAGGTCCGCGTCCAAATGTAAAAGCTGAACTGAAAGTTTTGACTCGCTTGCCTGTGCTTTTTGCCTTATTGACGACTGTGATGAGTGCAGGAGCGATGTTTACGCTCTACACCTATATTGCACCGAGCTTGCAAGATATCACCCATGCCAGTCCAATGTTTATCACACTGATGTTGGTCTTAATCGGAATCGGTTTTTCAATTGGGAATCATCTCGGTGGGAAATTCGCAGATCGATCACTGAATAAAACATTGATCGGTTTTTTAGTGTTATTAATGCTGTCCATGTTACTGTTCCCGATCTTGGCACAAACACCGCTTGGTGCAGCTTTGGCGCTTGTTGTTTGGGGAGCTGCAGCCTTTGCCGTTGTGCCTCCACTCCAAATGCGGGTGATGTCTGTTGCGCATGAAGCACCAGGACTAGCCTCTTCAGTGAATATTGGTGCATTTAATTTAGGTAATGCTTTAGGCGCAACCGTAGGTGGTGCAGTTCTCAGTATGGGTATGAGTTATTCAGCCGTTTCAATTGCAGGCGCAGTACTTACCGCATTAGGATTGCTCTTGGTATTTATCCAAATGAAAATGAGCAAAGAACCTGTGCATCAATTCAGCTAATGTTAACTTACCCAATCATCTGCGACTGAATTCATTATATTGTTCAGCTCCCTGCACCTTCATATAGTGCAGGGTTCAAAATAGCAATAAATAACGCATCCTGAATCCATGATTATTTTAAAATTTCAGGTAAGGTAGCAAGCTTGGTATTCTTTGCCAATTCAGATTTCATCTTTTGCAGCATTTGATAAGGTTGCTGTTCAACCAGCATATTGGTCACACTTGCTGGGATTGAACCTTCAGGATTGGCATGTCCAGAAGTGATTACTTTCACTTTATTGGGACCAAGTTTTTGAAATGTCCAATCGCCCGCATAATCTTTTAAACGAATATAATCTGAGTTCAGTGCTTTACCTTGTTGTACCGCAGAGTTTTTAATATAAATCGTGCCACTCGCGTCTTTAGACATCGTTCCTTTCACCACCATGTCACGATCTTTTAGAGGAAATGGAAAGTCTAAAACCATATAAATACTGAATTCGCCCTTTTTATCATCTCGAGACAGCACTTCTGCTTTAGCAACATTGGGTACCCATTTAGGAGAATTATTGACATCCAGAACTAGAGCAACAGCCCGTTCGATCGGTACGTCTATTGTTGTTTCTGCTTTATAGGACAGAACAGGGTTATTGGTATCTTTATAAGTCCAAACCTTAATGTTGTTTTTGTTCAGACTCAATTTGGCATTGCTCGGTAAAGCTGCTTGTGCAGTCAGGCTAAAAGCACTAACTACACAAGTAAGTAACATCACTGTTTTTTTCATTTTTTATGTTCAAAATTTGACTCATTGTTATAATTTTAGCGCAACATGTTTTAAGCTTGAATATCATTTAAGCCTAAAACGTCCTTCATATCGTATTTTTTTGCATCTTTTCCGACAACCCAAGCTGCTGCACGTACAGCGCCTGCTGCAAAGTTCATACGATTGGTCGCTTTATGTGTCACTTCGACACGCTCACCCTCGCCTATGAACATCACAGTATGCTCACCGACGATATCACCGCCACGAATCGTTTCAAAACCGATCGTTTCACGTTCACGTGGACCTGTATGACCTTCACGACCATAAACCGCCACTTTCTTCAAATCACGCCCTAAAGTTTCCGCAACCGCTTCCCCCATCATCAAAGCAGTTCCAGATGGTGCATCTACTTTGTGACGATGGTGTGCCTCGATAATCTCAATATCCACTGTATCACCAAAAACTTTGGCAGCCAGCTCGAGCAATTTAATTGAAACATTGACACCCACTGAGTAGTTTGCGGCATAAACAATGGGGGTTTGTGTCGCAGATTGATTTAACAAGGTTTTTTGCTCATCTGAAAAACCTGTTGTTCCAATCACCATGGCAACACCAGCATCACGGCATAATTTTAGATGGCTTTCTGTTGCAACTGGGGCAGTGAAATCAATCACCACATCAACATCTTTTAAAATGTCTTCCAAACTGCCCACGACTTTGATACCGACAGCACCAATTCCAGCAAGTTCCCCTGCATCTGCCCCAATCAACGTACTTTCTGGACGCTCTACCGCTGCCGCAAGCTGATAACCTGCTTGTTGTACCGCTTGAATCAATGTACGGCCCATACGACCGCCTGCACCTAAAATACCAATACGTGGAGCTGCTGACATACGATCTTCCTAAATCTGAATTTGAAAATTTGGCTCTACTATAACAAAACTCAGTTCCAAGACCACGATTCCATTTAAAAAATACTGCGAACTTTCTGATTTCTTTTAAGTCTTCGGCAATTAAGGTCAAAAAAGTAGACTCAACGAAAAAATAGATCAAGACTAAAAAATATATCGGTAAAACTTTGAAAAAATTTAAAATATTGCTCAATCTATTTCATCAAAGTGCAAGAATCACACAGCAGACTACTGCCACGAATGAAAACAATATGGATTATAAGGAGATCAATATGCATTCGAATAAAATGGTTTTTGCATTTGTATTAGCAACAATGATGACCAGTGCTTGGGCTGAATCTGCACCAACTCCAGCCGCTACACTTACTGAAGAAAAAACGGTCTCTCAAGGCAACGCGACTACGCCTTCAGAAACACAAACTGAAGTTCGTGTTGAAGACATTGACGCTCCGATTCTTGAATAATTTTGGTTTGTTTTTAGCGTTAGAGGATATGGGGTTATATCCTCTAATGTTGGAATCACTGCACAGATTCACAATATGATCTACGCTAATCTATTGAAACTTTAGATGTAAAACGTGCAATGAAAGTTTTATCTCATTCAACAATATTTTCATAACATCATTTTATTGATCAATAAAAAAATTATATTTTGAAGCTACAATTAAAATAACGAAACAATTTTAAATAAAATTTAAGCTTAATAAATGAATATTCTAAAGCGTGGAAGTCATACAAATAATAGAGAGATTTAAGGAAATATAATGCAAATTAAAACCATGATTTTAGGACTAATGATGATCACAACTGTTTCGCTCAGTTGGGCACAAGAATCTGCCGTCCCCGCTGAACCGCAGACAGCATCCTCATCTACTCTGGCAGTGATTCTTCCACAAGATGACAATTCAATCGATGCTGCGCCAGATGATCATGAATTTGACCAATCCTCATCGGATCAACCGACAAAATAAAAAATGGAGCAACAGCTCACTGTTGCTCCATTTTTATTGCTTTAATCGTTCAGATTAATTAGTCGAATAAACGATCAAAGAAAGATTTTTTCTTCGGCGAAGATTTATTGTCATCACTTTCCATGGTCGCTTGAAGTTCTTTCAACAGCTCACGTTGGCGACTTGTCAAATTCACAGGAGTTTCTACTACGATACGGCAAAGTAAATCACCTTGCATGCTACTACGTACAGGTTTCACGCCTTTACCACGTAAACGGAACATTTTACCGGTTTGTGTACCTTCAGGCACTTTCAAACTGACACGACCATCTAAAGTCGGAATTTCAAGTTCCTTACCTAAAGCAGCATCAGCAATGCTCACAGGCACATCCATATAGAGGTCTGCACCATCACGTTGGAAGATGTCATGTTCACGTACAACCACTTCAACATATAGGTCACCAGACTGACCATCACGAATTGCTTCACCTTTACCGGTTAAGCGTACGCGATCACCATTGTCCACACCTGCTGGAATGGTCACTTCAAGCGTTTGTTGACGATCTGAAACCCCAGAACCATGACACTTATTACATGGGTTTTTAATGATTTTGCCCTGTCCACGACAAGTGCTACAAGTCTGTTGGACTGAGAAAAACCCTTGTTGCATACGCACCTGACCTGCGCCATGACAAGTCTTACACGTTTCAACATCATTCGGATTTTTTGAACCTTTTCCATCACAGGCATCGCAAGGTGCTGGTGCAGTGAAAGTAATGGTTTTTTTCACCCCTTTCACAGCTTCTTCAAGCGTTAATTCCATGACATAACGGAGATCTGAGCCACGACGTGCACGTTGTTGACCACGACCACCGCCGCCAAAAGCACCACCGAAAATATCACCAAACTGGCTGAAAATATCTTCGGCACTGAATCCACCGCCGAAGCCGCCACCGCCCATACCACCTTCAAAGGCATTGTGCCCCATACGGTCATACATGCTGCGTTTTTCACTGTCAGAAAGCACTTCGTAGGCTTCTGCACATTCTTTGAACTTTTCTTCAGCTTCTGCGTTGTCAGGGTTGCGATCTGGATGATACTTCATCGCCAACTTACGGTAGGCTTTTTTAATTTCATCATCACTAGCGGTTTTAGCAATACCTAAAACCTCATAATAATCACGTTTAGCCATGATTGGCGATGCTCCACAAAAATTTGATAATACTTCTATGCAGAGTAAATTGGGGGCGATGTTATTTTTTACAAGTTTGAAATCTAGTTTTTTTTAAAAAACTGCTTTTTTCTGTAAATATTTTGTAAAACCTTTAAGCCAAATATTGAGTAAATATAGCCATGCAATCGCACTAAATACGACACCTGCCACTGTACATGCTTTTACCCAGATGAAACTGTCCCAATAGAAAAACATTAAAGGGATAAACCACAATGCAGCAAAAGCCGCTAAAATCAAAAAAATGACAGCATTGCGCATAATCCACAATGCTTGTGCATGTATCCATACCTCTGCATCATTTGCTACTGCTACCTTGCGCGCTAACCAATATGCGAGCACTGCTGTAATTACCGTAAATAATGCAAGAAACATAAACAAATAAGAGCTCGTAATGAACTTACGATGCTGTTCCGGATTTGTTTGCCCCATGGGTGTTTTTGACCTCAAATTCATTGCATACTGATTGACTTATTATGCAATGAAATTTCCTATGTTATTTTCTGTTAAAGATTAAGTGCTACTATATTGAAGTTTTCAATTTTTCGCACCTAATATTCACAACAAATTATGTATTTTCTGTAGTTTTTTTAATCTTAAACCAAGTCGCATATAGCGCAGGTAAGAAAAATAGGGTCAAAAGTGTAGCGATAATTAATCCACCCATAATCGCAACAGCCATCGGACCAAAGAAAATACTACGTGACAGCGGTATCATCGCCAAAACAGCAGCCAATGCAGTAAGAATAATTGGACGGAAACGGCGTACTGTTGCGTCCAAAATTGCATCCCATTGATTATGCCCAGCTCGAATATCCTGCTCAATCTGATCGATCAGAATTAAAGAATTTCGCATAATCATGCCAGATAGTGCAATCGTACCGAGCATTGCCACAAAGCCGAACGGTTTGTTAAATAACAACAGGAATAAAACTACACCGATTAAACCCAATGGCGCAGTCAAAAACACAATGAAAGAACGTGAAATACTTTTCAGCTGAATCATCAGGAGCGTAAATACCACTGCTAGGAATAGAGGCATACCTGCATTCACAGAGCTTTGTCCTTTGGCAGACTCCTCTACTGTTCCGCCCACTTCAACCAAATAACCACTTGGTAATGTTGCGCGAAGCTGATCCATTTTCTCTGCCATTTGATTTACAACAGTTGCGGGTTGTAACTTGCTCCGAATATCTGCACGTACTGTAATGGTTGGTAAACGATTGCGGTGCCAGATTAGACCGTCTTCAAACTTATACTGTAGTTTCGCGATTTGTGCCAATGGTACTGTAGTGCCATTGCTGGTCGGTACAGCCAAACTTGATAATGCTTCCACATTAATTCGTTCAGCCTGATCCCCACGGATACGTACATCAATTAATTCACGTTTTTCACGATACTGATTGATGATTGCACCTGAAATCGAACTGTTTAAGAAATTCGCCAAATCTTCCGAACTCACGCCCATTTGACGCGCACGATCTTGGTCGATCAGCAAAGAAATGATTTTACTTTGCTCACCCCAATCCAAATGCACATTGCCAGTATTTGGATTTTCACTCAGCAGTTGAGCAACTTTCTGGGCTTCCTGACGGACTACAGCAACGTCTTCACCAGATACACGATACTGCAACGGATAGCCCACAGGAGGACCATTTTCCAACAATGAGACACGGGTTCGAACTTGTGGCAATAATTGGCGAATTTGAGTATCTAAGGATTTACGAATTTCATCGCGATCGTCAAGTGATGACGCCAACACCACAAACTGTGCAAAACTGGCTTGTGGCATTTGTTGATCAAGTGGCAAGTAAAAACGTGGCGAGCCTGTGCCAACATAAGCGACATAATTATCAATACCGTCTTGTTTGGATAAGAATGCTTCCACTTTTTTCACAGCATTTTCAGTTGCGGTGAGTGAAGCGCCTTCTTCCAATTTTAAATCGACCAGAATTTCGGCACGGTTTGACGGTGGAAAAAACTGTTGTGGTACAAACTTAAACATCACCACCGACAGTACAAATATCCCTACAGTGATTGAAATCACCGTTTTTCGATAGGTCACACACCAATTCACCAACTTTCTAAAGCTTTGATAAAATTTCGATTGGTAGGGATCAAAATGCTCACCAGCATGATGAATCACAGGTTGCGGTTCTGGTTGTTTACGCAATCTTGCATAAAGACGCTGATACCACGGCGCTTTTTGCGCTTCTTTACTAAAATCAGGCAGTAATTTATCACCCAAATAAGGTACAAAAATCACCGCGGCAAACCATGACACAACTAAAGCAATGGTAACCACTTGGAAAATTGAACGGGTATATTCACCTGTACTTGATGCAGCGGTCGCAATCGGTAAAAATCCCGCAGCGGTAATTAATGTACCTGTTAGCATTGGAAATGCAGTACTGGTCCATGCAAATCCTGCCGCTTTCATTCGACTATAGCCTTGCTCCATTTTGATCGCCATCATTTCGACCGCGATAATGGCATCATCGACCAAAAGTCCTAGTGCGAGGATCAATGCGCCTAAAGAAATCTTATGCAAGCCAACATCAAACAGATTCATCCCTGCAAAGGTCATGGCAAGCACCAATGGAATCGAGAAGGCAACCACTAATCCTGTTCGGAAACCCAATGAGAAGAAACTGACCAGTAAAACAATAATCACAGCCTCAGCCAATACTTTGACGAATTCATGAATACTACGTTGTACTGCAACAGGCTGATCTGAAACTTTTTTCAGTTCCATGCCCAAAGGTAAAGTCTTTTGTAGGGTTTGAAATTCAGTCTCTAGATTTTTACCCAATGCAATGATGTCCCCACCTTTACGCATGGATACAGCAAGACCAATACCATTTTCTCCCATAAAGCGCATACGCGGTTGAGCAGGCTCGCTAAAACCACGATAAACCTCAGCCACATCGCCCAGTTGAATAGTTTTATTTCCCACCAGCAACGGCATTTTTTTCAGATCGTCTACGCTTTTTAATGCGCCACTGACACGGACTTGAATACGGTCTGTACCTGTTTCAAAGAAACCTGCACTGGTCACACTATTTTGTTTTGCCAAAGCTTCTTGGATTGCTGTAACAGGCACACCCATCTGCACTGCTTTAGTATTGGAAATCTCAATCCAAATCTTTTGATCTTGTAATCCAACCAAATTGACTTTGCTGACATCTTTTACTCGCTGTAAGCGAAGTTGTAGTCGATCGGCATATTCTTTGAGTGTGGCATAATTGAAGTCTTTGCCTGTTAAAACATAAATATTCCCGAATGTATCGCCAAACTCATCATTAAAGAATGGACCCTGAACACCAGAAGGCAACTGTGTTTTGATGTCACCGACTTTTTTACGTACTTGGTACCAAACATTTGGAAGTTCATTGGATACTAACGAATCTTTTGCCATAAACATGACCATGGACTCTCCAGGACGAGAGTACGCCATAATCTTGTCATAGAGCCCTGTACTCATGAGCTCCTTTTCAACTTTATCGGTGATTTGCAAAGAGACTTCCTGTGCTGTTGCACCCGGCCAGTAGGTTTGCACCACCATCACTTTAAAGGAAAAAGGAGGATCTTCACTTTGAGACAGTTTGGAATAAGAAAATAACCCGACAATCCCCAGCAAAATCATAAAATAAAGCACTAAGCCTTTATTTTTGAGCGCCCATTCTGACAAATTAAAGGAGTTAAATAGACTCATGATCATGCCCCTTTTTGGATAGTTACAGCACGATTTTCACGATCTATTGGTTTAATTTTTTGCTTGTCACGGAGTAAGTGAACACCGCCGACCACCACCCATTGCCCCGCATTTAAACCACTCAATACCGTGACATTGTCACGCCCATAAGGTCCTAAAGTCACAGAGACTTTACGAATGGTCTGATCAGGATTAACCACCCAAATATATGCTTGATTATTATTGGCTGAGACACTGCTCAGCGGTACACTCAAAATATTTTGAATATTTTGATTGAAAAACACACGTGCGCTTTGCCCCAGTTGAATGACCGACTGTGCTTCTTTTAAAGCCACTTTCACTGTAAATGTCCGCGATTGATCTGCAGCAGGAGAAATCTCACGGACATAGGCTGCAAATTTATCTTCAGGCTTTGACCACAAGGTAATCCATGCGCTTTGTCCAACTTTAATTTCAGAAATCGCCTGTTCAGGAACCCCGATAACCACCTCACGATCACCATCAATCGCCAATTGATAAATCGCTTGCCCAGCCGAAACCACTTGTCCAATTTCAATATTACGTTGGGTAATGACCCCATTTTTATTGGCAATCAGTTGGTTATAACCTGTCTGATTGGCACTGACATCATAGTTGGATTGTGCTTGTTTAAGGCTTGCCTGTGCTGCGTCATATTGATTTTTAACACTATCGTATTGGGAACGACTGACGGCATTGATGGGTAATAATTGTTGAAAACGTTTAAACTCATCTGCTGCAACTTTCGCAGCGGATTGAGCACTTTCAAGTTGTGCTTTTGCAGAGTTCAATTGTAATTCGGCATCTTTGACATCTAGCTTGGCCAAAACCTGCCCAACTTTAACGCGGTCGCCAACCTCGACATAACGTGCAGTGATCTGTCCAGCAACTCGAAAGGCTAACGCAGTTTGCTGCCGTGCCTGTACATCGCCTGCATAGCTTTTCTGATCTTCTTGGGAAGTCAGCGGTTGGGCAACCATCACCAAGGGAATCTGTTCCACTTCAGGCGCTGGCTTACTACATCCCACCAGAATGACACTACACGATACCAATAGGCTCGTGATCACTAACTTTATACTACGCATAGGCAAGGCTCTTATTTAAATGCTCTTTTCAGGTAAATGAGAATGAGATATTGAGACCATGTGACGATTCATCTAGCACCTTGCAAAACAAACAAAACCATACTTTGTTCTTGCGCAGGTTGGCGTTAAAATAATCTTAGCCAGCATGCCGAAACTGAAAAAGTAATTTTCTAGGTTTCACGCTTTGCCCGCTTAGTTTTACTGAACGGCACAAGTCATTGATGAAATGTCAAAAGCCCGTTTGTTGCTCATTTTTTAATTAATATACTGCATGGTACAATAATTGTGAATCATGTTTTGAGTAATTGACCTAATTTTGTTTTTTTGGGAATTATTGTGCAAACAACAGTTGGCCGTCCAAAGGACTTAGAAAAACGTAAACACATTGTAGAAGCAGCAAAAAAACTGTTTCTAAAGCTTGGCTATCACGGTTCCAGTATGAACCAGATTGCCAAAGAAGCAGGTGTGACAAAACTGACCGTATATAACCATTTTCAAGATAAAGAAACTTTATTTAGCTGTGCCATTGAAGAAACTTGCGAACAGTCAATTAATGCCCGACCATTGCGTCTCAATGCTGAAAGTGATTTTTATGCACATTTTTTTCAAGCCTGTGAATTGGCTATGAATGTGATTAATTTGCCTGAAGCTATTAAATTAGATCATTTACTATTGGAACTTGCCGCAGAAAAGAACCCTTTAGCGCTACAATTCTATAATTCGTCTCATCAGAGAATGTGTTCGGTATGGCAAGACTTTTTTCAACAAGCCACGAACCTACAATTCATTCAAGCAGACCAGATCGAAAAACAGACCAATTTAATTTTGTCATTATTGCTTGGTGTTCGTCATCATGAGGTCTTGTTGGGAATTCGCCCAACGCCAACAGACCAAGAAAAGCAGCAAATCATCAAAGAAAGCATTGATTTATTTATGCTGAAATATAAACCGTGATGGTGCTATTAAAAAACTAAATAATGTGCAATTGCTGTTTCAGGCATACTCGAAGGTGTCATAGGCAAATTGACCCAAAAAGTTGGGGTCTGTTGACAATTCGTCTATGTTTGCGACTAGGTGTGTTTTTTAGGCGATTCTAGGCGCGAAATACGAAATTTAGTCATTCTAAATAAGTAGTTCGGAACGAAGAAGCGGCAAAAAACACGCTAGTCCCGAAGGGTTGTGGCTAAAATTATCTCAGGCTACGTTATGAAACTTGAAAATAGTCTCGCTATTCTCTTTGTTTCATGCCTTGCCTGTTCAATTTTAACCTACAACGCAAGCCATTTATGAAATGTCTACAGACCCTAATAAAACCGAACGAAAAACAAATCAAAGTCGACTTCTTGCACAGTCACTTACATACTTTTGTAGGGAGTCCCTTGGATTGTGATGGAATCACGTTATATTCAAGATAACAAGAACTGGAGAGTGACAAATGGTTCAACAAATTGATGCTCCACTGCGTGAAGATGTACGCTTACTCGGAAATCTTTTAGGTGAAACCTTAAAAGAACATGCAGGACAAGATTTGTTTAATCAAATTGAACAGATTCGCGCTTTAGGCAAAGGCGCCCGTGATGGTCAAATTGAAGCAGAAAAACAACTTGAACAATTATTTTTAAATTTAAAAGATGATGAAATTCTGCCTCTGACCCGTGCATTCTCACACTTTCTGAATTTTGCCAATATCGCAGAACAATATCATGTGGTGCGTAGTCGTCGCCAAAGTGAATGTGATGAACATGCCCCATCACCCAATGTTCTCGATCATTTATTTAGCAAGTTTAAAGATCAGCAAATTTCGGCTGAAACGCTTTATCAGCAAATTTGTGAATTAAAAATTGAATTGGTACTCACCGCACATCCAACTGAGGTCAGTCGTCGTACTTTAATTCAAAAATATGATGGGATTAATCACTGTCTTTCAACATTTGATCAGCAAAAACTCACGCCTAAACAACGTGCTGAGGTGTTGACTGATTTAAAACAACTGATTTGTTCAGCATGGCAAACGGATGAGATTCGTCAACATCGTCCTACGCCGATTGATGAAGCAAAGTGGGGCTTCACCACTATTGAACAAACGCTGTGGAATGCAGTACCCAAATTTATCCGTGAGTTGGATGACCTTGTTCAAGGCAACTGTGCTCAAGCCTTACCTTTGGACATTTCACCGATTCGTTTTGCATCATGGATGGGAGGCGACCGTGATGGAAACCCGAATGTCACACATAACATTACACAAGAGGTTTTGTGGTTATCTCGCTGGAAAGCCGCTGATTTATATCTTCGTGATATAGAAGACTTGCGTTGGGAGCTTTCAATTGAGGCGTATTCCAATGAATTACATCAAGCTTTAGGCTATAGCCATCCAGAGCCATATCGTGAATATTTACGTGCTACACGTGAGCGCTTGAAAGCTACCCGTCAATGGTTGGCAGATAAATTACGTGGACAGCACTCGGACGTTGACCGCAGTTTAATCATTCGTCATAAAGATGAGTTATTACAGCCACTATTGCTTTGCTATCGTTCGCTCATGGCATGTAATTTGCCAGAAATTGCCAATGGGAAATTGCTCGACTTTATCTATCGTGTCAATTGTTTTGGAATTGAATTATTAAAGCTGGACATTCGTCAAGAATCAGGTCGTCACCGTCAAGCCATCTCCGCAATTACCGAATATCTTGGTTTGGGTAATTTTGAGACATGGACTGAACAAGCTCGCCAAAACTTCTTATTGCAAGAATTACAAAGCAAGCGTCCATTATTACCAAAACACTTAAATGAGCCTGCCAATAGCCTGATTGAACATCCTGATGTTCAAGAAGTCTTTGCTACGATGCGTACTTTGGCAGAGCAGCCTAAAGAAAGTTTAGGTGCTTATATCATTTCGATGGCTGAATATCCGAGTGATGTATTGGCGGTACTGTTACTTCAAAAAGAAGCGGGAATTGAACATCCCTTACGTGTAGTGCCATTATTTGAAACCTTGAAGGATTTAGATGGTGCTGCAAGTACCATGACGACCTTATTCAATATGCATTGGTATAAACAGCATATTCAAGGCAAACATGAGGTGATGATTGGTTACTCTGACTCTGCCAAAGATGCAGGCTTTATGTCGGCAAATTGGGCTCAGTATCGTGCCCAAGAAGAGTTAACTGCGATTGCAAAACAACACGGCGTACAATTGACCTTGTTCCATGGTCGTGGCGGCTCCATCAGTCGTGGTGGTGCGCCTACTCAACAGGCACTATTTTCTCAGCCACCTGGCTCAATTTCTGGTGCAATTCGAGTGACTGAACAAGGTGAAATGATCCGCTTTAAATTTGGTTTGGAAGAAATCGCCTTACAAAATTTAGAAATTTATGCTGCTGCGACATTAGAGGCAACCTTATTACCGCCACCTGTACCCAAACAAGCATGGCGAGATTTAATGCACAACATGACCGACTTGTCTGTTCAAGTGTATCGTCAGACCGTGCGTGAAAATCCTCATTTTGTAAAATATTTACGCACCGTTACCCCAGAACTTGAGTTACAAATGTTGCCGCTTGGCTCACGCCCTGCGAAGCGTAAAGTCAGTGGAGGAATTGAATCCTTACGTGCTATTCCTTGGGTTTTCGCTTGGACACAAATTCGTTTGATGCTTCCGGCTTGGTTGGGTACAGGGGCAGCCATCAATCAAGTGATTGATCAAGGTCAGAAAGCCGTTTTGGATGAAATGCTGTCTGAATGGCCTTATTTCCAAACCTTAATTGATATGCTGGAAATGGTGCTGTCCAAAGCGGACTCAAATATTGCCCTGTATTACGAATCTCATTTAACAGATGATGAAGATTTAAAAGTGCTCGGTGCTGAATTACGTCAACGTCTCCATGATGCTGTTCAAACACTTTTAGCCATGAAAGGCGAGTCAGCGCTTCTCAGTTCCAATGAAGTGCTTGATCAAGCAATGAAAGTACGCAAACCATATCTGTTGCCTTTACACTTATTGCAAGCTGAACTCATGAAACGTCGTCGTGCTTATTTGGCTGAATTTCAGGCTGAACATACCCCTGTAGATCATGCACTGATGGTGAGTATTGCTGGAATTGCGGCGGGTTTACGAAACACAGGTTAATTTACTGAACATCTCATCGCTTGTTACATCCCATTTAGGAGAATGGCATTTGTCATTCTCCTAAGTTTTTATAAAAATGCCAACTGATTCAAATATTTTAAGTGACCAATCACTTTTTTTAATCAATCAAAAAGCATCTAATTTTTTATTTTTTTTAATATTAAATTTTTTAATACTTTGATTTTACGCAGTAACATCGCTTAATTATTTGACCAAATGGTACAAAACAATCTTTTTCCCTAATAAATGCAAGCGTTTAGTTTGACTAAAATGATTAAAACTCTCGAAAAGAAAGCGTATGATGTGTCCAATTTGTCTTTCGAGTGCTCAATTTATGTCCAACTGGTTTCCCAAATGGCGTCCGTATTCTGGCAGCATTGATGCAAGACCTGTCGGTACCAATGAGTATTTACCTCCTGCACAAAGCATTGTTTTAGGGATTCAACATGCTTTCGCAATGTTTGGCGCAACTGTACTTGCACCTTTCTTAATGGGCTTTGACCCGAACTTGGCTATTTTGATGTCAGGGATCTGTACGATCCTATTTTTTATTGTAACGGGTGGTCGTGTCCCAAGTTACTTGGGTTCAAGCTTCGCCTTTATTGGTGTCGTCATCGCTGCAACAGGTTATGCTGCTTCTGGCACGGGTACACCAAATTTAAATATTGCTCATGCAGCAGGCGGTATTATGGCGTGTGGCGTGTTGTATGCAATCTTTGGTTTGATTGTGATGGCAACAGGGACCAAATGGATAGAAAAGCTGATGCCTCCTGTGGTTACAGGTGCTGTGGTCATGATTATCGGTTTAAACCTTGCACCAGTCACAGTAAAAGGGGTTGCAGGCAATGACTTTAATATGTGGATGGCGTTGGTGACTGTACTTTGTATGGGCTCAATTGCTGTATTCACAAAAGGTTTATTACAACGTTTACTGCTATTGGTTGGTTTATTGTTGGCTTATTTGATCTATTTCATTGTTGCCAATGTGATGGGGAATGGTACACCAATCAATTTTACCCCAATTCAACAAGCAGCTTGGTTTGGTACTCCCACATTCCACTCGCCTGTTTTTGATATCAATGCCATGTTGATCATTGCTCCGATCGCTTTAATTCTTGTTGCAGAAAACTTAGGTCATATCAAAGCTGTTAGTGCCATGACTGGAGAAAATTTAGACCCTCAAATTGGTAAAGCGTTTGTTGCTGATGGTATTGCAACCACACTTTCAGGTGGTGTGGGTGCTCCGGGCATGACCACTTACGGCGAAAATATTGGTGTGATGGCGGTCACCCGTGTTTATTCGACCATTATTTTTGTCATTGCGGGTGTTTTTGCCATTTTCTTAGGCTTTTCCCCAAAGTTTGGTGCAATTATCCATACTATCCCAACTGCGATTTTAACTGGTGCTTCGATTGTGGTGTTTGGTTTAATCACCATTGCGGGTGCAAAAATCTGGATTGAAAATAAAGTCGACTTTTCTAAAAATAAAAATCTGATGGTGGCTGCTGTGACCATTATTTTAGGTACAGGTGACTTTGCCCTTCAATTTGGTGATTTCAATCTCGGTGGTATTGGTACTGCAACCTTTGCGGCACTGATTCTCAACTGGTTCTTTAGTTTAAACGATAAATCAGAATAATTAATTGAAGATATTTAAAGCAGTCGAAAGGCTGCTTTTTTTATTTCTATTTTATATGACGACAGACCCACAAATAAATTTCTTGCACTTGATCCAAACAATCACGACTGAGTACATCAGGATTTTCCAGTTCTTTTAACAGATATTCAAACATTGGCTTTTGTTCTGAATATTTCTGGAGAGCTTGCAGTACAGTATTTTCTAAATTTACAGGCCATTGTTCGATCTCAAGCCATGTCAGTGGCAATAAGCGAATGATTCTTTTCAATACAGATTTTTTTAAATTGACGCTGTCTTGTAAGTCGAGCCGCGTAGTCGCCAACATCTCGAAATAATGTTGTATCTCTTGATCATATCCCTGATTGATCGCGAGAATCACACTTCGATCAATTTCAACATTTTCAAACTGTTTGGATAAATCCTCTCCATAAAGAGGATGGCAAAAGAATTTGATCCATGCTCCCCAACTTTTTCGATTGTTCTCGTTTAAAACATCTTGTAATACGCCAATATCAACATCAACTTTAGAAAAAAAGCTGGTTAAAGCCATAATATCCGACTTAATCTGCGAAATTTTTCGTTCCACATCATCGACTGGCTGAACAAAGACCACACATAAATCAAGATCAGACTGTCCAATAACAGCTGTGCCCTTTGCCACACTTCCATAGACATACACACTATGCAGTTCAGTCGGAAATTCGGTGCAAAAAACGTTTATCACTTGCATTAAAACAGGTTCAAATTCAGATTGAATCATGAGAGATGTCGATATAACGGAGTGATTGAATAGAAAATCATAAGATCTGATTTATATCAAACGGCTTAGCATTAAAAAAGCCGTACTGTTTTTTTTATATCCTGTACGGCTTGATTTTGCTAAAAAAACTAATTTTTTTATCTATTGCTATGTCTATGTCAGCTTTGCATTTTTAAGCTTGCTCTCGCTCCAACCATGCTTTTAAACAAGGTGAAAAAAACAAATTGCCTTGATAAATACCTTGTAAGGTTTTGACCATAACCATTAGCCAAAGCATCATGAGAATTGCAGCAAATGCTAAACCTGTATCGACAATAAAATTAACCTGTAACTGATGCCCTACATTCAATATCGCTAAAGTAAAGACGCCCAATGGAAAGGTTAATCCCCACCAACCTAAGTTAAAAGGTAATTCTGTCGCAGCGTGCTTCAATGTGGTTAAAACAGCTATTGCAAACCACCACACACCAAAACCCAGTAACATAAAACTTGCGACAATACCTGCGTTTTGAAAGAACACACCGAGGCTTTCTAAGTAGATCAAAGCCAAAACTTGAGGTGCTTGAGCACCTAAAACCAAGAGTGTCAATGCGCCAGTACCAATTGGTCCCAAAGCCAACCAACCTGTGATTGCCAATTCTTTGCTTGGTAATTTATGTAATGCCAGACGCAACATCAAAATCGTCAGGATCCCAAACGCTGGCAATACAGACATTCCCCACAGCATATAACTGGCGAATAAAATACCGATAGCTTGCTGACTCGCTTCCATATGCGCTAACAACAAACCACCTGAGGTTGCTGCAACCTCACAGGCGACAATCGGCAACAACCACATTGCAGTCATTGTGTGCAATTGATGCTCTTGTTTATGGAACATACAAAATGGTACAAGAATCCCAATCCCTACCGCCAAAATGACATCAACAAACCACAACAGTTGTGCGATTTGGATTGCAGCATCACCGTATATTGCAACGCCATATTTTAAAAAGCCATTTAAAATCGTTGCCAAACCCATTGGAATTGCACCTAAAAAAAGTGCCATCGCAGGATGGGAAAAGATCTGCTTCGCTTCTTGAGGATAAATCAGCCAGCGCAGAACATAGAGCGTCATAAATGTGATAAATACCAGTATGTTAAATTGCCACAGCAGGGTTGCCAATTGCCACAAAAAACCTTGAGCAAATGGAAATTCAGGTAAAATGAGTGCCACAACGCCTGTCCCCATGGTCATGGTGAACCAATTTGGCGTAAACTGTCGGATCACATCTCGTGTTTGTTCGAGTTGGTAAAATGGCTTTTTCATCGCTTCATCCTCATTTCAGCAGATAAATTGATTATAAAATCACTTATTAATAAATAAAATTGATTTATTTTCATAAAATGAATCAATTTAACTGATATAAAAAATTATTCTCAATATTTTTTTTCTGGATAAAAACACAACAACAAGACGAAACTGTGAGATTATGGCAATATATAGTCCTTTCAAATTTTAAGCTTATTTTGAAACCATGCAGCTGTTACGTCTAAATGCCTTAGCACCAAATTTCCAATTGCCCCAAACCGCAGTGACGATTGGCAATTTTGATGGTGTCCATTTGGGACATCAAGCCATGGTTTCGCAACTGAAAGACGTTGCAAAAACACACAACTTAAAAACCTTGGTGATGATCTTTGAGCCTCAACCTTTAGAGTTTTTCAAAGGTTATGAAGCGCCCTCTCGCATCTCTTCACTGAGAGAAAAAGTCGAATATCTCACTGAGTTGGGTGTCGACTATATTGCGATTGCCAAATTTGATAATCAATTTCGCAGTTTAAGTGCCGAAAACTTCGCTGATTTATTAAAAAACAAACTCAATGCTCAAAGCTTGATCTTGGGTGACGACTTTCATTTTGGTAAAGACCGTCAAGGAAATAGCGAATTTTTAAAACAATACGGTTTTGATGTCACGAATTTAAAAACGGTTGAGTTTAATGGTGAACGCGTGAGTTCAACTCGTATTCGCCAAGTGCTTCATGCAGGTGATCTCTCACTTGCTGCAAAATTATTGGGTCGTCCCTATAGCATGATTGGCCGTGTGCAATACGGTGATCAAATTGGTCGCACCTTAAACTTCCCCACCATTAATGTCCGTGTTGGGCGTCATAGACCTTGTTTAAGTGGTATCTATGGCGTAGAAGTGATTTGTGAAACGACCTCTTTAACAGAAAAGGTTAAAGCGGAATCCCCAGATAAAAAAGGCATCCTTGGCTATCACACCGATGCTTTATATGGTGCGGGTCATGTAGGCACACGCCCTGCAATTAAGCAAGAGCACCCAGAATGGCGATTAGAAGTACATTTTCCTGATGTTTCTGCTAATCTGTATGGTCTGTTGATGCGAGTCACTTTCCTCGACTATTTACATGGTGAATTAAATTACCCATCTCTTGAAGCGCTTCAGGCGGGGATTGATGATGATGTCGAACGATTGCTTGAGTTTCGTAAAAACACCCCCAAATTTCCTTTTTAAACTTAATTTTTTATTGTAAAACGCGTCAGCAATGGTGCTGATAATATTGGATGACAACTTGCATGAGCGATAAGCAAACTTCTGAAAATGCAGTGGATTATAAAGCCACGCTAAACCTACCAGGTACTGAATTTGCAATGAAAGCAAATCTCGCAGTACGTGAAGCAAAATGGTTAGAAGAGTGGTATGCCGACAACATTTATCAGCAGATTCGTGCTTCGCGTATTGGTAAGAAAAAATATATTTTGCATGATGGTCCTCCGTATGCAAATGGTTCATTGCATTTAGGTCATGTGGTCAATAAAGTCTTAAAAGATATTATTGTAAAAAGCCGTACTTTAGATGGTATGGATGCACCCTATGTTCCGGGCTGGGACTGTCATGGTTTGCCAATCGAATTAAAAGTTGAAGAAAAAGTCGGCAAAGTGGGCGTGAAAGTTGATGCTTCAACCTTCCGTAAAGCTTGTCGTGAATACGCTTATACTCAAGTCGAATTACAGAAAAAAGACTTCATCCGTATGGGTGTGTTTGGTGACTGGGATAATCCATACCTCACCATGAATTTTAAGCAAGAAGCCGACATTGTCCGTGCCTTGGGTGAAATCGCCAAAGCAGGTCATATTGAACCGGGTTTAAAACCTGTGAACTGGTGTATGGACTGTGGTTCTTCACTGGCTGAAGCAGAAGTTGAATACGAAGATAAAAAATCGGATGCAATTGATGTCGGCTTTGGTGTGGTCAGCCTGACTGACTTATCTGAAAAAATTGGACTGACTGTTACTCATCCAACCGATATCGTGATCTGGACCACAACACCTTGGACATTGCCTGCCAACCAGGCGGTGGCACTGCATGCTGAAATCGACTATCAATTGGTTGAAGTACAATCTGAACGTGGTACTCAAAACCTCATCTTAGCCAAAGATTTGGTTGAGTCTGCATGTGAACGTTACAAGCTTGAAAATCCAAAAGTATTGGCTGATTTTGTTGGTGCAAAACTTGAGAATTTACAACTACAACATCCATTGATTACTGATCGCCAAGTGCCTGTCATCTTAGGCGAGCATGTTATTGCGACCAGTGGTACTGGTGCTGTACATACAGCGCCTGGACATGGTGTAGACGACTATAAAGTAGGTCTAAGCTATAACTTAAAAGTAGAAAACCCTGTAGGTGGAAATGGTGTCTACTTACCAACCTCACCGCTTTTTGCTGGTGAACACATCTATAAGGCAAATCCAAAAATCATCGAGACTTTATCAAGTATCGGTAAATTATGGGCGCATCTGCCAATTAAGCACAGCTACCCACATTGCTGGCGTCATAAAACACCGATTATCTTCCGTGCAACGCCTCAATGGTTTATCAGCATGGATGCAAATGGTCTACGTCAAGATGCTTTAAATGCCATCGAAAATGACATCGGTTTTGTCCCTGATTGGGGTAAAAACCGGATCAAATCTATGATCGAAGGTCGCCCAGACTGGTGTATTTCTCGTCAGCGTACTTGGGGTGTGCCAATCCCATTCTTTGTACACAAAGATACCAATGAATTACACCCTCGTACTCCTGAATTAATTGAAGAAGTTGCAAAACTGATTGAAAAAGAAGGGATTGATGGTTGGTATAACCGTGAAGCCAAAGAATTTATCGGTGATGATGCTGAACAGTACAATGCAGTCCGTGATACTTTGGATGTCTGGTTCGACTCAGGCACAACCCATTATGCTGTGTTACGTGAACGTGCAGAACTTGAAGACCCAGCAGATCTATACCTTGAAGGCTCAGATCAACATCGTGGTTGGTTCCAGTCTTCATTGTTAACGTCGATTGCGATTCATAAACGTGCGCCTTATAAAGCGTTGTTGACCCATGGTTTCACAGTAGACGAAAAAGGTCGTAAATTATCAAAATCATTGGGTAACTTTATCCCGCTTGAAGACATCATCAAACAGTTAGGTGCAGATGGCTTACGTCTATATGTTGCTTCAAGTGACTATCGTTATGAAATTGCGGCAAGTAATGAAATCTTTAGCCGTGTAAGTGATAGCTATCGTCGTATTCGTAATACTTTGCGTTTCTTGTTGGCAAACTTAAATGGGTTTAAACCATCAACAGATGCCTTGCCAGTTGATCAATTGATTGCCCTTGATCAATACATCTTACAACGTGCAGCTGATGTACAGAAAACCATTCAACAAGCTTATGAAGATATGAATTTCCATGTAGTGACCAATGCTTTGACGAATTTCTGTATCAATGACTTGGGTGGATTCTATTTAGACATCATCAAAGACCGTCAATACACCACCAAGGCTGATTCAGCAGCTCGCCATTCAGCACAAACTGCGTTGTATCATTTGGTTCAAGCCTTTGTTCGTTGGATGAGCCCTATCTTGAGCTTTACTGCACAAGAAGCTTGGCCGTTGATTCCAGAACAAACTGAAAAATATGTATTTACTGCAAATTGGTATGATATTCCAGTTGCATCCAATAGCAACTTGATCTCTGAAGCGGATTGGCAGACTTTGATTGAAGTTAAATCTGCGGTCAATAAACAGATTGAAGCTGCGCGTAATGTGAAACTGATTGGTAGTAACCTGTCAGCTAAGGTTGAACTTTGGGCAAATGCGGATCTACAAAAAGTATTGAACCAATTGGGTGATGAACTTCGTTTTGTCTTAATTACCTCACAAGCCATTGTTTATGATTATGCTGAACAAGGTGAAGCAACGGATATTGAAGGCTTACGAGTTAAGGTTTCGGCGGCTGAAGGTGAGAAATGTGCACGTTGCTGGCATGTACTTCCAGATGTAAATACACATCTTGAACATCCAGGTCTATGTTCTCGTTGTATTATCAACCTTCCTACAGGTCAAGGCGAAGAGAGAAAATATGCCTAATCCGCAAAATAAAAAGGGCTTATTCCAGTTTTATCCTCATAATTTGATGTGGCTTGGACTGTCTGTCCTTGCCATTATCATTGACCAATGGACAAAAAACATTGCAAGTACACATTTGACTTATGCTCAGCCTGTACCTGTACTGCCTTTTTTGAACTGGACATTACTGCATAATTACGGCGCAGCATTTAGCTTCTTGTCCGATGCAGGTGGATGGCAACATTATTTATTTACGGGACTGGCGGGTATCGTCTCTATCGTCTTTATTTTTTGGCTGATGCGTATGCCAAAAACAACACTGATTTTACCTGCTGCAATCGCATTGATTCTTGGTGGTGCATTAGGCAATTTGATTGATCGTATGACACTGGGTTATGTGGTTGATTTTATTCATTTGCATTATCAAGGAAGTAGTTTTCCTGCATTCAATATTGCAGACAGTGCGATTACCCTCGGTACCATTTTATTGTTAATTGATACCTTCTTTTTAGAAAAGCATCGTATTCAACGTGCGGAAGCGCAAAATGACTGAACAAATTATTAATCCCAATGACGAAACACGTATTGCGGATGGATCAAAAGTAGAACTGCACTTTTCTGTTGCGATTGAAAGTGGTGTTGAAATTGATAATACCCGTAGCCGTGAAGAACCTGTCAGTTTAGTTATAGGTGATGGCAGCTTATTACCGGGGTTTGAAAAAGCCTTATTTGATCTGCGTGCTGGTGACCGTCGTACTGTCAGCTTACCTCCTGAAGATGCTTTCGGTCCGTGGAATCCTGAAAACGTACAAAAGTTTGATACGGTAAAATTCGAACAGCGTCCTGTAGAAGGACATATGATTGAGTTTGAAGATAAAGCCAAACAAAGCCTATTTGGTGTGGTTAAAACTGTAGGTGAAGACATCACCGAAGTCGATTTTAACCATCCACTTGCAGGTAAAAATATTACCTTTGAAGTTGAAATCTTCAAAGTTACCCCTGCGGGTCAGCAAGGTGTGAAAATCATGTAAGCCTTTGCTGATAGCAATATTAAAGCTCCATCTGGAGCTTTTTTATTGATACCCATACTGCGTTTTAAAAGCTCACGACAAAGCAAAATCCACAGCAGCTTGTGTATGGATCGATGTTGTATCAAATAGTGGAACAGAAAACGGAGTGTCTCCAATCAGCATACAAATTTCTGTACACCCCAAAATAATTCCTTCTGCACCCTCTAATATGAGTTGCTCAACAATTTGGATATATTTCTGACGAGATAGTTCATTAATCACGCCTAAACACAATTCATCATAAATAATATCGTGAACAATCTTTCGATGCGCTTGGTGAGGTATGAGTACATTGATGCCTTGCTGTTCCAACCGCTGCTTATAGAAATCTTGTTCCATGGTAAATCGAGTACCTAACAAACCGACTTTGCGAATGTTCTGATTTAAAATTTCTTTCGCTGTCGCATCCGCAATGTGAATGAAAGGAATAGAAATCGAGTGCTCAATATAGGACGCAACTTTATGCATGGTATTGGTACACAGTAAAATGCCCTCTGCCCCTGCTTGCTCCAACTGAACGGCCTTCTCTTTTAAATATATTCCTGCATCCTCCCATAAGCCTTGGCGCTGTAATATTTCGATTTCAGCAAAATCAACACTGATTAAAACGACTTTCGCAGAGTGTAATTTTCCTAATTTTTGTTGCACGCTTTTATTCAACTGTTGGTAGTATAAATCTGTAGACTCCCAACTCATCCCACCCAATAAACCAATCGTTTTCACTGTTTTTGCTCTCTAAGATTTTTTATCTATTCTAAGGTCTGTTGATATTTCATCAATGGATTGCGTTTTGGGCGAGGACAGAGCAAATAAAATAATGATCAATATAATTCAATGGAGGTCTTAAAGCACCTGTATTCACCATGACAATCATTTAAAATATCTCGACACTCTCATCCAATACGATCGTGATCACGCTATCATTGTTTCAATTAAAATCTCGCCTGATTGATTCCAGAAACAATCGCTACGATAGCGTATATTTGTATGATGATTCAGCTATACTTTCATCTTATTTCAGCCTTTCATGATTCGCATGCGCCTAGACTTCTTCGATTTGCAACTCTTTATCAATATCGTGGACACAGGAAGCCTGACCAAAGGTGCTGAACGTTCGTCTATTTCATTGCAAGCAGCAAGTGAACGCATTAAAAAACTTGAACAACACTATACAACTCGCCTTTTTACTCGCCACGCCTCAGGTGTCAAACTGACCATCGCAGGGCAAACTTTTGCAGAACAAGCTTTAAGGTTGATCCAACAAGCTAAACAGCTTGAACAAGCCATGTCACCCTATACACAGGGACTCAGTAACCATATGACCTTATGGTGTAATTCGTCTGCGCAAAGTGAATATTTACCGCTACTGTTACCTCAATATTTAGTTGAAAATCCACAGATCCAGATTGATCTACGAGAAGCAGAAAGCAATGAAATTATTCAAACAATTGAAAAAGGTAATGCGAAATTAGGCTTAATTTCAAGCTTTTTTAATCACCATCAGTTGCAAACACTCGAGTTTTCAGATGATCCATTGGTGCTGATTTGTCCAGCCAATCATGAGCTTGGGCAACAGCAACAACTCAAGTTGATTGATGCGATGAATTATCCATTTGTGGGTTTAATGCAATATCACTCACTCCAACAATCTATTGAAAATCAAGCAAAATTACTTAATTGTGCCATTCAGTATCGTTTGAGATTACCAAATTTTGCCGCAATTGCTCAGGTGGTCGCTAACGGCGTCGGGATTGCAATTATGCCAAAGCGTGCTGCAATCCGGTTAAATCAGCATTATCCATTTCATCAAATCGAATTGGTGGGCGAATGGGCAAAGCGCCAATTACAATTGGCTGCACAAAATTTTGATGAGCTTCCTACAGCCTACCAACATTTTGTGCAATTTTTAATTTCACAAAAAACTAAACTGATTTTGGATGAGATGCCTCAGCCTTAAATTGAACGAGTGCATGTTGAGCTCGGCAGCTCAAAAAGTCATTGGAAAAGACACTTACAGCACGCCAAATTGATGTAATACAGAATACAATCCAAAAATCACCAAACCACAAAAGAAAACTTTACGGAATTTTTGCTCTGGAATTCGATGACGAATTTTTGTCCCCACCCACATGCCGAGTAATGATGGAATCAACGCAATCAGTGATAATTTATAGTCAATCGGGGTATCTTCAACAGGATTCTGATGTAGGAAAACGGCAAGGCATATTGTTGAAACAGTAAAAGCTAAACCTAAAGACTGTACCAAATCATCACGCTTTAAATGCAAAGATTGCAAATAAGGTACAACTGGAATCACTACAACACCTGTTGCAACAGTCAAAGCACCGCCTAAATATCCAATGATTGGAGAAAGCCATTTTTCATGTGGAGCAAGATTTGGCATTCGCTTGGCAAATAAGCCGTAAAGCCCATACAAAGCCAACATTGCGCCTAACAGTGCCTCACTATGAAAGCTACCATGAGAATGCCCTAAGGTCGGGAAAATGCTCCAGATCGAGCCAACAATAATCCCCAATAACAAAGGATAAAAACGACACACCAATCGCCACACATTGCCCTCAGCAAATAATTGCCAAAAATTGGTGACCATTGAAGGAATAATCAGCAGTGTCGCAGCTTGGAATGGGCTGATGACTAAACTCAATAAACCCATCGATACCGCAGGTAAACCTAGCCCAATCGTTCCCTTAATCATCCCTGCAATTGCAAACACACCTATGACAAATCCCATCATGTCGCTATACCTCTCTATGCTGAGGTCATGCTACGCCAATCTGTAGATTTGAAATATCACTGTTTTTAGGATAGAGCCTCAATTAAATATTGAGGCTCTATCCTCACGGACAGACTTTTTCTCAGACAAAGAATTTACGATCATTTTACGTTACTGCTCAACCCAAGCTTTCTATACTTTTTCCATCCCATTTTGGATGTATTGACCATGAATATGCCGATTGCCAGTTCTACAAAAATTTTCCCCACAGCATTATTATGTGAGCATCAGGACAACAATGATTTTTATCTCGAAACGCAACGATACTTAGAAAGTTATCCAGAAACACGTTTTATTGATATTTGCTTACATGATTTGAATGGGCATATTCGTGGGAAACGTATTGAGGTGAATGCACTCCACTCACTGTACAAAGGTTGTTATTTCCCACTGTCGATTTATGCAATGAATTTAAATGGTCAGGTGGTGGAAGAAAGCGGTTTAGGCAAATATATCGGAGAGCCTGACCGCTTATGTATACCCGTTTTAGGCAGTTTAAAACCTTGTGCAGATCAGCCCACCCAACATGCTCAACTGTTATTAAGTATGCAGTCGGATGATGGCTCAGACTGTATGTTAGAACCGCGTAATCTACTCAAAAAAATCTTAACTACACTGCACCAAATGCATTACTTTCCTGTCATGGCAGGTGAAATCGAGTTTTATTTATCAAATCAACAACAAGATAATCAAGCCCATCAAACCCAATGTTTCGATGTAGATACACCACATGATTTTCATCGTATTCTTCAACACATTGAGCTTGAAGCAAAGCGCCAAAATATCGAGCTCACCGCAATTGTGGCTGAAAGTGCTTCTGGACAATTTGAACTGAATATTCAGCATAGCCACAATATTTTAAAACTCTGTGATGAGATCATGGCAATTAAACGCATGATTCGACAAATTGCTGTAGAGCACCATTTGCAAGCCAGTTTTATGGCAAAACCGAATATGTCCAAAGCAGGCAGTGGTATGCACTTTCATATGAGTCTACTCAACCAATGGCAAGAAAATATCTTTCAATTAGATGCAGCTAAAAAACCGAACCTGATCATGCAAAAAGTCATTGCAGGTTTAATTGATTTGATGCCTGCATCCATGGCGATTTTGGCACCCAATGTCAATTCCTTTCGAAGATTCCAATTTGGGCATCATGTACCGCTACAAGCAAATTGGGGATTGAATAATCGTAATGTTGCCATTCGCATCCCCTGTGCAGATCAAGACAATCAACGGCTTGAATATCGTGTTGCAGGGGCAGATGTCAATCCATATCTTTGTGTCGCAACCCTATTGGTCGGTATACTCCATGGGCTACATACCCCACTCGACTTACCCAAACCTAGCCCACAATTGCAGGGCATCGATACACCACATTTCTTACCGACCCATCAGCTTGAAGCATTGCAGTTGTTCGAAAAAAATGCTGTTTTTAAACAATATTTTGGTACAGAGTTCATGCAGTTGTGGTGTGCATGTAAAAGATTTGAATATCAAACCGTGATCAATAAAATTACCCAAACAGAGCTAGATTGGGGAATTTAATTACACACTCTAAAGAATATTGCCTTGCTTAGATCCATTAATTTTTTTGGATATTGATTCATAAAAAAATCCCTTTTTAAAAAAGGGATTTTTTTCAAATATACTGAAAAGTTAAAATGAATCCAGATTTTCTATGATTATTTACAGACTGATTGAAAGAAAGCCAAATTGATTTCATCATCATCCACCGTGCTAGGATCAGAAGCTTGATCATCTCGGTTAATCAATTCACCATTTTTTAAGTAATCTTCGACTAAACTAATGCTGGTCGTGCGCTCTACACAATGGTCTAAATTATGCGATAAAGTATAGTCACCTTTTTTCATTTCGAGCTCTTCATTATCGGCATCAGCAACAAACTTTGCCCAATAATCGACTGTTTTGCCTTTTTTCACGAGGCGATCCGTATCTAAATAAAAGCTTCCATCTGGATCTTTAATAATTAATTTCCAATTTTCCGCAAGTGCATACTGACTCAACATTGTTGTTATGCAGATTAAAATAATTTTTTTCATACCGTTCTCTAAAGTAAAATAAATGATGAAATATAAAACTTAAAATTCTTGCACAATTATGGGCGAATTTCTTTTAATTCTCGCTGAATAAAATGCTGAATCATTTCCCGATAAAGCATTTCGATCAAATCAGGATTCGTTCCAACATCAATGGCTTTTTGACGTACTTTATTAATCACCTGCTGTACACGTTCTGGTGACTGTACATCTTCCGCTGTACGTTTAAATCGAACCGCTTGATCCACATAATATTGGCGTGCTGCAATTAATTCAATCAATTCTTGATCCAAGTGATCAATTCGATCACGGACTTGTTCTAAAGATTCACACTTCTCTTTTTTGATCATTGGTTTTTTCTACATCCTGTGCTTCGCTCATGTGTTGAGCTCGTTCTAACGCATTTTCAGTTTTATATTTATGTTCTAACACATTACTAAAAATACTTTCAATCATCCAAACGCGATATAGACTATTAAATACGTAACGCTTTCCTTCAATACGCAATTCTAAAACTGGAAAATCGGGCTGATGCTTTTCAGCGCATTGCTGATCATTCACTTTTAATAAAGCTTCAACGTCAATCTCTGTTAATTTTTCGATTGCTAAGTCTTGCTGGATTTGCTGCAAGTGAGGTTTAAAGGACAAATCACGCCCTTTGGTCCACACAGCTTGCAATATGTCATACATGACATCTACGCGCTGTTCTTCGGGCACACTGTAATATAGCCGTGCCATATTTAAAGTGCTTTCAGCCGTTGGACGACAAAATGGTGTAAATTTCACTTCAGAACGCTTGGAAAGACGTGTTGCCAAACTCCAGTCAAAAGCATCTCGACCGTGATAGCTCAACGGATACAAATTCAATTGAATATTATAATAATTAGCAAGTTCTTCTTTAATATAAGCCAGCAATAACCAGCTGATTGGGTCTTCTAAAGCAATATATAAATCGAGTTCTGGGTGCATGGACTGGATTTCAGCAAGCTCTTCTGCATCACTCATCAAATGCTCACGCCATTCGATGTGATTGATTAAGAAAATCGGATTACCCGTCAATAATTTTTGTTGTTTTAGACGGCGAGTCAAACGCAATAAATCATCCACCGCATGATACTTTCGCCCACCAAATTCAAAATAGCTTTCTAAAATAGGGGTATGATTAAAAATGCGTTCAGGGAAATTTTGTGGTTTTTGGTGCTGACTCGCCATAACAAACAACGTTCGTAATTTTCCATACTGTTGTTGCCACAGCATATGAAAGACGTCTTCGAGTAAATAAAGAAAGTTCTGACCTGTAAGCGGTGTATTTCTCAGAATGATTTCTGCTTGTTTTAATGCTTCTGGAGAGGGTTGTTCTGGTTTTTCATCATCATAACTAAAACGGTGTTGGTTGGCTAAGATTTTGGCATCTTCTAAACAATAATTGCGCCATTCTTCTACCGTCATCCCATTGGGGGGTTCTGCCGATGTATTGGAAATAATCACCTTCAAGGGTTTTAAATCATCAGCTAAAATATCATCCAATTGCGTTAATTGTTGTACCGCAAGATAACTATACACATCATCTAAACGCAGATAGATACTCAGCCCTTGTTCCGTAGATAACACCTCTTGGCGAACCGGTTTTTGGTAAAACCAACTCGATCGGATTGGATCAAACCAACGGCGTAGCAGTGACATGGGAAGAGCCTCAAAATAAGCACTAAATAAATGAGAGAAAACTGACTGAAACTCGCTCAAGCATACCATTCATTCAATGAAGATGCTGAAAAAATTGATGCTGATCAGTCATAAGCAAATTTATAACAATTCGGTTCTGAATGATCAATATCCCAAAACCTGATAAAATTTAAACCATTAGGTCAATCCAATAAAAAAGCACCCATTTATGGATGCTTTTTAGCTCAAACTAATGATCTATTTTATTTTAGCGCTTAGATTTCACGCACTGCACCTTTTGAAGCGCTGGTGGTATGCATAGCATAAGCTTTCAAGGCTTTTGAAATCTTGCGCGGACGTTGCTCAGCAGGCTGCCACCCTTTTTCATCTTGAAGCTTACGTCGAGCAGCTAAGGTCGCCTCATCCACAGCAAGATTGATGGTACGATTTGGAATATCAATTTCAATCAAATCACCATCTTCAACCAATCCAATCACACCACCTTCAGCAGCTTCAGGTGATACATGACCAATTGAAAGGCCAGAAGAACCTCCAGAGAAACGTCCATCTGTCAGTAAAGCACATTCTTTACCTAAGCCTTTTGATTTTAAATAACTGGTCGGATAAAGCATTTCCTGCATACCCGGTCCACCACGTGGTCCTTCATAACGGATCACAACCACATCACCAGCCTTAATTTCATGTCCTAAAATTGAATCTACTGCAGCATCTTGGCTTTCAAATACTCGTGCAGTTCCATTAAATTTTAAAATTGAATCATCAACACCTGCTGTTTTAACAATACACCCATCTACAGCAATGTTGCCATACAATACTGCCAAGCCACCATCTTTAGAGAAAGCATGTTCAGCATTACGAATCACACCTGTTTCACGATTGCCATCCAAAGTCTGGTAATAGCGATTTTGTGAGAATGCTGTTTGAGTTGGAACACCACCTGGCGCTGAGCGGAAGAACTCATATACCACTGGGTCTTCTGTACGAATAATATCCCATTTATCCAATGCATCTTTTAAGGTGTGCTCATGCACAGTGTGTACCGATGTATCTAATAAACCTGCACGATCCAATTCACCGAGAATGGACATGATGCCACCGGCACGATGCACATCTTCCATATGCACATCCTGCTTTGCAGGAGCAACTTTACATAATACAGGCACTTTACGCGATAAACGATCAATGTCATCCATGGTAAAGTCAACACCTGCTTCACTGGCAGCAGCCAATAAATGCAATACGGTATTGGTTGAACCACCCATCGCAATATCGAGCGTCATGGCATTTTCATAAGATGCTTTGGTTGCGATCGAACGTGGTAATACCGTGTAATCATCTTGTTCATAATGGCGTTTTGCCAATTCAACAACCAATTGACCTGCTTTTTCGAATAGTTTCTTACGGTTAGCATGCGTTGCTAATGTTGAACCATTTCCTGGTAACGACAACCCCAATGCTTCTGTCAAACAGTTCATCGAATTTGCTGTGAACATACCTGAACATGAACCACATGTTGGGCATGCTGAACGCTCGTATTCTTTTACTTCTTCATCTGTAAAATTATCATCGGCTGCAACCACCATCGCATCAACTAAGTCAATTGCACGTTCTGTACCACGGATTTTAACTTTACCCGCTTCCATTGGTCCACCCGACACAAACACCACTGGAATGTTTAAGCGCATCGCTGCCATTAACATCCCTGGGGTAATTTTGTCACAGTTTGAAATACACACCATGGCATCTGCGCAGTGTGCATTGACCATATATTCGACAGAGTCTGCAATCAAATCACGTGAAGGCAATGAATACAGCATGCCATCATGCCCCATTGCGATACCATCATCCACGGCAATGGTATTAAATTCTTTTGCCACACCACCAGCTGCTTGGATTTGTTCCGCAACCAGTTGACCTAAATCTTTAAGGTGGACATGACCAGGCACAAACTGGGTAAATGAGTTGACTACCGCAATAATCGGCTTACCGAAATCTTCATCTTTCATTCCTGTTGCACGCCATAAGCCACGTGCACCAGCCATATTTCTTCCATGTGTCGATGTTTTTGAACGATAGTCAGGCATTTGTATTTCCAACATTGTTTGAGCTTGAAATGAATCAGATTCACTCTGGCTAAATAAAACTGATATAGCAATAAATCAGTCGAAATATGTACACATCATACTATAAGTTAACGTAGAACCAATGACCTTGAGTATGATCTTTTTTTAAACAAGACGTGTTTACTTATATTTCAACAGGGTTTAGAGATAAATGAATATTGATATTTAATATAACGCTAACACGCCAGATTAGACACAAAACTTCTATGAATAATTTTTTATTTTTTAATAAATAATATTTATCATTTAACAATAATCACTAAATTTAATTTTATAAAAGATCTCTATTCATAGAAGCTCAAATATTGATAATCGAAATATCATTACTTTTTTATCAAATGCTTGTGCCAGAAAGGTAAACCCCAAGCCAATCATTAACACAACTGTTTTTTCATCATTTGCGTACTTTATTGTTTTAAATTAATTGGAAATTTTTGCAATCTCATCAGCTCCTTGATTTTTTAATCAACACCTGCTCAAAAAACAAAAAACGATAATGTGGAACACATATCGTTTTTTGTTTGGATTATCCAAAATTAGATTGAATAAATAAGACTTACCACGTGATATTCACACGACGGTTAGGTGCTAGACATTCAACCAGTTGGATCTTTTTATTGATCCCTGCGCACTTTTGGTACACATCTGTTTTATTTTCAGCACTGTACTGAATTTGCTCGCCACGAATGCCTTGTTGCTTCAAGAGTTCAACGACTGTATTCGCTCTTTGGGCAGATAAACGTTGGTTATACTGAAATGATCCTAAACGATCAGTATATCCAGCCACAAAAACAGGGCTATTCGCATCAGATTGTTTAATCTGATCTGCGATTTTACGAATCACTTCAGCGTTCTTTACACCATTTTTATCCGCATGATCAAAATAAAACAAAACACTTGCAGACTGCCCACCAGGTGCTAGAGTCGTTTGCTCAGTCTCAGACTGATTATTAATCCCCCAAGCCATTAAGCCTTGGCATTGTTCACCTTTCCAATATAGATTGTCTGAACGGTATTGCTTATCAAAATCTATGCGTAATTGGCAACGCTTATATTGGTTTGAGTTAGGCTCACGAATATCCAATACATAATTCCATGTCTTAACCGCAAAAAGACCTTCAGAGAATTGAGGATTTCCCAAAATATGGCGAATCTGATCTTTGGTTAATCCCTTGTCTAAACGTGCGACATCGTCATATTCATAACGGTTCACTTGTTTTAAATAGCTGTCTTTGATTTCAGGAAAATGGATTTCTTGCGTATTTGCACTTTCGACTTCAGCAGCATGGCTCAATGACATCACAAGACCGCTGAATACACCAAACATAATTTTTTTGTTAAATGCTTTCATTTTTTCTCTCTTAAAAAATTTTCGAAGAAAAAGGAAGACCCGAAGATCTTCCCTGTCGAGTGAATTAGTCAATCACACCACTGATACCGATACGAACACTTGCATCGCCTTGAGACGCTGCAGCTACACCGCCTGTAATCGACCAACGACCATTGTCTGCAGTTTTACGTAAAGTCACACCTACCGCATTTTCACCACCGTGGTAAGCTGCGCCTGCTGCATAGGTATATTTACCTGGGACATATGGTGCTGATTCCAGAGCCATCGCAGCGGCAATACCAGCATTGGCTTTTTTCTCTACATCATCAATACGGTTGTTGGTAATACGGAATGCGTTATCCAACTTGTTACTGACATTGTCAATTTTGCTATTCAATGCTTGATCTGCTTGGTTTAATGCATCAATTGCGCCACCAACATTGTTGTATTTCGAGTCACCTACCGTATAACTTGGAGCTGTGAAGCTACCTGTAATGTTGTCATAACCTGCTCCTCCACCAAGATAATTGACTACCGCTTGGTTGGTTGTATTCAATTGACTACCATTGACAGCATCTTTAGATGTTGCATTCACTGCACCTTCTTTAACACCTGTCACTACTCGGTTGCCATCTGTTCCAGCGACATTCACCGTTGTACCGCCAGTATCTTTTGCAACCGTCACTGGTGCATCTTTACCTGCTTGTTGAACCAAACCAACAGTACCGTTGTTAATATCATTTTTGATATTGCTAATATCAGTTGTGTTCTGATCTACTTGTTGTTGAACATTCCACAATTGACCGCCATTCACAGCATCTTTAGAACCTTGTGCAACCGTACCATCTTTCACATTGGTGATCGTTGTACCAGTTGTCCCACCACCAAGTGTGATTTTATCTTTTGATGCATCGTCATATTTAACAGCGTTGTTGGCAAGCTCATTAACATTGTTATTCACATTGTTAATTGCGCTGTCCAATTGTCCTTTGTTGACTGCATCTGTTGCATTTACTGCATTCGCAACATTTTGAATGGTTTTATTGCCTGCATTGATGCCTGCCAAAGTAACACTTGGTCCACCACTAATGGTTAATCCAGTGTTGTTCAATACAACTGCGTTATTGCCAATTGTAATACCTGCATTATTCAGAACCGTATCACCCGCTTTGACAGAATCAACTGTCAAGTCTTTTGCTGTTGATACTTCATAGTTGTCTGAACCATCTGCATTTTTGCTCTTGCTGACAACAATATTCTGACCATTAGAAACAGTCGATTTAGATGTTGTTGCCGCAGTATTAATTGCGTTATCAAGCGCAGTTAATGCATCACCAACATTGGTCTGATTACCTTGAGCAACATTATAAGTTGGTCCTGTAATCGTACCGTCTGCATTTACTTTAGCGTTACCACCCAAACTGTTCACCAATGTAGTTTGAGTCGTTACAACTTGGTTACCCACCGCTTTTAACTGTGCAACGTTCACAGCATCTGAATCTACGCTACCCGCAGCAACACCGGTAATTTGACGATAAATACCGCTCGACGCATCACCAACTGCAACAGCACCAGTGCTTGACGTAGTTTTAGTGATCGCGGCTTTATCTGCATTTGTTGCTACAGATAAGGCATAGCCTGCCTCACCAGCACCTGTCGTTGCAGCTGAACCGTTACCCAATACTACTGAACCAGCAACAGTTTTGGTGACATTGTTTCCAAGTACGAAAGTGTCATCTGTAAGTACTTGGTTGTTATTACCCACAGAGTAGCTGTTTGCACCATTTACAATAGTTGGATCACCAATCGCACCCGAATGATCACCAGTGACTTTATTGCCTGTACCAATACTGATCGATTGATTGCCTAAAGCTTCTGCACCAGAACCAATTGCAATTGATTGTTTACCATTGACTTTGGTGTTATGACCTAAAGCAACTGAACTATCTGCACCATTCGCAACAATCGCATTTACACCAATTGCTGTAGAGTTTAAACCACCTGCACTTGAGTCATTTGTTGTACCCAAATCACCTTTTGATGTATCGGCATTGGTATGGAAGAATTTAATACCATCAGTATTCATCTTCTGTACCGTTTGACCAATCGTTAGGCGATCTGTGGTTTCTTGACCTTGTTTGTCATACGTTAAGAACAATGAATCTTGGTTCTTATTGTCAGGTTTGGTATTTACAACTTGGTCAATAATATTCACCTTGTTGCCATTACCATCCACAACTTCCGTGATATTACTGGTAATCACTGCTTTCAACTGTTCTTCAGTCGCAGCTCTACCTTTGGTCGCAAAATCAGTTGAATTTAGATCTTTATTGCTCAAACCTTGGATCGTGTCATTTGCCTTATCAACAACAACATTACCTACAGTTACTTTGTCAAAGTTAACGTCTTTCGCTGTCGCAACTTCATAGTTTGTTGAGCCATCTGCATTGGTACCCGATGTAACGACAACATTATCCCCAGCACTTACCGTGGTTTTCGCTTTAGTCGCTGAATCTTTAATACTGCTGATTGCACCATCAATCGTGTTTGAACCTGTACCACCAATATTGGTCGTTGTGATTGCACCAGTCGTTACATCTCTGGTAGTTGAACCACCAATTGCATTCTTCACGCTGTTTGCAATATCGTATAATTGGCTACCATTGATGGCATCAGTAGATGTTGAGGTCACAGCACCCGCTTTAACATTTCTGATTATTGTGCCATTTGTACCTGCTAAAGTGACATTGTTATAGTTCACACTGCCATCAGCATTTTTGTCGTACTTCACTGCAAACTTGTCAGTTTCACCTTGCGCTGCATTTAACGTGTTGATCGCTTGGTTAATGCTGGTTTCTGTGTTGCCACTGCCATCTTTAACTGTCAACGCTGTGTTATCTACACCTGCAATGGTATTGCCTGAACCATCTTTAACCGAAATACCATCTTTACCAATCACAGTTGAACCATTGGTGCCATTGGTTCCATCGTTCACGGTAATGCCAGTTAAGTTGTTGAGGTTTTTATTTAACTCAATCGCAACCTGACCGCCTGCAACTTTCGTGGTGATGTTGCTGTCGGCACCGACAACTTCAACTGCTTCGCCTAATTTTTTGTTAACGGTGTTGCCATCTGCTGCTTTTAAACCAAAGCCTGTATTGGTAAGACCTGTACTTAAGCTATCCAATTGACCTTTGTTTACTGCATCACTTGCATTGACACCATTCGCAACATTACTAATTTTAGTTCCGCCACTGGTCACAACACTATTACCTGCTGTGTCAGTTCCGATCGTTGCTGCAGTACCGTTACCATTGCCTGCAGTAATACTGTTGTAGTTGGTACTACCATCCGTATTTTTGTCGTACTTCACTGCAAACTTGTCAGTTTCACCTTGCGCTGCCTTTAACGTGTTGATCGCTTGGTTCATGCTGGTTTCTGTGTTGCCACTGCCATCTTTAACTGTCAACGCTGTGTTATCTACACCTGCAATGGTATTGCCTGAACCATCTTTAACCGAAATACCATCTTTACCAATCACAGTTGAACCATTGGTGCCATTGGTTCCATCGTTCACGGTAATGCCAGTTAAGTTGTTGAGGTTTTTATTTAACTCAATCGCAACCTGACCGCCTGCAACTTTCGTGGTGATGTTGCTGTCGGCACCGACAACTTCAACTGCTTCGCCTAATTTTTTGTGAACGGTGTTGCCATCTGCTGCTTTTAAACCAAAGCCTGTATTGGTAAGACCTGTACTTAAGCTATCCAATTGACCTTTGTTTACTGCATCACTTGCATTGACACCATTCGCAACATTACTAATTTTAGTTCCGCCACTGGTCACAACACTATTACCTGCTGTGTCAGTGCCGATC
>NZ_LBNA01000058.1:0-272492 GCF_001005515.1 Acinetobacter sp. Ag2
ACAACACCCAAGCAGTTGTATGTGAAGCATCATTTGATTCATAAAAGATCAAAGAAACTTGATTTAGTTGTAAAGCTAGTTACAATAACCAACTCAAATGTTCTGTTAAACTCATTTGGAACAAAGTAAGGCATACCCATAAGACCCGAAAAAGTCCATAACAGTTTGCTGGCGACAATAGCAAGAGTGAACCACCTGATCCCTTCCCGAACTCAGAAGTGAAACCTCTTAGCGCTGATGGTAGTGTGGGGTTACCCATGTGAGAGTAAGTCATCGCCAGCTTTTAATTCTTAAAATACCCTCAACTAAGTTGAGGGTGTTTTTTTATGCTTAAAGAAAAGAAAAAATAGAAAAGAGAAAAAATTAAGAAGAGAAATAAAAGCACTACCTTGTGGTAGAGCTTATATCAATTACCGTTAAAGCAAAAATAAGTCAGTCTTTAAAGTGGATTGGAATCCATTGATAGCTTTTCCCATCTGCTGAGTAGATATGACCAATGCCTGGAAAAGGTAAGTGAGGTGCTGCTATAGTTTGTCCATTTTTAGCATAGTCTGCAAATTGTTTTAAACGTGTTTGTACAGCCATTTTAGGATCAATATCATATTCGATCGCTGTTTCTGGTCTATCAAATTGAACAGTGTGAGAATGCACAATATCACCAATAAAGATAACATCTTCATCTGTGGTTTTGAGTTTATAGCTAAAATGACCAGGTGTATGACCTGCAGTGTTGATTACTTCAAAGTCATTTATTTTGTCACCGAGTTTAAAGGTTTTAAATTGCTGTTTCGCTTGATAAGGTGCAAGAGCAGCTTTAATTTTCTCTACAGTAGCAACATAATTTTGGCGCTTATTTTGCGCTATTTTTTCAGCTTGTTTTGGATTTAGCCAATAACTCGCTTCTCTTTCTGAGACATAAATGGTGGCATTGGGGAAATTAGCGATACCATTTTTACTGACACCACAGGAATGATCAGGATGTAAATGTGTCAGTAAAATGGTATTAACTTGTTCTTGTTGATAGCCTGAAGCTTTCAGATTTTTTAGTACAGAGCCTAAGTGAGTACCAAAACAATCCGCAGTACCACTATCAACTAAAACTAAAGACTTTCCAGTATTAACCAGAAAAGCATTGACTGAGGTTTGTACACCTTTTGCTTGATCAGCGTGGTACTTTTTTAAAATTTCTTGAACTTTGTCTGATGAAATATCTTTAAAGAGTGTAGGCGACATAAAATTTGTGCCATCTAGTAAGGCTGTAATTTGTGTATCACCAACTTGGTGTTGGTAAAAACCAGAAACTTGCGGCTGTTGCTCAATAATGGGTAAAGTTTTTTGAACATCTGCCTTTGATGCAAGTGGAAATAAACAAACGCAGAGTACTGACAAAGATTGGACAATATTTTTCATTGGGTATGTTCAATATTAATTTAATGAATTATTTTGTAGCATGAATTGATCTGTCGCTGAGCTTTTTATTGATGAAAAAAATTCTGCTTTTGTAAGCGAATTTTTTATGATTCTCAAAAGTGTTGGTGTGAGTACTTCAGTTGATTTGCCTTTTGTTTTGGATTCTTTTCCATTCAATAACAGTACAAATTAAGGTTGTGGGAAGGATGAGAACAAATTGCAGATAACTAAATGTGAATATAGGTGATGGAGTGAGTATGGAAAGAATAAGAATAAAGGGTGAAAGCATTAATCCTAACATTGCGCCATAGATTATGCATCGCATGAAGGGTATTTGAGCGAGCTTTCCGGCAAAGAAATGTTGGAATAATAATTGAATGATTATTGCAGGAATAATGCCAAGTAAATAACCAAACGGTGTAATTAAGAATAGTCCTCCAATCATTGGAAATATGATCGAGGGCGTAATGAGACCTTTTAAAAATCGTATTGGATCACCGAACATAATATGGCTATGAAATGTGATTGCAATAATCAAAGTTCCAATAAATGGTCCCCAAATGACAAATGCTGAACTTTGCCATTTAGCTTTTTGTGAAAGGCTGGTTTTTGTAATTGCCATATTATGAGCTTTATCTTGATTTTATTCTTGAACATAACATAAAAAAAGGCTTCCGAAGAAGCCTTTCAAAAATCATTGGATTGCTAATTATGAGACTTTGTCACCAGCTTTTGCACCAGATTCAGGTGAAATGACCCAAACACCTTCACCATTTCCAGCAGCAAGCACCATTCCATTGGAAATACCAAAGCGCATTTTACGTGGAGCGAGGTTAGCAACCATCACGACCAATTTACCTTTTAAATCTTCTGGTGCATAGAATTCACGGATTCCACTGAATACATTACGTGGTTCTGCTTCGCCAACATTTAAGGTCAGTTGAAGTAATTTATCTGATCCTTCAACATGGGCAGCGTCTACAACTTCTGCGACACGGAGATCAACTTTGATAAAGTCCTCAATACCAATAATTTCAGCTTCACCCACTTTAGGTTCAGGCTTTTTCTCAACTTTCTTCTCTTTTTTCTTTTCAACTTTTGCTGGTTCAGCTGCAGAAGCCAAAGAGTCTTTAGATGCATCAACCATAGCAGCTACTGCTTTAGGGTCTACACGTTGCATCAATGGTTGGAATTGCGAAATTTCATGTGCTGTTAAGATATTTTGACGTGAAGCAAAATCAAAACGATCCAGTTTTAAGAAATCTTGGACTTGTTGAGCAAGCGTTGGCAAAACAGGTGCGAGATAAACAGCTAATTGGCGGAACAGGTTAATACCCACTGAACAGACATCATGAACTTGTTGTTCTTCACCTTCGATTTTTGCCAAAGCCCAAGGTTTTTTCTCATCAATATACTGATTTGCACGATCAGCAAGTGCCATGATTTCACGAATGGCAGTAGAAAATTCACGCGCTTCATAAGCTTTGGCAATTGAATCACCAGCATCGATAAAGCTTTGAACCAAAGCAGTCTCTGTACAGGTCTTTGATAAGGTATTGTCAAATTTGGTGTTAATGAATTTTGCACAACGACTGGCAATATTGACTACTTTACCGACCAAATCTGAGTTCACTTTCTGTACGAAATCATCAAGATTTAAGTCAGAATCTTCAACCTTATCAGACAGTTTGGAAGCAAAGTAATAACGTAAATATTCTGGATTCAAATGCTGTAAATAGGTTTCAGCTTTGATGAAGGTACCGCGAGACTTTGACATCTTCTGACCATTCACAGTTAAGAAACCATTTACGAATAGACCTGTAGGAGTGCGGTAATTTGCACCTTCAAGCATTGCAGGCCAGAACAGCGCATGGAAATAAACAATATCTTTACCAATGAAGTGATACACCTCATTTTTAGAATCTTTTTTCCAAAATGCATCAAAATTTAATTCTGGTCGCTTGGTTTTGATGTAATTTTCAAAACTCGACATATAGCCAATGGGTGCATCAACCCAAACATAGAAGTATTTATTAGGTGCATCGGGTATTTCAAAACCGAAATATGGAGCGTCACGAGAAATATCCCAGTCGTTTAAACCATTATCAAACCATTCGTCTAATTTATTTGCGATAGATACAGGTAGACGACCTTCGTCACGCGTCCATTTTTGTAAATATTCTGCAAAATTAGGCAGTTTGAAAAAGTAATGATCAGATGATTTTTCAACAGGTGTCGCACCACTTAAAGTTGAGCGTGGATTCAACAATTCTGTTGCATTGTAGGTGGTTCCACAGACTTCACATGAGTCGCCATACTGATCTTCAGCTTTACATTTTGGGCATGTGCCTTTAATAAATCGATCTGAAAGAAACATGCTTTTTTCAGGATCAAATAATTGTGTTACAGGACGAATCGCGATATTTCCTGCTTCACGGTTTTTGATATAAATTTCTTCAGAGCGAGCCTTATTTTCATCACTATTGGTTGAATCATAGTGATCAAAATGCACACCAAAACCATCGAAATCACGAATATGTTCTTTCTGAACATTGGCAATTTGTTCTTCAGGGGTAATTCCATTCGCCTCAGCGCGAAGCATAATGGCTGTACCATGAGCATCATCCGCACATACATAAGTCACATCATGACCCATTGCACGCATGGCACGAACCCAGATATCTGCTTGGATGTAGCCGAGTAGATGACCCATATGAATAGGACCATTTGCGTATGGAAGGGCGTTAGTGACTAAGATATTTCGCACGGATATAACTCTCTTTCTCAAAGTTAAGGCAAGGGTATTGATTTTAACGTAATTGCTATCAAGATGCACAACTGAATAGGTGAATTCTTTTCAAATGTGGATTTTTAATCATATTCATATACCCAACGATTTATTATTATAGAATCAACGATTGAAGCATGCTCATGAGTAATAAAGTAATGATTGATGAAGATTATTTTGATGATGATCAACCTGTAATTCGTATTGCACAAAATCAAAAAACCAAAGCACAGTTTGAAAAAAATATTTTAAAACAAGCACAACAGTATCTAGAAGATATTTCTGAGGATGAGCATCAGTTTTTAATTCAGACGCTCAGAGATATGGCGCAAGAAGAAAAATATTTCGATGTACTTGCAGATCAGTTAGATCAACCTGTGGATGCGAAGGTTGCTAATGATGCATTAAACCTTTTGTATTTTTGGCAACTCATTCATGAGGCTAAAGAGATTTCAGAATTTAATCTTTTGGATGTGATCAATACTGAGTTTTTTCAAAGCAGCTTACTAGATGCTTTTGAGCTATTAGATATTGGTGAGTCAAAAGCTCAATACAAAGCTGTATTAGCGCAAAGTTTTAAACTCTATGAGTTAAAATTTTATGCAGGATGTATACCTTTGCTATATGCACAATTAGAAGGTTTACTGACAGCAGTTTTACTTCAAAATGGGTATTTGAAACAACAGGACACTAAATTTATTGATGTTTATAAAATTGTGCCAGGTTTAAAAGGTCATGAGATCAAGAGTTTATGGCATAAGACCAAAATTGCTAATGAATTGAATCATTATTTTTTAGAGCTTGCGGCATACAAAATGGACAATAGTTCAACCGTGAGTATGACACGCCACAATATTTTGCATGGTACAGAGTTGAGCCATTTTAATCAGGGGCGTAGCTTTGTATTGTTTATTTGGTTATTTAGCGCGGTTAGCTTTATGAGTTCATTAAAATCCTAAGCTAGGAAAATATTAAAAACTTCACTTAAATTTCACCAAAGAATCAAATATTTTACATTTATGTTTTAGACACTGATGCCAAAATCGGAAAAGGAAAACAGGATGCGATCTTGGTCTTTATATATGGTTTCCGCTGCTGCCAGTCTCAGCGCTGTTTTGAGCTTAGTTGTTCCATTCAGCATGTCATTATATTTTTATCAGGGCGATTTTCTTGGCATCGCTTCTGAGCGAAACCCAAGTCGTGGTATGGAAGTGTTTTTCTATTTCACACCATTGCTATTTTTATTGGCATTCTTTAGCTACCTTCTAATTTTTAGCATTCTAAAAAAGCCTAAAGCAGTGATTGAAATTGCTCAAATGCTTAAAGTGACAGGCTTCATTTTTTTGTTCATTTTGAGCTGTCTCTTTCTAATTTTATGTTTAGAGGGAACTCTATATCGTTTTCTTGAAATGTTGGCATATTTATGTATTGCTTATGCCTTGTTGTTAATTCCTATTTTTATAGGCTTAATGGCTGGAAATACATTATATTTATATTTGTCTAGAATATATCTAAAAAGGTAATGCTTAATCAAGATAAAATCATTTGAAGAAATATCTGTGCTAAAAAATAAATTTTTTTGACCTTTATTATTCATGTTGTTGAATTTTTTTAAATGTTTTTTTATAAAATTAAAAAGATGGTCAATTATCATTGTCCATTCAGTTTGTTTTCTATGCTATGTTGCAAGTCATTATTGTCATTTAGAACTGATTGATGCTTAAACTCATTGCTGAAGACTTTATTCAAATAGATAAAATTGATCTTGTTTTGCCTTTATATCAAGAATTAATTAACAAGACGAAACAAGAACAGGGCTGTATTGCTTATGACTTGTACCATGATTTACGTAATACAGGTCATTTTGTTTTTATTGAAGAATGGATAGATCGAGCTGCATTAGATGCTCATGTCCAATCAGCACATTTTCAGAGATTAGTGCCTTTGATTGACCAATATACAAGACAAGAAGGTATTTTTACGCATATGCAACATTACCAAGAACTATTTTAAAATGCTAAAGCACCTATTATCCATTTTCTATCATTTGTTTAATTTTGCTCGCTTTTTCAAAGTGATCAAGCTGATGGGTTTTAATCCACCATTCTGCGACTTGCATTAATGTTTCTGGATCATCATTTTTATTCGCGAAAAAAGCATAAAAGGATAGCCCGACTTGATCACCCTTTTTGGCAATTTTTTCATTACATACTTGAATAATTTTTTCTTTGATGGCTTGTTGCATAAATAATCTCGATGTATCCATTAGATTGAATTCTTTATATGGATTTAGCTGTTGTGACTATTTTATTCATTTTGAAACAAAAAGATACATCGCTACATTCTGTGGGTGAATTGTTTCTGAAATGCAGTTTTTGACGATTTATCTCGATTCTGTTGCTATAACTGTTAAGTAACTTAATCAAAATAGGAACGACAGATGACTAACTTAGACGATTTAAAGAATAAAGCTTCTGAAGTAATTGATGATGTAAAGTTAAAGGCAAAAGAAGCAAAATTGGGTGCGGAAAAGGTCGCTGATGATTTAAAACATAAAGCCAAAGAAACCTTATTGAAAGGTGAGCAAAAGGTCAATGATTTAAAACATAAAAAAGATGACGAGAGTGATAAGAGTTAAGTAAAAAAGCCTTTGAGGAAAGTTTTCTTCAGAGGCTTTTCCTATTATAGGTCTTTACGTGTCCATTCAATATGGCGAATGTGATTTTCAATAACTGTAAATGTATAATAAATCTGATCAATTTCATAAATATAATTTGAGACAGTGACTGTCGTTTTCCCTTCTTTCTTTTCGTAGGTGTGCATTGAGATTGGAGACTGAGCAATCCGTGTGCTCATATCTGCATAACTATCACCTATAGAAATGAGTTGCCCAGAAATGGTTCTTACAGTATTGGTAGATGTTCCCGCAATCACAGAACCAGAAATAAATAAAGATAGCATCAAAGCATGGCGAAGTTTCATTAACGGTAAGCCTTGTTATTATTAAGATCAGAAGCATCACTATAGCCGTTTTTTTACGCATTTTGTATGAAAATGACCTATTAAAAACGATACCAATTTAGATTGATGAGATTGCACTGACCATTAAAGATTATAAAAGTACTGAATATAGGTTAGAAATGAAGTTTTACCAATAAATTCCGACTAAATCAGTAGGATTAATAAAGACATTCAAAAAGCTGAATAGAACTTTGCTTACCCTCAGCTCAATTTACAGTTAAACTATAGTTTCAGTATTTGTTGTATTTGCAAACTTGGAGCAAATCTATGTCTTGGCTTTCTTCACTTAAATCAGTTTTTTCTCCCGCGCAGGAGGTGAAAGAGGAAGAAGTCCAATCCGTTTTGCAAAATTATATGTTGCCAAACTCGAACAACGCTTTAAAGGATCGTATTACTCAAGTGAATGTTGTTGGACGAGTATTACAGCTTACGATCAATACATATCCCAATGAAGCGGATGACTTGCAAAAAATCCATGATGATCTTGCCGATGCTTTAGAAAAATGTGGTATTCAAGAATTAAACATGCATGTGATTCAGCAAAAAATTCAGCATGACTCAAGCTGTTCAAGCGAACAACATGGAAAAGCAGAGCATAGTTGTTCTAGCCAACCCAAAGCAGAAAGTCATACATTACCGCCTGTTGTCGATGCTTCACCAAAGCCTGCCCCAGCAGAAATTGATCCTAATAATCCACCGATTCAGAAAGCTGCACCACAACAACGGGACATTCCTAAACATCCACGTATACAAAATGTCATTTTGATCTCATCGGGTAAAGGTGGCGTAGGAAAATCGACAACTACTGTAAATATTGCGCTCGCACTCAACAAATTAGGATTAAAAGTGGGTGTTTTAGATGCTGATATTTATGGTCCAAGTATTCCAACGATGTTGGGCAATGCTGGACAAACACCCAAAATTGAAGGTGAAAACTTCGTTCCACTTGAAGCGCACGATATGGCAGTTCTTTCAATCGGGCATTTAATTGGTAAGGAAAATACCCCCGTTGCATGGCGTGGTGCGAAAGCTACAGGGGCATTGATGCAACTTTTTAATCAAGCCTTATGGCCTGACCTTGATGTACTTGTGATTGATATGCCACCTGGTACAGGTGATATCCAATTGACCCTTGCACAGCGTATTCCTGTGACAGGTGCGGTGATTGTAACAACACCACAAAATGTAGCTTTAATGGATGCAGTAAAGGGCATTGAACTCTTTAATAAAGTTCAAATCCCTGTGATGGGTGTGATTGAAAATATGTCGACACACATTTGTTCGAATTGTGGTCATGAAGAGCAAATTTTTGGTACAGGTGGTGGTGATCGTTTGTCTGAGCAATATGCTATTCCATTGCTTGGTCGATTACCTTTAAATGTACAAATTCGAGAAAATGCCGATGCTGGTCATCCTTCTGTTATTGCGGGAGATGCGGCAGCAGAGAGTTATATGTTGATTGCGGAAAAAATTGCCAAGGCTTTGCCTCGAGTAGAAAAAGATCCACATCGAATTTTCTAAATTTATTCTATACGATCGCCTTTCTTGATATTTACCATTTAATTCAAGAAAGGCGAATGAGGATAAGTCAATGAAATATTTTAACTTACTCGATAATAAGGTTTTTATTAGTCTCGCCAATACTGCCAATGGTGATGTTAATAGTGCTACTCGTTTTTATTATTGCCAAAAAAGATTAGGTGATTACTGCCAAGGATGGGGGGAGAGTGGTACAAATTAGCAAGATGCTGGAAAGATACTTTCAGATTTTGAATCTGTAATTAACATTTCACTATCACTGGTGAACTTAGATTTTGGCAATGTAAAACCAAAATTGAATTGTTAGATAAAGATGACATTAAATTAATTGACGATTGGTAAGGGGGAAATGCTGATTTATCTTCAGGTCATTCTGAATTGATTAAAATCGTGCTGAATTAATTTCAATCATAGCCAACATATTCAAATCATATATACTTTAATTTTGATATAAAAAATGAAATTTGTGGAATTGGTATATTCATTGCTTAAATATCCAGTTCTTATTTAAGCTGTTGAGCAAATGATGCAATTCAAAAAAATAATCCATGCTATGGGCATGTGCGGTTCCCTGCTATTGGCAGCGTGTAATAATGATTCACACAATACAAATCAAAATAGCGATACTCAGAAAGCTTTACAACCCATTGTAATTCAAGGCGCATTACCTGTTGAGTCTGAGCAAATGGCAGCAAAATTGACCAATGCGACTGTTGAAACTGTGGGGGGATGGAAGTTTTGGAAAGGGACTTATCAGGGCTATCCCGTGATTATCTCTAAAACCCGAATGGGAATGAGTAATGCGGCAGCTGCAACTGCAATCGCAATTGAGCGGTATAAGCCTATTGCGATTATTAACCAAGGGACATCGGGCGGGCATGATCCAGAGCTCAAAGTTTATGATATTGTTTTGGGACGATATACAACAAATATTGGTGCTTTCAGAACCCCTAAAAAAGCGTTGGGAGAAGGTTCAAACGCTTTAGAATGGAACGAAGCCTTTGATGTACTACCTGATGATGAATCTGATCCAGAGCCGATTGCGATTCGGAAGTTCGAAGCGGATGCTGAGCTTTTAACAGCAGCTCATCGTGCTCAGAATAATTATACACAGGGTAATGTTGTTGAAGGTACCATCGGTTCAGCTGATGTGTGGAATAATGAATTAGATCGAATTGCATTTTTCCATAAAAACTATGCTACATCGGTTGAAGAAATGGAAGCTGCCTCTGTTGCACAAATTGCCAGTCAATTTAAAGTCCCTTTTTTGGGTATTCGAGTGCTATCAAATAACATTACCAATGGTGGCGCATATGATGCAGGCACAGGTGAAGCATGCCAGCACTATGTTTTAGATGTCGTGGTTGAATATATGAAAGCAAAACAAGCGGCTTTGAAATAACAATCAATCCTGTCGGAAGCGGTTTTAAAGTGGGTGATTCTTACGATCATTCCATTTTTTAACCACACTCCAACGCCAGTAAATACGTGTCACAATAAAAAGCAAAGATGCACAGACCAATGCCTCAATAAAAAGCCCTGTGGCTAAAATTTTTGCCAAACTAAAATCAATATGACCATGCCCAAAGTTTTTAATCCAATGGATGATTTGATGGAAAACGCCCAGTAGCATCTCTTTGTTGATCATATGCACATGATAAATTTTAGAGCCAATCCAAAATGCAAAAATCAAAATGGGAACAATAGTGATTGGATTCATAATCCAAGCCAAAATTAAACCAATTGGAAGATTGGCTTCAAACAATAACACAGAAAAAATGATCAACAATGTATGAAACGGAATGGGTAAAATTCCCCAGAATGTACCAATAAACATTGCCTTAGAAATTGACTTTCGATTGACGTACCAAAGCTGAGGACTTAAGGCTTTATCACCAAAAATCTTCATAAATTTCAAATTATTGACCCGCTCGGGGGAGGGAAGCCAAGACTGAAAAAAATGCTTTGCCATAAAATTAAAAAATGAAAGAAAGGCTACTATTGTGCATCAATGTAGAGAAAAACAACAACCTTTCGGACAAAATACCTAAAATAGTGAAGGGAGGTTTTGATTGAATAATAGACATTAAAGCTGAAAATTTGCTTAAAATCAGTCATATTCGGTCAAGACATTCACTACGCTCCATTTTAATAAGCTATTTTGTGAACTGGTTCACTTTATTTTATGGAACATACTGATTTAAAAGATAATATTTGGAATATAAAAATGAAAATATGATTATTAAAGGAACAACTAATGATGAAATGACTTAACAGTCTTTTGGTGATATAATATTATAATGTATTGAAAATAAAAACTATTTGTGTATTTTGCTATCCATATTCATATGTTCTCTTACAATTCTTTTTTTGCCAATCTGAATCAAAAGATTTAATCTGCGGTCAATTGATAGATGAGGTCATTTAATGATTTCATGGTTTTTTATCGGTCTGGTGGTGACGATTCTTTTAACCCCAGGACCAACCAATACGCTTTTAGCATCTTCTGGAATCCAAGTTGGAATTCGAAAATCTCTCCCTTTAATTCCAGCAGAAGCGCTAGGATATTTTATCTCCATTTCTGTTTGGGGATTAATCATTGGAACTGTATCTAAGCAGTTCCCAAGTGTGCCCGTTATTCTGAAATTATTCAGTGCTGGTTATATCTTATTTCTAGCTTTAAAGTTATGGCGTACAGCGAATCAAGACGAAGACTTTAGTCAAGCAACAATTCGTGCGCGGGAGCTATTTGTAGCAACGCTGTTAAATCCTAAAGCCTTGCTTTTTGCTTCAGCAATTTTTCCAACCTATGTCTGGCAAAACACTTCAGCTTATACCTCTCATATGCTGGTATTTTTATTGTTGATTATCCCGATTGCATTCTTTTGGACATTTATTGGTTCAGTGATCTGTAGTAATAAAGTCACTTGGTTAAATCAACGCAATATGCAAAGAACAGCTTCTTTGGTTTTAGTCAGCTTCACCGTACCACTCAGTTATTCTGCTCTTTTAAGTTTATAAGGTCGTTCCTCGTGAAAGGCTGTGGATTTAAAGCTATTTCGCAAGAAACATTCCTTTCAAAAGCAATTTCAGTTAAAGTACAGCGCAGTAAACAGCACAGTTTTGGGATAGAAATAAATGGCCATTAAGTCTGATCGTTGGATTCGCGAAATGAGCGAAAAACACGGTATGATTGAACCGTATGCAGAAAACCAAGTTCGTTATGATGAACAGGGTGAGAAGCTAATTTCTTATGGCGTTTCAAGCTATGGTTATGATGTCCGCTGTGCGCGTGAATTCAAAGTCTTTACAAATGTACATTCTGCAATTGTAGACCCTAAAAATTTCGATGATCGTAGTTTTATCGATATTGAATCTGATGTTTGTATTATTCCACCAAACTCTTTTGCTTTAGCACGTACAGTCGAATATTTCCGAATTCCTCGCAATGTTTTAACTGTTTGTTTAGGAAAATCAACTTACGCTCGCTGTGGGATTATTGTCAACGTCACACCGCTTGAACCTGAGTGGGAAGGTCATGTGACATTAGAATTTTCCAATACAACCAATTTACCAGCTCGTATTTATGCAGGTGAAGGTGTTGCTCAGATGTTATTCTTCGAATCGGATGAAGTTTGTGAAACATCTTATAAAGACCGTGGTGGTAAATACCAAGGTCAAACAGGGGTCACTTTACCTAAGACCTAAAAGAGAATCAGTTTAAAAAGCAAGTGAAATACTTGCTTTTTTTATGTTTTAAATGATCAATATAATAAATGTAATGTGATATATAATTTTATTTAAATCTTCGATTTTTAATAATTAAAATATAAAGTTAAGAATAATTTAAATGTCTATTAAATTATTTTAAAGTAATGATTTTTATCGGAATATACAAATATTTTCTCGGTATAAACTTTGATCTGTGCTACAAATGAAATCATTAAATATATGCTAAATATAATGTGATTTATATTGTGTTATTCATATCGGATTTGAATGATTATTTAGCGTAGTAATAACAAATAAGGTCAAGCTTTGCTCAGGATGGAAGCGCTATGTCCCAGTTTAAATATCTCAATGTTGCATTACTTGTATTCAGTGGCTTAACTATGGCTTCAAGTTATGCTGCAACTCTACAGCCACTTTCAGATCAACAATTGTCAGAAACGACCGGTCAGGCGTTGATGAGTCTGAGTTATTTAGCACCTACAGATACAACAAATTTAGAGGCTCGTCGTGCTGGAGGTGATAGTAGTGTTGGCTTTTATAAATTAGGTCTTGAAGCAACAGTTGAATTAAATGCGAACATAAAAAAGCTTCAATTAGGATGTGGAGGCAGCAACGGAAGTGGTTCTTGTGACTTGGATTTAGATAATGTCTCTTTTGGTTGTATTGTAGGGGCATCAGGCTATTGTATTACAACTGCAACAACAAATCCTAAGCAACCCGCTGGTCTTGATAGTAATAACTCGATCAGTAATCAGGTAAATATGAAGGATTTTGTTTTAACAAATCCATATTTTCAATTTGCAATTAAAAATCCCAACAGTGCCTCAACACGAGAAGTGGTTGGCATTCGTATTGGCGCTGAAAAGGCTGAAGGACCGTTATCGATTGGTAGTCTAAACACATTTAGTGGTTATTTTACTGGAAAAGCAAATCTCACAATGCAAGGTGAAACGAATGTTTCACCTGTAAGATCAAATACATGGAATACAAATGCAATATCGACACCGAGTGCCTTTTTAGGATTGGATGATGCAACAATATTAAATATAGGTTTGGCTTCAGTAAAATATAGTGAAATTACTGCAAACTATTCAACTGTGAGTCGAAATGGTCTAGCGGTTTCTGTTATTGGAAATCGTGTAACTCAGGCGAAAATACAAGGTTTAGATTTAAGTGCAGTGGTCGATGATATCATGAATGGTACTTCAACAACTTCTGCACTCGAATTAAATACGAGCAACTCCTGTGTAAGGATTATTGGTATTTGCTCTGGATCTTTTGGTGCTAATATTGGTAATGCACTTTTACCGGTATTAAGAGGAGGGATCTCTGACTACATTAAACAACAGTTGGCGACAGGTTTAGGTACCACAGTTTCTGGCTTAAGTACTTATCAAATGCCTTATAACTTAAGTAATGTGCATCAAATAGATGTGAATTCTAATACTTTTGGTATAGCCTTATCTGGACAGAATTTACAATATCCAGATTATGCCGCGGCTGTGAGTAAAGGTTGGAGTATGTATCTTCAGGATGCTTTTACACTCAATATTTCAGATAAAGTAAGTAGTCTCGTCAGTAATATTGCGTCTAGTTCAAATGCGAGAGATGGGAATATTACATTATTGGAACAGCCATATCGTAATTGTTATGGAAATATGACATTCTGTTAACAGCAGGCTCCTCTAAATTTGTTTAGGGGAGTGTATTCCTTTAATTTTTAGAAAGTTTAAAAAATTAAATGTTTACTGATGCCTTTAGGATCATTTAGATAATAAAATTTGAATTGACTAAATTTATAGCGTTTTTTATTGTCATTTTTAAGAGAGTTTTGTTCACTATGATGGCTGCAGTGTTTAGACAAAATAACAAATATTTTTTATTATAGTAAATCACTAAGATATGAATTTAGAGTTTTTTTTGATACTGTTTAGTGATATTTTTATGAAAATAATAAATAAAATAAATGCTGTTTTTATTAGAATTAATTCTTAATAATTTAAAAAAAGTTCTTTGTTTTACGATAATAATTTATATCTTGAACAATCAATGTTAATAAGCTTACAAAAAAAATTACATTTTTTTAATTCTTAAGATTTACTAAATAAAATTGTGATAGCTTAAATTAATTAGCAGAGCTCTGAGTTAAATCAATTTTAATGAGATCGAAATATTGATTTTAATTAAAAAAGATACTGAATTATTAAAAAGTTAGAGCTGAATAATTTTGGACATCATCTAAGGACAGAAAATGTTCACGTTTAAGCCTTTGTACTTTACTCTTTTTTCTTTCAGTGTTTTTAGTACATCTATTTTATATGCCGAATCTTTGACTTTACACCGTTTGACTGATGAGCAGTTGGGTGAGGCAACGGGGCAGGCATTGATGAGTTTGTCTTATATAGCACCAAACGACTCAAGCAATTTGATGACTAAATATAGTAATGGTTCCAATATTGGGTTTTACAAGCTTGGGCTTGAAGTTGATATGGATTTAAATGCAAATATCAGAAATTTGCAACTCGGTTGTGGTGGAATAAATGGCGCAGGACAATGCGATATAGATATAAAGAATCTTTCACTCAGCGGATTACCAGCAAATTATAATCCATCAAGTGGCAACCCTCCAGATTTTGGGGCAGCAGGTCGGGCATCTACAAGTGCTCAATTGACTAATCCATTTATGGAGTTTGCTGTAAAAAACTCAAATTCAGCATCAACTCGTGAAATAGTTGGTTTACGTTTTAGTGCGGAAAAAATTACAGGACTCCTGACTGCAGGTTTAATCAATGGAATTAGCCCAACTTCCACAGATGGAATTCAGTCACTGAGTGGTTTTATGCGTATTGCAGCAACTTCAGGTGAAGCTTTGACAAAAGCAACGGTGTTTGGGAATCAGGCAAATCACCAGATCCAAGGATTATTAAGTGCCTTAGGCATTAAAAGAACATTTACCTCGCAACCCGATAGCCCAGATACTCAGGGCATTACCATACCTTCATTGAAAGCAGCGTTTTCAATACCTGAGTTTCAAGTGAATGGTAGTCGGTTGAATAATGCAAGTGTTAAGGGGGTTTCAACAAAAGTTGATTCAATTGCATTAGATCAAGGTCCTCTTAATCAGATAAGAGTAACCTTTGCTCCAATTTTAGTTGTTGCAAGACAAGCTAAAATTAAATTGGCAAATGGATCGGCTGTACAAAATTTAAATATGGATATCACTTTTAATCAAGCATTAAGCATGTTTCATAATATACCGCTAACAGGTTCTGGTGGATATTTAAGTTTGCAGCAGCAAGCCTTACTTTGGCCTGGAAATTATATAGACTCAAATGATATGACTGGCAAAACAATTGCAGAGATGCTTAATAGTGATGTTGCAAAAAAAGGATGGTGGATGTCTTTCGCAGAACCAGTGCAATTAGGTTATTTAAAAGCAACTCAAGAAGTAGATATTACAAATGTGTTACCGCAGGTAGCTGGTTTAATGACTACAGAATTATTAAAAGAAGAAAATAGGGTAAAGGTTCCTGCAGGTGCTGCTATTGGTGCAATTATTGGTCTAACATTGACAACGCCTAAACCAATCGTGGTTGACTTGAATGATGCAACGCTTGCTAATCCAGTAAAACTGACCTTAGCCAATCTACAGTTAGCAAATCAAAATTTGACACCCAATTGCTATGGTTCATTAAAATTTTGTTAAATTAATTTTAATAATAGTAGCTTAACTGTTGTGTTATGACTTTAAGGTGATGATTTGGTTTTGTTATATCTTTTAAGTATCTAATTTTAAAAGAATATTTAATTCGCGATGGGCGTAAAATAACTAAAATTAACGACTTATATTTTGTGCAATAAAGCTGTTTAGAAATACACCGTATCCAGGGTGTTTGGAAGTGCTTTACCAGTTTTAAATCTTTTAAAGTTAAGTAAATATATAAAATAATTTTAAAATGAGTGTAATTTGAAAGGATTACCGTTAAGTTTAAGTACTTTGTATTTGTTATTGATTTTTAATTTAATTTTCTCATGATTGATGGTAGAGTGCGGTTTTTTAATCAATTAAATTTAAATTATTTCCCTATTTTTAAATTACATTTTTGTTATTGTGTTAAGATTAATTAAATAATTGTTATAATAACGCTAATAAACAATATAGCTCTGCATATACATTTCTAAGCTAAAACCTTAATTTTGTTAATTTTTAAGATTAGGTTTTGCTTTAAATAAAAAAAAGGGCTCAAGAAATTTTGAACATAGTTTAAGGATAAAGAAATGTTCACGTTTAAGCCTTTGTACATCACGTTTTTTTCTTTAAGTGTTTTTAGCATGCCTGCTGTATATGCAGAGTCTACGACGCTGCAGCATATGTCTGATGCACAATTGGCTGAAACAACAGGACAAGCACTCATGAGTTTATCTTATATAGGGCCTTCTGATGTCACTAATCTTGAATCAAAAAGGTTGGGCGGAGATAAAAATATTGGATTTTATAAATTGGGTTTAGAAGCGGATTTAGCAATAAATGCAAATATCAAAAAATTACAACTTGGATGTGGTGGCATAAATGGAGCGGGTTCTTGTGATATAGATATTGATAATTTTAGTTTAAGTGGAAATGCAACTACAAGAGAAGGAAGAGCCTCGTCAGATGCCATACTCACAAATCCATTTATTGAGTTTGCGATTAGAAACCCTGACAGTGCATCCCAACGTGAAATAGTCGGCTTGCGTTTAAGTGCTGAAAAGGCAGTAGGATTATTAACATTTGGTACAGATAATGGAATAACACCAAACGGAATTAACAGTTTAAGTGGTTATATGGAGCTTGCTTCTGCTAAAGGAAATGCTATGACTCAAGAAAGGACTATGGATGGGGCAACATTTGGAGCGATGACGGGTAAAGTTAATGTGTGTTTAAGTGGGCGAATATGTATTAATAATAATCCTATGTCTTCAACTGATTATATTTTACAATTAAGATCAGCTGCTGCTTCATTTGTAACTGATCCAGCTATTGTTAATGGTAAACGTTTATCTAGTGTTCAGTTAACAGGCAAGGCTGATATTGCACCAATTGTTTTTGAATGTGCAACAACAGCAGGGTGTATGAAAGCGAAAGTAACTGTATTTGGATTTATTCCTGTTAATATACAAACTTCGGTAATTGGCAAGCTAAATAATCTTAAGGCAAATGTGCAGGTTAATCAGTCACTAGGATTGATTCATAATATTCCTGTTAATGGAAATGCTTTTTCTTTATCTTTACAGCAACAAGACATTCAATGGACTAGTGCAGCAGTTAAAGCTCAAAGAGGGTGGTGGATGGCATTTGAATCACCTATTGATATTGGAGATATCAGTCCATTAAATAAAGTGGCTATACCTAATTCAACACTAGCACAAGTATTACCGAGTGTTAATAGTGCTTTAAACTCTAATCCAATTGTTTGTCAACTAACTCAATGTTTTTCTGGAATGTTAACAATTCCTGATCTCTTTTTAGGTCCTGATAGTAATCGACCAAATATACCGCAAACATATGTTGATTTTCCTTTAAATAATCAAGTCTTAAGTAAACAAGGGTTTGCTCCTAACTGTTATGGTTCACTAAAATTTTGCTAAGCTTCTCTGGATACGCATTTATAAAGATAATTGAGTAGATCCCTATTTCTTTATCCTGTTATTTAACTTTCTTCTATGAATTGAGTTTAGATAATTGAACAGGTCAAAACATATTTTGACCTATAAAGCTTTGTCATTGATTCTTATCACTTTATAAGTGTTATGCTAAATAAAAAAAGTATGTTGTGATTTTAAAAACTAAGAATTTTATTAGATATTTTTGATCTAATATTCCTGTATTTATCCATAATAAGAAAAACTATTTTTGATTATTAAATTTCTAATTTTGGCTTTATCAAATTTTCCAGTGTTTAATAGCTTATGTTGATATGAATAAAATACAGAGTAGTAGGTGTATGCCTGAGTTAAATATTCTTATAAGGAACAAGTTTTTATTTGAATTTTTGAAAATCAATTAAAAGTGAAAATTGAATCATAGTGAAATTGAAAAAGTTCTTTCTTATCCTTCATGTTGCTAGAGTGAGGTGAATTTTAAGACTAAATGATAATTTAATTGAGAACTTTATAAAAATATTATTGTAAAGATAATATAAAAAATCATGTATTTTGCTGAAAAATTGAGTAAGTCATAATTCTCTAGAGTGTTTAATGTATAGATTAAATCATTTTATTTAAGGTTTTAACTTTAAACTGTTGTTTTATATTGATAAGAAATAATTTTTTCTTGGTTTTAATTGTTGTTTATGTGTGGGAAGCTGATTTTAAAAGCATTAGCATTTTGTCGGAAATATAGCTTAAATTTAAATAATTGTGATAATTTACACAAAATGTGATTTTCAATTGAAAACTAAAAAACTTTTTTAATGTGCTAAGGGATTTAAATTTATAAAGTTTATCTTAAATAAAACTTGGCTAATTAAAAAAATAGAGTGTGACAATTCTGAGCATAATCTAAGGATAAGGAGATGTTCATGTTTAAAATAAAAATCTTATGTTTGACATTTCTGTCTCTTGGTATGGCGACCACTCATGCTGACTTTACTCATTTGCAAAGTATGTCAGATGAACAGCTCTCTGAAACTACTGGACAAGCATTGATGAGCTTGACTTATATTGCACCCACTGATGCAACTAATCTTGAAGCGAAGCGTAAAGATGGTGCTGGAAATATAATAGGGGCAAAAAATATTGGTTTTTATAAATTAGGTTTAGAGGCTGAGTTAGAATTAAATGCCAATATAAAGAAACTGCAATTGGGGTGTGGTGGGGCTAATGGTGCGGGTAACTGTGATATTGATATTGATAATTTAAGCCTAAGTGGTTTAGGGAATTCTGCAAGCTCAAATACAGGTAGTACAGCTGATCGAGCTGCACGTGTAGGATCAAGTGCTGTCTTAACAAATCCCTTTATGCAGTTCGCAGTTAAAAACCCTAATAGTGCTTCGACGCGTGAAGTTGTAGGAATTAATTTAAGTTCAGAAAAAGCGATTGGATTACTAACATTTGGTCAAGAAAATAGTAATACCAAAAATGGTATTAATTCTTTAAGCGGTTATATGGAAGTTGCTGCAACTACGGGGACTGCTTTAGTAAACGGTTTCGGTACAAGTTTGGTGTCGGGTGAGGCTGCCAGAAGGCAATTAATACAGTCAGATGGCTATAATGCTATCACGGGGAAAGCTTGTTGTTTGCTTTTTGGGGGAAGTCTTGATTTTAATACACAATCATAAAATTTAAATTTAAGAGATAAAACTACTGGAAGTAATATCTTACGAGGAGACTTGGTTTTAGGGCAACAGGCAATAACAGGTAAGCGTATTAGTAGTGCCCCCCTGAAAGCGACAGCAAATGTTCGTGATATTGATTTGTCAGGGAATATTGTTGCTCGGGTTTTGTCATTTCTTGATTTGAATAAAGAAACTTTTGGTACAATCCAAAATCTGAAAGTGGATGTTGATATTAATGAGGATTTAGGTTATTTCCATAAAGCAAGCTTAAACGGAACTCCTGCATCATTATCACTACAGGGACAAGATATACAATGGCCAGGAAATAAATCTACAGCTTCAAAAGGTTGGTGGTTAGAGTTTTCAAATCCAATTGATATTGGGAAAATCGACCCTGCTGATCGGGTAGATATTCCTAAAGCTACTTTAAATGTAGTAATGGATCAGGTGAGTGCGTATCTAGATCAAGTTCCTGTGCAGTGTGGTGCTGTTTTATTATTAAATTGTCTTGGGGGGAGCTCTATTCCTGTAGGTACTGTAAATCTGATAAACGCTCCAAGTGCCAATATGGTACTAAGCAATTTGAAATTAGCTCAACAGGATTTTACACCTAATTGTTACGGCTCTTTAAAATTCTGTTAGTTAAATTATTTAGCTGATTAAAAGCAACAGTATGGAAGTTTACTGTTGCTTTTTTATTTTAAACGTTTATCGGAAAGTCATATATTTTACATAAAAGTCTTTGGCATAATAAAAAATATTGCATAAGATAAAGTGTGATATAGATAACAAAACTGTATAGACAAGGAAAGACTATTTTATACAGTGTCGTAGGGATTACAGAAATAAAATAAAATATGGTGCGGAGCATCGTATAACACAGGAAGGTCATAGATGACTACACTCAATTATACGGCAAAATTTCATAAAACTGTTTTGGCAGCTTTTATTGGCTTAGTCATCGCCCAATCTAGCTTCGCTTTGGAAGCAATGTCTGATGAAAAATTAAGTGATACGACTGGTGAAGGCATCGCTTTATTACCTACAAATGCTTATATGGTGTTTCAGGGAGCTGGAGCAAACCAGTCACAAGATACAATTCTAACCAATCGTAGTCTGGATACTGGTTATATCTATTATGTGCCAGTAGGTCCATTGTCATCTCTTGTGCAAGATACAAATAAAGATGGTACTGTGAACTCAAGTGATCACTCTGTGGGTAAGGCTGATTTATATTTATATGGTTTAGCATTGTCTAGAAATGCAACCAATAATGCCAACCTTCGCTTAGATTCAGGACAAACCAATGGTGTGGCAAATGCAGCGATTCGAAGTTGGGGAACGGCAACAAACCCATGGATATTTAACGTAAAAACAGATTCAAATATTCCTGATTTTGGTACCAGTAGTGGCTCTGTAACCTATTTGAATTTTGAAGCACCGTTGTATGAAAATATATATACATTTGCTTCGGATAACAAAACCGTAACGACGAATGCCTTTGTAAATGATGCAGGTGGAGAAGACGCATATAATCTTAAACTTGCTTTATGGGCAGATGCTTTTGTACGTGATCAAAGTAAACCAGATCAGGATGCGAACCAATTTAACTTAGGTGAAGGGTTTAGTAGCACAACAACAGGTCGGGCAAATCGTATTCGATTACAAGGTGTGTTTAACGGTTTTGGACTGAATGGAAGTAAAATTCAATTATTCCAGACACTCGGTGGTGCAACCAATACTGGGGGAATGAGTGCCTTCTATAACAATACCTTAGGATTGGCTGGAGTTATACGCTTAAATAGCGGGGATGGTTCTAAATTGTTGGGAACATCTGCAGCAAATTCTTGGACTATGCCTGCGAATTTGATGAACCGGGTTTTGAGATTAAGCACGCAAGAGTGTGGCGTTGGAAATTTGAATGGTTGTACTGCAGGTACAGCCCAAGATATTTTATCGACCCCAGCGATCAACGGTGGATTGGCTCCAACTTTCTCAGATAAGGAAGGTATTTATATTTATAACCTGAATACGAATTTAGTATTAGGTTCATTATATCAGCCTTTAATTCTTGGTTCTGATGGTACAAACTTTAGTTTAGAGCTAGCACGAATCCCAAATAAAGAATCAATTTATAAACAAATATATACAGACTATACAGGCGCTGATTCGTCCTATAAAGGCTCTACATGTAATGTATATAACTGTGGTTCAAGCTCAATTTCAGGTTATCAAGGAAGTTCAGCGACACATAGCAGTATCAGTATTGGGACGGTCTATAGCCCAGATGCTGGAAAAACTTTGCTTGCTGACAAAAGTGCGGGGGCTGTCGGAATTTCATTTAATCAATTGAGTAATGCATCAACTTCAAATGCCCAAAATAATTTAGGTTCCGCAGTCATTGATGGTATGCTGATTCAACATATGAAAATAACAACCAAGGGCTTATAAAATAAGGAGAAATATGATGAAGAAAAGTGTACTTCTTATTTTAACCAGTATGTTGAGTGTTTATGCTGTGGCAATGGAACCTTTATCTGATTCAGACTTGCAACACGTTGAAGGTCAGGCTGGGGCAGACTTATCACTCAAGCTGGTACTGAATCAGATCAATGCCAACGATTCATATTATCAAACAAATAATGCCTATAAGTTTGATAATGGTGTTGGTGGAATTTGTGCAAATTTAGAGTTTTGTCGTTTAGCACTTTCAGTCAATAACCGTTATGTAGATTCAGGTGGCGCTGCAAATAGTGTCAGTGGAAATAAACTTTGGGTGGTATTTAAGGGTATTCAAGGAACGATTAATATCCAGAAGTTAGGTTTAGATGGTGCGGATTTGGTCTATAAGAATATTGCAAACCAACAAATGATTAAACCTGCGTTTCAATTATCTTTTGATGCAGATAAACCCATTCAAATTCGTAATTTTGGATTTAATTCACTTTCCATAGAAAAGGATGCATTTACCAGTATAACCAATCCAGATGGAACAGTTACTGAAAACTCATTGGGTGCAACCGCAGCTCAATATGGTTATCTAAAACTGAATAAATATGCTGCTAAAGCCCAAACAACAGGTCCAAATGGGTCGACTGCGAACAATTATGATACAGGGCGTGAAACTGGGTTTATGGGTATGCAGATGAATGGCAATCTTGCACTTCAGGGAAAGTTAATGATGTTTAGTTGTGATTCAAGTATGAACAAGCGTTGCTAAGTGAAATAAGTCTGAGGGTTTAGGGATGAAAATAAAACAAGAACAGCGAAAAGGATTTATTTTAAATACATTGGCATTCAGCTTATTGGCAATGCATGTACCTGCTTATGCACTTCAAGCTTTGGATGATGGTGATCTGCGAAATGTGAATGGTCAAGATGGTGTGAATATAGAAGCCACATTAAAAGAAGCCAACATTCAAACACTATATTGGACAGATCAGGCTGGGCGAGCTGAAACAGATGCGACAAGTCAAGCCCTTACAGCAACCGCAGATACGGTTAAGATTCAGCAAAGTAATACTTCTACAGACCCATTAAAAGCCAATGTAAAACTCAATATGGGCACAGTGAGTGGTAAAACAGGCGTGAATCTAGATGTATCACTTTCACCTATGTTATTAACAGTAGACTCTTTCCGAGTGTGTGATAGTGATCCAAGTGGAGCACGCTGTAGTGCAAAGATTGGTACATTAGCTGTTCAAACAGCATCGAATACCAGTATTGGATTAAAAACAACCAATGGATTGCTTGGTAAAAATGACCAAGGTACGCTGGCTTTAGGTTTGCAAAATGCCAATATCTATTTGGGTCAAACCAGTGCAATAAATCAATTAAATCAGCTAATTTTAAAGAATTTTAATTTTAATTTTAATGCAAATGGTTTTATGTTTATTGATGCTGCTGAAGGCTTTAAATTACAAACCAATTCGGGATCAAACATTGCTGGAAGTACTCAAACACCGGATGCAACTTATGGTTATGCCGATTTAAGTCGCGTTGTTGATCCTGCTTCGACTAAGTCGGGATTTATGAATACAGGTTCGTATGGAAATGGCACAACAACATCCAATGCAGGTCTAAATCTTGAGATTATGCTGAATAATAAGGGAGTCAACCCTTCAGCAACATCCGTTTATGCAGTGGATCAGTATAATACTCCCTCAGGTGCAAAAGGTTTAATTCGTGTTGGTGCCAGTGGACGGATGGTTAACAGTTCACTTCAGTTCCGTGGTGTACAAAATGCAAGCAGCTTAATAGGCTCTGCTGTGAATTCATCAGGTATAGATACTGGAAAAGATATTGTTGGCGGTTCTGGTATTGCATTTCGTATGAAAACTGATTTCACTAAAGATGGTGATAGCATGCTTTCAAGTGGTGCTGATGCGACAACTTTAGAAATAGGTGGTGCTGGACTAAATAGCTATGGATTTGAATTTGGAAATCTAACCGGTTTACAAAAAGGAAGTCGTGCATCTTTTGACACTGGAAGTGTATTTTTAAATCTTATGGATTCTAAACAAGTCACTTTGCCCGTTAACTCTACATTCCAATCTTCAAGTTTTGGTAACGGTCAGTCATTAACCAGCTTGAATGACTATAAGCAAGATGTTTATACAACATTAACTGCTGGGAATCGTCCTTATAGCGTGATGACCTCAATTCGAAATGCGGCATTTCAATCTTTTTCTAGAAGAGGGCGATTTACCACAAGTGCTGGTGTAGCGGCAAATAATTTATTTACAGACAATGGGCTGAATAACCAATGGGGATTGGCACTACCATTTTATAATCTAAATGCAAACTTAGCGATGTATGGCACTACTGTGGATGCAGATAAAGTTTATTCTTATTCAGTTGATGGTACACAAAATAAAATAGCAGGTTCTGGTCAAACTGCTCGACTTGGTTTTTCGTTAGGGTTAACAACGGAAGGGGTAGATAAAAATGGAGCGAATAAGATCGGTAACAATACCACTTCAATATTGGTCATTGATGGTGGACTGAGAAATGGTCAACCTACTGATTATTATATGGGGTTACGAAATATTGATATGCTGCTCAAAGGGAATGGTAGCGTTGGTGTAGAAAATGGAAGTTTAAACCTAAGCTTAAAAAATATGCTGGTGGTGATGGCAGCAGAAGTTGCTGGTGGATATTTGCCTGGAACTACATATAAATCATGTGCACTAGGCTTAGCTACAACCTCGGTTGCATGTGGTAATAAAAGTGCTTCAGATACCAATAATTTTGCGAAAAGTGATGATGTGCTCTTCGGTTTGAAACTTCGCTTTGGTGGAGATATGGATTTATCTTTGATTCCGAATAGTGAAATCAAAGATGATGGTACTGGGAACCGTCTGAATGTAGTGGGTGATTTGAAGTTAGCCAATACCAATAACACTATTCAGATCAGTGATCCTGTCAATGGTTCTTCATTGGGCTTAGATAATTTGACAGGAGATATTCGTTTTAATAATGCGATTGTGATCAGTAAGAATTCAAATACTGGAACAGGGCAGATTGGATTTAATGCCAGTCTGCAATTTAATCCAACACAGTCTGTAAATGGTGTATTTAGAGCAAGAGATTTAAACTTTTATCCTCCAGCGGCTTCAGGTGCCTTGGTTTCAGGCGCACGTCTAGGTGAAATCGCCTTAACAGGTGGTCGATTAAGTAGTGAGCTGAATATTATTCCTCGAAATTGATTGGTTATTGGTCGGGTTATTCTTCCATCACCAAAAATTTCAAACTAAACTGTGATGTAGTCGGCAATATATAAAGTTTCCTAAGGATTAGGATAATGAAGAAAAACAACAAGCTAGGGTGTATATCATTATTGGTATTGAGTCCAGTTGCAATGGCAATGCAGCCACTGGATGATCAAGGTCTTTCTCAAACAACGGGTCAGGCAGGGATTGATGCTGGTATAAATATTAGCAAAGTCCAAGTGAACCAACTGTCTATTATTGATCGTGATGGCTTAGGTACAACTGTGAATGATGCAAATAAAGCATCGCTTGTTGTTGCAGGTAAAAGTGCTGGAACACTTGCAGATCAGAGCATGAGTGTAAGCTTCTTAGGTGCTTCTAATTCGTCAACGATGAATGTTGTAATGGATACTGATGGAGGGGCGATCAGTGGTTCAACAGGTAAGCCTTTTGCCAATATTGGTCTCAGTTTTGGAAGTAATATTACAGGGATAAAGGTTTCACCTTTTGCGCTTTACTTGGCAGGTGCAAATTCATCTTCGGGTCCAACAGGCTATCAATCTATTTTCACAGGTACTTCAGAAAAGAGCGATGTCATTAAAATATTAAAAATGGACAGTGGCATTGACATTAATTTTGCAGCATCAAAACCAACGATGAATTTACAGCTCGGCAATGCGCCTCAGGGTCGTATGATTGCTTTTGGTGGAGCAATTCAGTCGATTTGTGGTACAGGAACTGGTTGTGCCATTGCACTTTTATCGGATGATAGTGATGTAGGTGCAAATTTTAATTTTCAACTGACAGGCACAGACAAAACCAATGGTTTTTCGTTAAATGGTTTCTATGCGGGTGTGGAGTCAAGTGGCTTTGTATTTGGCAATACGGGTGAGTCGAGTAAATTTGATCTTGGAATCAATCAGATGATCATGGGAACGAGCGGTGCAAGTGCAGCGACTGTTTTTAATGGTCTTCAGAATGGTTCGATGGGGAACTTTGGTGCGATTGGGACATCTGTTACAGATTTAAAAGTGAAAATTAATGGCTTATAGCGATGAGTTAAAACATGATTAAATAAAAAACCCGCATTATAATTTGCGGGTTTTTTATTGCTGGTCAAATTACTTCGCTAATTTAGCCAACAGGTCTGCTTTGCTTAAATCAACAGATTCTGCATCTCTACGACCTTTATATTCGAAAGTACCAGCATCCAAACCTTTCTCACCAATTACGATACGATGAGGGATACCAGTCAACTCTAAATCAGAGAATTTAACACCTGGGCGTTCATTGCGATCATCAAGCAATACATCATAACCTGCTGTTTGCAATTCATTATACAGTGCTTCAGCAGCTTCAAGTGTACGTGGTGATTTTTGAGCATTCATTGGAACAATGGCAACTTCAAAAGGTGCGATCGCCGTAGGCCAAATGATCCCTTTGTCATCAAAGTTTTGCTCTATTGCAGAGGCAACTACACGTGTTACGCCAATACCATAACATCCCATAGTCACCACTAATGGTTTGCCATCATCACCGAGAACTTTACAGCCCAAAGCTTCAGAATATTTTTTGCCTAATTGGAAAATATGACCAACTTCAATACCACGTTTGATCATGATGGTGCCATGACCATCTGGAGAAGGATCACCTTCTACAACATTGCGTAAGTCAAACACTTCAGTAAACTGAGCATCACGTTCCCAGTTTACACCAATAGCATGTTTATCAACTTCGTTTGCACCAGCAACAAAGTCAGAAAGCACTGAAGCGGCACGATCAGCAATGACTACTATGCCTTTTTCCACCAATCCTTGAGGACCGCAGAATCCAGCTGTCAAATCCAATGCTTTTAATTGTTCGTCAGTCGCAAAAGTCAATGGTGCAGCAATCAGAGGGTGCTTTTCAGCTTTGATTTCATTGAGCTCATGATCGCCACGTAAGAACAATGCAACTACTGGAACATGACCTTTTTCATCTGCAACGCCTTGTACCAATAAAGCTTTCACAGAATGGGCTGGATCTGTATTTAAAAAGGCAGAAACATCTGCAATGGTTTTTTGATTCGGCGTATCGACAATCGTAAATTGTTGTTTTGGTGCAGTACGTTCACCGACCAAGATTGCTTCAGCCATTTCAACATTGGCTGCGAAATCTGATTCGGTAGAGAATGCGATATCATCCTCACCACTTGATGCAAGTACATGGAACTCATGTGAGCCAGAACCACCAATCGAGCCAGTATCCGCTTGAACAGGACGGAAATTTAAGCCCAAGCGTGTAAAGATTCGGCAGTATGTGTCATACATGACATCATATGTTTCTTGTAGTGACGCTTGGTCGACATGAAAAGAATATGCATCTTTCATAATAAATTCACGTGAACGCATCACACCAAAACGAGGGCGAATTTCATCACGGAATTTGGTTTGAATTTGGTAGAAATTCATCGGAAGTTGCTTATAACTTTTTAGCTCATTACGTGCTAAATCAGTAATCACTTCTTCATGAGTTGGACCGAGCACAAAATCGTTGGTATGACGATCTTTAAACCGTAAAAGTTCAGGACCATATTGCACATATCGACCTGATTCTTCCCAAAGTGAAGCAGGTTGTGTTACGGGCATGAGCGTTTCCAATGAGCCTGCGCGATTCATTTCTTCACGTACAATTGCTTCAACTTTATTGAGTACACGTACACCCATCGGCAGCCAAGTGTATAAACCTGAAGCCAACTTACGAATCATCCCCGCACGTAACATCAACTGATGTGAAATGACCTCAGCATCGTTTGGGGTTTCTCTCAACGTAGCAAACAAAAAGCGACTCGCGCGCATGGAAACTGTCCTAAAATTTTTAGATTTAAAGGGAAGATTATACGATAAAATAATACGATAAAAAATTAGCTGAAGGTTTTTAATGCCCGATTGGGCTGAAATACAAAGATCAGATGATGTGCGATATGTTATTCATGGTTATTGTATGAGGTTCAAACTTAAAAAGTTGAGTGAAAATATAAATAGCTTTGGTCTTTGTTGAGATTTTTTCAATAGAGGATATGAATTTTTTTGATTTAAAGGTTGATTATTCAAGTTTTTTGAGCCGATTAATAATATCGTCATACTTGCTTTGTGTACTGCGATAATTATTTTGTAAATTTTCAATATAGCCTTTTGTTTTATCTATGTTTTCTGCATTGTATTTGATTCGATCTTTAAGCGTAGACGGTACGGTATTGCCTTTTCTATAATATTCCATTTCCTGTCTTTTTAATATGATTCGATCACTTTGTAATTGCTTAAGATTTTGATTTTGTAATGCTATTTGCTGTTTTAAGTTGTTGAGAAGCTCATTGCGTTTATTGATGGCAACGGATGAGTTTCCATAAGCACGTTTAAGACGGGCATCTTGTTCTAATTTACGCACTTCAGAGGCACGTAAGGTCGACTGTTGCAGATCCTTTTCAACGTTGTAGGCTTGATTGCGTCTAATCACCTGCATATTGCGATCAAGTGCTTCATAGCCATTTTTGATGTGTGCAGGCGTGACAGAGGTACTAATATTTGCGACCCCATTTTTATCATAATATCGATACCAAACCGCTTTAGGTTGCGATACATCTGCATATGCCAACGCACTACAGGTGATCAAACTCATTGCCAAGGTCAAACAGCGTATTTTTTTTGTTTTTGAGTCCGTATTTTGGTAATAGATTATTCTATCCATTCGAAGTCTGCCATCCCCAAAAAATAAAGTCAGTTATATGATTTTAAAAACGATCTTTGATCATTTTATGTGGTTACAAAATTTTAATAAACAATTAAGTTCTAAAAAAATACAGAATATTTTTTTTTATGTGAGCTTTACTGTGTTTTTTTATTTGAAGTGAGATTTATGACAAGAAATGTTCATTGATAAAGTGAGTTAATATATGTTAAAAAACCATGATTAATTGTAAAAATAAATCTGTACAGCACAATTCATTCCAAGCTTACGGAAAGGGGCATTAAATGGACGATAAATTTCAAAATCTTAAAGTCATGGTGATCGATGATTCTAAAACCATTCGTCGTACTGCTGAAACATTATTACAAAGAGAAGGTTGTGAAGTAGTTACTGCGGTAGATGGTTTTGAAGCCTTGTCTAAGATTGCTGAAGCTAATCCAGATATCGTTTTTGTTGATATTATGATGCCTCGTTTGGATGGTTATCAAACCTGTGCATTGATTAAAAATTCTCAAAATTATCAAAATATTCCAGTCATTATGCTATCAAGCAAAGATGGCTTATTTGATCAAGCAAAGGGTCGAGTTGTCGGTTCTGATGAATATTTAACCAAACCATTTAGTAAAGATGAATTATTGAATGCAATTCGCAACCATGTGAGTGCATAACGGTTAATTTGGGGGAAAGAATGACAAAAATTTTAATCGTTGATGATTCACCAACTGAAATGTTTAGATTTAAAGAAATCTTGGCTAAACATGGATTTGAGGTGATTGAAGCAACCAACGGTGCAGATGGGATAACCATCGCACAAGCCGAGTTACCAGATCTTGTATTGATGGATGTGGTCATGCCTGGGGTCAATGGCTTCCAAGCAACTCGTCAAATTGCTCGTGGTGCAACAACGAAGCATATTCCAATTGTGATTGTAAGTACCAAAGATCAAGAAACTGACCGTGTGTGGGGCAAACGTCAGGGTGCTTGTGATTATCTAACAAAACCAATTGATGAAAATCAGCTGATCAGCACAATCAAGCAGCATCTGCAAGCAGGATAATGTATGGCAGCAAATGGATTTATCGAATTACTTCGATTGTCTAAGCGAGGAAATAAAAATTACGCTGACAATGAAAGTGAAGTAAACCGATGGTCAGGCATTGCATTTGAAATGATGGGGCAATATTTTGTTGCTCCATTGGGGGAAGTTTCGGAAGTTATTTATCCGCCAAAATATACACCAGTTCCCAATGTTCAGGGCTGGGTAAAAGGTTTAGCGAATATTCGCGGACGGTTATTGTCGGTTTCCGATTTGGCTTTTTATTTAACGGGGCAAAGAAGCCAATTTCTACCTACTCAAAAAGTCTTATGTATTAGTCATAATGACCATTATGTTGGTCTGGTCGTAGATCAGGTTTTGGGGATTCAACATTTTAATAAAAAAAGCTTTTTTTCTAAAAATAATCAACTGGAAGAAAAGCTTCAAACTTATTGTCAAGGATATTTCCAACAGCACAACCAAGCTTGGAACATATTCTTATTCAGTCGTTTGTTGAATGATCCTCAATACATGAACGCATCAGAAAAATTTATAAACTAGCTTTGACGCCTAATTAGAGTTAAGCGAATCGGGAGAAGCTGAATGGGCTTTAAACTAAAAAAGAAAAATACAGGGGATACTGCTCAAAAAAGTAGTCCGGGCGTATTAACAAAAACCAAATCGAAAATTGATGAGTTTGCAAAGTTATTTGGGGAAAGTGACAAATCAAAACCATTTATTCAAATGGCGATTGTCAGCATCATCGTTGCGATTATTTTACTTTTGGTTTTATTCTATACAGTTCCTCGAAATAACGACTTAACTCGTAGTTTGGGTGAATTAAAACTTTTATCTCAAACATTATCGCGTCAAGCAACAGAAGCAACAGCTTCAGGGTCAAAAGAATCGATCAATGCTTTAGTGGCATCACAAAAGAAATTTAAAGAAAACTTGGATATTGTGAAAGATATTCATGCATCTTCAAAAGCAGTTGAAGGGGTTGAAAAAACCTGGAATCAGGTTTCTGCTGATATTGACATGATTGCGACCCATCAAAAAATCATTAACCAGTTATACGACACCAATATCGCCGTTGCAGATGTGATTCCTGGCATGCAGGCTGAATATAACTTAATGGTTGACCAAATGGCACGTGATAACATGCCAAGTACACAGGTTGTAATCGCGAAAAACCAAGTATTCCTTGCAGAACGTATTTTACGTTCAATTGGTTCAGTACTCGGCGGTTCAGATAATACGCGTGCTTCTGCAGAAGACTTTAATGCCGATACTGAAACTTTCGGAACATACTTAAATGCGCAATTAAATGGTAATGCAGATTTGGGTGTAACCCGTATTGACAAGCCTGAATTGCGTGAATCTTTAGAAAGTATCAAATCAGATTATAATGAAATTGTGCAATTGGCATCGACTTCAGTATTGAAGAACTCTGATCAAATTTTTAAAGTTCGCCAAGCTTCATCAAATATCTTTGCAGAATCTGATAATTTATTAAAAGGCTTAGATCGACTTTCAGTAAATACAGGTGTAGGTACAATTTTACCAGCCTTAATCTTATTGTTTGCTTTAGGCGCATTCTTATTTGCTGTATTTAAATTGATTGGTTTACGTAGTGAGTCAGATAAAGTACGTGTAATGCGTTTACAAGACGAATATGACCGTAACCAAAATGCGATTTTACGTTTATTGGATGAAATTGCCGATTTGGCAGATGGTGACTTGAGTTCGTATGCAACGGTATCTGAAGACTTTACAGGTGCAATTGCCGATTCGATTAACTTTGCGATTGACCAGTTACGTGATCTTGTATCGCGAATCAATGAGACTTCTCAAGAAGTTGCACAATATACCCAGAATACTCAACAAATTACCAACCAGTTGGCTGAGGCATCTGAGCATCAGGCGCAAGAGATTGCGGGTGCATCGACAGCGATTAATGAAATTGCACAATCAATTGACCACGTATCTGCCAATGCTGCCGAATCAGCAGAGGTAGCACAACGTTCAGTACAAATCGCGTCAAATGGTGCAGATGTTGTAAACCGTTCAATTGAGGGGATGGATACGATTCGTGAGCAGATTCAAGAAACATCAAAGCGTATTAAACGTTTGGGTGAATCTTCTCAAGAGATTGGTAACATTGTCTCGCTGATTAACGATATTGCTGACCAAACCAACATCTTGGCATTAAACGCTGCAATTCAGGCATCTATGGCAGGTGAAGCAGGTCGTGGTTTCGCCGTGGTAGCGGATGAGGTACAACGTCTTGCAGAACGTTCAGCATCAGCGACCAAGCAGATTGAAACATTGGTAAAAACCATTCAGACCGATACCAACGAAGCCGTAATTTCAATGGAACAAACCACTTCTGAGGTTGTGCGTGGTGCGAACCTTGCAAAAGATGCGGGTGTTGCCTTGGGTGAAATTCAAACAGTATCGAGTAACTTGGCAGGTTTGATTGAAAGTATTTCTGAATCAGCGAAATTGCAGTCTGCATCAGCAGGTCATATTGCCAATACGATGAATGTTGTACAAGAAATTACTTCGCAAACTACGGGTGCAACGTTTGATACAGCACGTTCGGTATCTGAATTGGCAAGTATGGCGGATTCATTACGTCAATCAGTTTCTGACTTTAAATTACCAGACTAAAACGATTGAGACTTGATATGCGCAATTTCTACACTAAAACGGTAGTGATTGCGCACAGTGAAAAGCCTTCTAAAGCCATTCAGCTTGACTGTATTTTGAAAGGTTTTAGTCCCAAAATCGGGAACTAACATAGAAGCCTGAGCTATGAAAGAAATATTAAAACATTTAGTTGAACACGTCACTTTACCTGAAGATGCTTATCTTGATCAGGATGATGAGATTTTAGAAATTTTTGTAGAAGAACTTGAAGAAATTTTTGAACAGTTGCAAGCTTCTCTTGATCAATGGCTAAATGATGAGTCCAAAGATAAGGAATTGGTGAATGTACGTCGCTATTTCCATACCCTTAAAGGCTCTGGACGTATGGTGGGGGCAAAGCGTTCAGGTGAGTTGGCTTGGACTGTTGAAGATACATTAAATCGTGTAATTGCAAAAAACTTGGAATTAAGTACTGAAATTCAACAATATGTCAGTGCTGTATTTAATGTGTATAAGTTCAAATTGTATGCTGAGTTTTTAAATAAACAACCACATCATTTAGATTTGGCACCATTGGTGTATTTGGGGCAACAATTACAGCAGAAACAGAGTTTAGAACCTGCTTTGGCGGATCTACTGTCACTTGCGCATACCCTCAATCATGAGAATGTGCTGACGGGTTTAGAAATTGCTGATAGCGAGCCACTTGTAGAGCATATAGAAACAGTAGCAGCTATGGCAAACCACGAAAATGCCGAAGAGCATGCAGTGGCAGACCTGATTCAAATTGATGAATCTGCTGTGGAAACAACGCCGACTTCGGATGAAAGTTTAATCTCTGAAACCCTGACGATTTTTGTTGAAGAGTCGGAAGAACATCTGGCAACGATCAAAGACTTTTTGCATTTAGAGCAACATACACCGGAACAATATAATCGCTTGATTCGGGCATTACATACTTTGCGCGGAAGTTCTTCTATGGCGCATATTCAGGATGTATTTGAAGCAAGTGGTAAAGTTGAGCATTTGTTTAAAGTGTTGGTCCAAGAAGATACGGAGTCTTCTAAAAATGAAAACGCCCTATTGACTTATTATGCTGAATTCGTCAGTGATTATTTGCATGTACTCAAGCAAACCGGTGATCAAGATACGCAATTAGCCCAGATTTATCAAAAATTTAATGATGCTTGGGAGCGTTATGATTTCCAACATCAATATCAACAAGATCATCAGTCACAAGCAGGTTTAGTGACTCAATTGGTCGATTTGGAAATAGATCTATTGTTGGATGCTGAATTCGAGTTTGATAAACGCGCTCAAGTTGAATATCCAGAATATTTCCAACAACTGATTCAACAGGCTCAGATCCTCGTCGATCATACCGACAATCGTGCGTCACAAGGTATTCATGATTTCAGTCTTGCACTCAAAGACGGATATACACAGATTATTGCCAAGCCTGATTTGTTGAATACGGATTATGCTTTCGAAATATTCTCTAAAGCACATCAAGAATTCATTCATTTATTTGATACCTTGGCATCTGGTCAGCGTGTCAGCTTGAGTGGTGCAACTCAGGCGATTTTGGATGAGCTTCATGATTATGTACATCAAGAAATTGATGTAGACCAGATTCAAATTGCTGAACCAAGCATTGAGCCAGCAGTTCAACATGCGGTAGTAGCTGTATCTGATATTAACGCTGTTGAGACAGGTAATCATTATGTCTTAACTCAAATTAATCTCGATAAGCAAAATATAGATTCTGCGCAAAGTCAGCGTGAGTTTGATGCTGACGTTCTTGATATTTTTATTGAGGAGGCAGATGAGCTGTTGGTAGGTATGGATCATGACCTAAATACATGGTCAAGTCATCCAGATGATACCACTGCACTCAATAATTTAATGCGCTATTTGCACACTTTAAAAGGTGGCGCAAATATGGTTCAGGCGACGCATATTGGTTTAATTGCTCATGAACTCGAAACAATTTATGAGCGCGTGATTAAAGGTCAGCTCAAAGCTGGACCACAAGTTATTCAATCTATTCGTTTGATTCAAGATGATGTCGCAGATCGTATTCAGTTGATTCGTGAAAAATCTATTGATTATCCTGCAACACACATTCTTGAGGTTTTACAGCATATTGATCAACAGCAATTCTTGCATGATACGAATGTTGAGATAGCTGAAAAAGCCCAAGATGAGATTGTTTTAGTTGACGAGTCTGTTACTCCAGAATTTGATGTTATTTCTGCAGATCAGCAGCAAGCAACGCTTGAACAAGCTGAGCCATTCGTTGAACAGATTCAAGTACATGACTTGGATGACGCCGAACGTGTTGCTCAAGAAACCTTCATTGAGGAAGCTCGTGAGCTGATTGATGATGGGTTAAATATCTTGAATCAATGGTTTGATCAACGAAGTAACCGTAGTTTACTACTTCAATTGCAACGTATTGCACACAGCTTAAAAGGCGGTGCAAAAATGGTGAAATTGGAAGGTGTTGCGGATATTGCTTATGAGCTTGAAAATGCATTTGAACAATTTGGTCAGCACAACTTTAATTCCAATGTCTATGACGGTTTATTGGAAAGTGCTTTTCACTGGTTAGATGCAGCAATTTTCAAACAGAGTTACGATAATTTTGATGGTTTGAAGTTAAATTTAAACCGTATGCAATATGTCGATGTTTCTGCTCAGCTTCCAGAAAAATTATCTCGAACCAATTTGATTTTTGAACAGACCAATAATGAGTTTGTTCAAGGAGATGGAACTGAACCACCATCTATGTTGGGTGAATGGGATCTTTCTGAAAAAACTGAAACCAATAATGAGATGATTCGTATCTCTGCGGATTTGGTTGAGAAGATGATCGATCTTTCTGGTGAAAATGCCATCAACCGTTCGCGTATTGAAATGGATTTGGGTCAATTGGGAAATACATTGACCGATATGGAGCTTGCGATTCAACGTTTGGCAGATCAGCTTCGTCGAATGGAAGGCGAGTTGGAAAGTCAAATTATTGCTAAACATGGGGATTTAAGTGCGCGCTATGCGGACTTTGACCCATTGGAAATGGACCAATATTCATCCTTGAATCAATTGTCTAAATCGCTTGCTGAATCTGCATCCGACTTGGTGGACTTTAAAACCACCTTAGCAGAGAAAATTCGTGATACTGAAGGCTTATTATTGCAACAGTCACGTATTCAAGCTGAAATTCAAGAAAGCCTGATGCGTACCCGACTTGTTCCTTTCTCTCGTTTATTACCACGATTACAGCGTTTGGTACGCCAAACAGCCTCGACGGTCAATAAGCCTACCGAACTGTTGGTGAATAATACGGAAGGTGAATTAGATCGTAATATTTTGGAGAAATTAGTATCTCCATTAGAGCATATGTTGCGTAATGCCATCGACCACGGGATCGAAGATACAGAGCAGCGACAAAAAGCTGGCAAGCCATTGACTGGTCGAATCGACTTGAATATTAGTCGCCAAGGTACCGATGTTTTGGTGTCCTTTAAAGATGATGGTAAAGGAATCGATCCTGCAATTATCCGTGATAAAGCCATTGAAAAAGGCTTGATTAAATCAGATCAGCATTTAGAACCAGAAGAAATTTTACAATTTATTTTCCATCCTGGTTTTAGCACAGCACAACAAGTCACCCAGATTTCTGGACGCGGTGTTGGACTGGATGTGGTTCAAAGTGAAATTAAATCGTTAGGTGGACAGGTCAGTGTAAGTTCTGAACTGGGGCATGGCTCTACTTTTACCATCCGTGTGCCAACAACAGTTGCTGTGAGTGATGCATTGATGGTGAAAGTCGGTGATCAACAGTTTGCTGTGCCATTATCGCAAATTGATCGTATTGTGCGAATTTCCCCAGCCGCTCTGGAAGAGTATTTCGAAACTCAAAATGACTATTTCGATATAGATTACCAAAGTTATAAATTGCGTTATCTTGGTGAGTTTACAGCCAATCAGGTGACGCCACGTTTACATGGCTTTGCACATTCATTACCTGTGTTATTGATTAAAGGGAGCTTAGGTCAATCTGTCGCGATTCTGGTTGATCAGTTAATTGGTTCGCGTTCTCAAATTGTGGTAAAACCGATTGGGAAGCAATTTGCGGCAATTAATGCGATTGCAGGTGCAACGATTCTCGGTGATGGTCAAGTTTGTTTGATTCTTGATGGGCAAAATATTGCGCGACAAGTTCAGGGTTCAAGTCGTGGTGGTGCAGAATATTTACAACAAGATAAACAACGTCATCGCGATCAACGTCGTCTGATTATGATTGTGGATGACTCGGTGACAGTGCGTAAAGTAACGTCACGTTTATTGGAACGTCAAGGTTTTGATGTGATTACGGCTAAAGACGGTGTTGATGCGATTGAGCAACTTGAAAATGTCAAACCAGATCTGATGTTGCTCGATATTGAAATGCCACGAATGGATGGATTTGAGGTGACCAATTTGGTTCGCCATCATGAAATTCATCATGACTTGCCAATTATTATGATTACCTCACGAACAGGTGAAAAACATCGCGAACGTGCATTCAGCTTGGGTGTGACAAACTATATGGGTAAACCATTCCAAGAGGCTGATTTATTAGCCAATATTGATGCTTTGTTGACGGTTAAATAGGAGCGCTCATGGCAGGAAATATCGAAAAATCTGCGCTTGATAAAATCAGTACGCAGGAACTGCAACATCTGATTACGGTGTCTACAGGGTTTATTGATGCTTATATTATTAATTGTTATGGCAAAGACCCGATGTTGTTGCCACAGAATGTGGTGCTGTCTGCGCAGAACAGTCCAATTCACGTGCCTGTAGTGGAATGGCATGAAAAGAAATTACCCACCTTTAGTGTCAGTGATCCCCGAAAGGCTTTGGGAGTTGCCTTGATTATTGAAGGTGAAGAGGCGGATGATCGTTTTGCTTTAATGTGCAATGAAATGCCGAACTCTATTCGTTTACGTATTTCTGAGGTGGTGGATGTTGAAGACGCTGTTGAAGACAAAACCATTTTTCAATATGTCAAAATAGGTAATGTTCGTTACCATGTTCCAGACTTAGATCAAATTCAGCTAGAGGTTGGGTTAAAAAAAGCTGAGTGACTTACTGAAATGTTGCATGCTAAAAGTTAACGCTATTTCATTTAAAACCGAGCGATATGTGTTGCTCGGTTTTCTCTTTTTATACATTTGTTTTTCAATAGATTTGACTATATTAACCTGAGTTCGATGTAATTAAATCTTCAACTCATTGAAAAATAATAAATCTTTATGGGGTTTTGCTGCTTTTTTATCCAATTTTGGGATGAGGAGCGGAGCTCCGCAAGCGCAACTAACAATAGCGTTTCATTTCTCTTGATCAATAAAATGAAAGCGATCAATAGATTGTTTGATGATCTAAAGCTTGCACTGCCACGCTTTACTTCTAAAGTTTAAATTGTTTTGCGTAGGCGATGCTTCACTTTTCAGAGATGAAAAGTGACAAAAATCTTTCGTTGAGCGAGGGGTACATCCTCATACCCCCGCTCAACATGGCGACATCCATGTCGCCTCACGATAGCAAGACCATCTATGATTGAAAAGTACAAAATAAATGAATCATCCAAATCACTTGTATGAATAATCAGGCGGTTTGGCTATATCATCTTTCATCAAGGATTTTTATCGAACTCAGGTTATATTAGCGCAAGTCAAATTTAAATTTGGACAATAACAATTCAATATATACAGGTTTTACGATCCATTGACCTGATTTGTGAATTTTAAGAGGTTTTTTCATCGTTACTCTAATTTTTTCGTTTAAAAAGGGGAGAACAATCACACTAAACTGTGTTAATTCTTTGATCTTTCTTCAATTCGACAAAATAAGCTCTAACTTAATCAACTATTTCAAAATCAGCTTGATAATTTTAAGAAAAATAACTTGACCTTCAATAGGATAGTGATATTTTAAGAAATATTAGAGTTCTTAAAAAGCGAACCTTTTTGCCATTATACGTCGTAAAACATTGGGGTTTCTTATAACAATAATAGGTTGACTACTGGAAGAAAAAATTTATGAGTTATATGAGTTATGATAGTAGTCTCGTAATAGGTTCTGCGTGCATTGCAGTGATTATCTGTTACATTGCTATTTCATTAGAACAACTCATTTTTACACCTCATGCGGCGCGTATTCAAAAAGTAATTATCTGTTTAAGTGGTATGGCACTTGGATTTGCCATTTGGGCGATGCATTTTGTCGGAATGTTGGCTTGCCATTTACCAGAAAATCACACTTTTGATCTAACACTCACTGTAATCTCTTATATTATTGCAACATTGGCTTCAATATTTGCAGTTTGGTTAACAACACAGGACACATTACCTCTTCCGCGTTTAATTTTAGGCGCTTTACTGATGGGATTGGGGATTGCCGGCATGCATTATGTCGGCATGATGGGGTTGGAAATTCCAAACCAGCAAATTTATTATCATCCAATTTTAGTCATACTCTCTGTGACGATTGCAATCAGTGGTTCGGGATTATCGTTTTGGCTGGCATTTAAGTATAAAAATACCTTTAGTCATAAGCTGTTGTATAAAGCCGCCGTATCCATCATGATTGCACTGAGCATTGTAGGGATGCACTATACGGGTATGGCGGCGGCAACGTTTTCGTCAACGCATGTCAATCATTTTGAAAATCAGTTGAACGAAGGGCAAGGTGTTTTGTTGTTCACTATTATTTTTGTGGCAAGTTTGATTCTTGTTTCTGCCTTTTGTGTGGCAATTTTAGAACGAAGATTAGAAGAACGCAGTTTACAATTAATACAAGCCAATAAAGAGCTTGAAGGATTGGCACTTCAAGATAATCTCACGAAGTTACCTAATCGTCTTTTTTTAGTTGAATATACGGATGCATTATTTCTAGATTATAAGGAAACAGCAACAAAAATAGCCTTTGTTTTTATTGATCTTGATCGTTTTAAGTCTGTGAATGATGCCTTTGGTCATCATATTGGCGATGAACTGCTGGTGAAGTTCGCTCAACGTTTATATCCATTATTGACTGAAGGACAAAAGCTGATTCGTATTGGTGGTGATGAATTTATCCTGATTCTTGAAGATTCAAGCCGTATTCAAGCCGAGCATATTGCTGAATTATTCTTACAAAAAATCCAGGATAGTTTTCAAATTTCGGGTAAAGAAATCAATATTTCAGCAAGCATAGGAATCGTCTTTTTTCCAGATCATGGGCAAAATTTACAAGATTTATTGATTAATGCGGATTCCGCAATGATGCAATCCAAAGAACAGGGGCGAAATACCTATAGTGTGTATAGCTGCTCTTTGGACCAGCAGCATCACAATCGAAGTCAATCTAAATTGATTAATGATTTATACAAAGCAGTTGAAGAACAACAATTTATCCTATTTTATCAACCAAAGTTTACCGCTGATTATCGTATTTGTGGTGTTGAAGCACTGATTCGTTGGAAACATCCAAGTTTAGGATTATTAGCACCCAGTATGTTTATTGGTGGCGCTGAACAGACAGGCTTAATTATTCGTATGGGCTATTGGGCTTTAGAACAAGCCTGTATGCAGATTCAACAGTGGGAACAAAAGAATTATGCCTTTTGTCCTGTTGCCGTTAATTTATCCGCGGTGCAATTTGAACATAAGCATCTGATTGGAAATTTAGAAAAGTTAATCCAGAAATATCATGTCAAGCATGGAAATTTAATTATCGAAATTACTGAATCAACAGCGATGCATCATATTGATGATAGTATTCAAACTTTTGAAAAACTTAGAAATTTAGGGATTAAACTGGCGATTGATGACTTTGGAACAGGGCATTCCAGTTTTTTATATTTAAAAGATTTACCTGTAGATGAATTAAAAATAGATCGTGAGTTTATTCGAAATCTGTGTGAAGGTTCAAAAGAACAAATTATTTTAGAAAGTATTATTCATCTGGCAATCCGTTTAGGCTTGGTCGTCACCGCAGAAGGTGTCGAAACTGAACAACAAGCGCAAATTCTTAAACGTCTAGGTTGTCAACAATTACAAGGCTATCTTTTAGGAATGCCATTGCCTGTAGATCGTTTAGAAGCCAATTATCACTCTCCATAAATAGCCAACAGTGGTTGTTTCTGCGTTATTCACATCACCATTTTATTTCGCAAAAAATCAAATTAAATATTTAAATTGATAAAGTTAAGTATTTTTGATCAAAAAATAACAAATGTAATATATTGAAAAAAATAACTTTTTATATATCTATGCAAAAAACTCAGCAATCATCTTGAGTAAAAATCATTTTTCTTAATAGTAACTCAACGTCTACAATCTGCTTAGTTTATGTGATGACTGTCTCATAATTTTATTAAAACAAGATATATCTCAATTTGTTTAGATAAAATAAATGAAATTTTAATCAAAGCTAGATGATTGAAGTTAAAAGAATATGTATCAGTAATCACAATAAACCTTAAACATAATTTGTTTTCTCTTTTGAAAGGGTTATTTCATGAAAAAATTAGGTCTTCTTGCTGCTACTTTAATTGCTTCATCAGCTTCATTCGCTGCACCTGTAAGCGGTGGAACAGTTCATTTTGTTGGTGAATTAGTGAATGCTGCATGTGCAGTAAGCACAGATACAGCGGATCAAACTGTAGATTTGGGTCAACACCGTACTGCACGTTTAGCTGTAGCTGGTGACAAATCAGGTCCAGTTCCATTCAACATTCAATTGGTTGACTGTGATGCTTCTCTTGTAACTAACGGTGTTTCTTTTGCATTCAATGGTCAAACTGTAAGCACAAACAATAAATTATTGGCTGTAAACGGTGGTGGCGGTAACGCACCTGCTGCAACAAATGTTGGTATCGAAATCACAGATTATGCATCTAAAATTTTGGCTGTAGATGGTTCTGATTTCTCTACAGAAAAAGCAATTATTGATGGTACAAACACTTTCCCATTTACAGCACGTTATGTAGCGACTGGTGCATCTACACCAGGTAAAGCAAATGCTGATGCAACTTTTGTTGTGAACTATAACTAAGTATTCATTCAAATCTTGATTTGAATAAATCACACTGAATGGGCTGATTTCATATGAACAAATATTTAACTGTACTGGTTGGGATGTTTTTATTTCAAAGTGCTTTTGCAGACAGTTATGTATTTGGTGGAAGAGCCCATTTTAGTGGTTCCTTAGTGAATCCAAGCTGTTTATTTGCCCAGAAAAGCAACTTCAAGTTTGGTGAAAATCGTGAAACTGAGTCTCATTTAGAATTGAATGTTTCAAATTGCTCTTCAACGGTTTATTACAACCTCGCCATTGCTTTGAAAGATGCCAACAACAGTCATCTTATCTCTGACTCATTGGCGTTGCCTGAACAAACATTTTATTTGATGCCTGGCATGAATTTGCATCATTCAAATGTAGATCAACGATCAACATTGTCTCAGGTCGCTCACGAAGTCACAAATATGACTCAAGAGCCTGAACTAACAAATATTGATGAAACAGTTGTATTGCCTTTATCGAAGCTCAATGGTCAGTCGACTGAAAATAGTAAAAATATTTTGATTTCTGTTTTTTATCCATAAGTTGTTTTGGAATATTGATATGAATTTAAGCATGTTTAAAAACGGTGTATTGGGTGTGGCTTTATCATGCCTAGCTTCCTTTTCATATGCTGAAGGTAAGGCGATTGGTGGGGTATCTTTAGGTGCAACACGTGTGATTTATCCGATGGAAGCCAAGCAAGTTTCTCTATCTGTGATCAACCACAGTAAAAAAGATCGCTATCTGATTAACTCATGGGTTGAAAATAAAAAAGAAGAAAAAGTTAAAAACTTTTTGGTGACGCCACCTTTATTTGTGGCAGAGCCAGCAACAGAAAATACTTTGAGAATTGTGAGCTTAGTAAAAGATCTGCCACAAGATCGTGAGTCAGTTTTTTGGTTAAATGTAAAATCAATTCCATCTGTAGACAAAGAAGTTCTTGCGGAAAAGAACATTTTACAGCTTGCTGTACTGTCACGAATCAAGCTGTTTGTTCGTCCAGAAAAATTAAAGATTGCGCCTGAAGACGCAATAACAAAAGTCAAATTTGTAAAAACTGCGGAAGGTGTAGAGGTGGATAACCAATCTCCTTATCACATCTCATTTGTCAATTTGGTGCTGAATGAGACCAAGTTAGATAGCGTGATGGCTGCACCATTTGAAAAAACAAAAATTTCAAAAACCTCAGGGAACAAGCTGAGTTATCAAACTGTGAATGACTATGGTGGTGTGACACCAAAAGTAGAAATAAACCTAAATTAATAATATGTGTTGTATAGGTACTTGAGTGATGATGCCGAATAAACCGATGTATGCAAAAATGAAAGTATTGCCAATGTGTATTGCATCGGCGATGGCGGTCAGTGCTGCATGCGTAGAAAACGCGCATGCAGAGCAAGTATTTAATACTGCCTTTTTAACTGATGGTTTGTCGAATGCGCAAATTGCAGACTTGACCAAATTACAAAGTTCACCACAACAATTACCAGGCGTTTATCGGGTTGAGATTTATGCCAATGATGAATATGTGGTTACTCGTGATATTCAGTTTGTGGAAAAACAAAATACTGCAGATGCAACAGGGTTAATGCCTTGTTTAGACCTTAAACTATTAGAAAGTTTTGGGGTAAATATGGCGGCTTATCCTGAGCTATTGGCATCGTCAAATCCACAATGTTTAGACATCAGTCAATTGATCAATGGTGCAAATAGTCGCTTTCAGTTTAGTAAGCAAAAACTCTATATTGATTTACCACAAATCTCGTTAAAAAATCAGGTGCGCGGATATATTCCACCAGAACAATGGGATGAAGGCATTAATGCGATGTTTTTAAATTACCGGATGTCAGGATATAACAACTCTGGTTCAGTTACCGCAGGAAATGGTCTATATATCAGTGTAGACAGTGGCATGAATTTAGGTTCATGGCAATTACGTCATTCTGGCAGTTTTAATTACAGTTCTAATAATAACTTGAGTACGCATGAGTGGACCAATCTCAATACTTATGTGCAAAAAACACTGATTCCAATCAAAAGCCAACTTAGAATTGGTGATGGTGCGAGCGAAGGCAGTATTTTTGATAGCTTCAGTTATCGTGGTGCCGAGTTATCTACTGCCGATGCCATGTATCCTGATAGCCAACAGGGTTATGCACCGAATGTGCGTGGGGTTGCTAAAACCAATGCCAAAGTTGTGATTCGACAAAATAATAATATTGTTTACCAAATCAATGTCGCTCCTGGTCCTTTCTTAATTCAGGACTTGAACCCTGCTTTTGGTAGTGGTGACTTACAGGTATCCATTGAAGAAAGTGATGGTTCAATCCAAAGTTACCTTGTGCCGTATTCAAGTTTACCGATTTTACAACGCGAAGGGCGTACACGTTATAGTGTTTTAGCGGGTGAATTCCGCAATGGTTCTCGTAACAACAGAGAAAATGAAAATGTTGTGCAAGCAACGGTTGTACATGGATTACCAAAAGGGCTTTCGATTTATGGCGGGACTCAACTGTCCTCGAACTATCAAAGCACTTTACTCGGCTTTGGCAGTAACATGGGGCAGTTTGGCGCTTTTTCTTTCGATTTAACGCATGCAAACAGTGAGTTGGTCGATGGTTCCAAGCACCGTGGTCAATCGATGCGTTTCCTCTACTCTAAATCTTTACTGCGCTCAGGAACAAGTTTTCAGCTTTTGGGTTATCGCTATTCAACGCGTGGCTTCTATACACTCAATGATGTCTTTTACGGGCAAATGAGTGAAAACTATAGTGAGGCTGAAACTCAGGACGGCAATTTGGCAAATGTAGGTATCATTGCCAATGGCTATGATCTGAACCATGCTAAAAAAGGTCGTTTGCAAGCCAACATTTCGCACTCAATGGGGCGTTATGGTTCACTTTACTTTGCAGCAAACCAGCAAAGTTATTGGGGAACTGCCAAAAAAGATGAATGGATACAGGCTGGCTACAATGGTGCATGGAATGGCATAAGCTATTCGCTCGGCGTCAGCCGCAACATGTTTTCACAACTGGACAAAGTAAATACACTTTATACCGCTAATGCATCTTTTCCGCTCGGTCGTCTGCGTTCTAAAGCGAATTTCCGTGATAACCCTTGGGCGAATACCTATGCAACAGTATCGACCACACAAAATTCAGATGGCAATAATTCTTATCAGACTGGAATTAGCGGCACTTTATTGAAAGACCGCAATTTGAGTTATAGCATTCGCCAAGGTTATGTCACTGAACAAGGTTCAGCAGGCGCCATTAATGTGGGCTATAACGGAACTTATGGCAATGTAGGTGCAGGTTATAGCTATGATGGAAACAATAATCGCTTTAGCTATAGTGCAAGTGGTGGCATGTTGCTGCATAAAGATGGATTGACCTTTGGTCAGATTCTTGGTGATACTAGTATTTTAGTCAAAGCTCCTGGTGCTAAAGGGGTCAAAGTTGAAAACTATAATGGGGTTAAAACCGATTGGCGTGGTTATGCAATCTTGCCGTATGCCTCTGAATATCGTTTAAATCGTGTGGCATTGGATTCAAACAGTTTTGATTCAAATTTAGAAATCAACAGCAATGTCAATAATGTTGTGCCAATTCGTGGTGCGATTAGTCGCGCAACATTTGATACCAGTATTGGTGTGCGTGCTTTAGTTGATATCAAATATCAAGGGCAACCGATCCCTTATGCCAGTAATGTGACGGTCACTGCGAGCAAAACCGTAGGTATGGCGGCAGAGTCAGGGCAAGTTTATATGACTGGCTTACCGCTTAAAGGTGTGCTTGAAGTAACTTGGGGCGACGCAAACGAACAAAAATGTGTTGCAGATTATGATATTAGCACTGCTGACTTAAGCCTTGCAGTACAACAGTTTGATGTTGAATGTAAGTAACAGGAGAATATTGATGAAAAACCAATTACTTGCTTCAACTCTATTAATTCTGACTGCGATGGATGTTTCAGCAGGCTGGTGGCGTGAAGAACACAACAAAAATTTATATGCGGACTTTGGTACCTATACGTTTACCGATCCTGCAAATAATGCAACAGGGATGACATTTGATTCAGTTCTGACAGTCAGTGTAAATGGTGATCCTTGGACGACCCATTGTGATAACGGTACGACGCTCACAGGTGCTTCTATTCCTATTTATATGACTGCCTACTACACAGGACCTCGAGTCATCATTGGCGGAAAAAGCTATATGCAAGTGAATGATTACTTACAAGCCTCTGTTCGATATACCTATAATGGGACCAATATTAATGTACCCGCTCAAAATTCACGCTTTGGTGTTCCATCTGAACGCTGTGGCACTGCTACACATACTGGAAATACACAATTTACAGTAACCATGAGAATTTCCAAGCCCTTTGTTGGATTTACGGATATTGACATTCCATTGGCTGACTTCTATGTCGGCGATAATGCTGCTCCGTATGGTTCTGCACTCATCAATGGTGCAAAACAAACTTTACATCTAAGAGGGCGAGTGATTGTCCCTCAAAACTGTATTATTAATGATGATGTTGAATCAATTGTTGATTTTGGAAATATTCCAACCTATAGCTTTAAAAATGCAGGTATAGGCAACAAAATTAATGGTATCCCGAAAGCCAATATGCCTTTGTCAGTGAAGTGCAATAATTTTATTAGTGATAATGCACCATTAACTGTACGAGTCCAAACGGACAGAGTTGGTGGACCTGCCAATGATATTATTGTGTCTAATAATCCTGATATTGGTTTTAAAATGTCAGACCAAAATGACAATGTACTGATTCCTAATAATATCAACAGTAAAATTCATTTCAACAATACCAATCCTGCCAATATCGTGGTGAAAGCATGGCCAGTCAGTGTCACTGGAAATCAACCTGCAGCTGGACCTTTTCAGGCACGTGGCTATTTCCGAATAGATTTTGACTAGGGGCTGATGATGAATATATTAAAGCAAAATCTTTATCGTACGGCTTGTCTGATTATGGTGAATATTGGTCTGTACAGTTATGCACACGCTGATTTGGGAACCTATAACTTTACTTTAAAAGGTAATGCGACAAATTCAACCTGTGGTGTTGAGGAGAGTCAGGCGCATAAAATAGTCGATATGGGATTAAATTCTACACGTCAACTCAAAACACCTGGAGATAAAGGTCCACGTGTCGCGATTCCATTTAATTTGGTTCAATGCCCTGCGGGAGCAGAAGTCAGGTTTACGTTTATGGGTGAACAGAACCCTGTGAATAATCAACTTTTGGCTTTAAGTAATCCTAATGCAACATCAACTGCACAGCACGTTGCGATCGAATTAACAGATTCTAATCGTAATCGGGTTCCAATTACTAAAACAAATAGATTTCCAAATGACGCTTCTAGTAAAAGTCGTCCTTTTTTAGTGGATGCGAATGGCAATGCCTCAGTAGTATTTTATGCCAATTATATTGCAACGGATGCGCCTGTAACGCCAGGTTTTGCCAATGCCTATGCTGAATTTTGGATAGACTATCAATAAAAAAAGCACAGTAAAATATTTGATTCTTCAATGTTTTTATAGGGCGCAATAAAACAGCATAGTCATCAAATCTTTTACTCACTCAGATAACTGATTTGGATCAACTTGCTCATTCAAAATAAGTTGATCTTTTGCTATAAACATTTACACCTAGATTGACGATCTTGCTGATCGTCTATGAGAGAAAGTTTTGATCGATAACTAAATTCTAAAAGTTGTGAGATTAGACGTTATTGTAATTTTGATGAGTTTAAGATTTAGCATAACTACATTTAAAAAATTAATAAAATCATAATATTGAAATTTTTTAAAGGTAAGGCATCTCAGCGCTACTTGGTTAGTTTTGAATTGTCCATTTTGATCATGCTAAACGAAAACCAATCTGATGACCGAAACCAGTACCTGTATAGTTACAATTTTTTATCATTTTATGTTTTATAAGTGAATGAATCCTAGATAAGTTTACAATTTTAAATAATGAGTCCGACAAAATTTATGAAGATCGGGCATTACACTTTATTTAGTCATAAATTGATAAACTTTTTTGTGGAAAGTTCTTATGTTTTCAAACTATATCCATTCTTTTGCTTTATTTTTTTCCTTGCTCAATCCTTTTTTAATGAGCATCTATATGATTGGAATGATTAGACATACTGAAACGAAGGTGTTTAATAAAAGTTTAGCTCAAGGGGCATTGATTGCTTATGTGGTTTTTTTACTGTTCGCATGGGGTGGCGAAGCAATTTTTAGTTCTTATTTAAATGTTCGTTTTGAATCCTTTCAGATTTTTGGTGGACTGATTTTCTTGGTGATCGGCTATCGTTTTGTTTTCCAAGGTGCGGATACGATTGGAGAGATGAGAGGAACGCCAGCACATTTGGCAAGTACGATGGCGATGCCTTTCATGATTGGTCCAGGTACAATTAGTGCGGCTGTAGTCACTGGTGTCAGTATGTCTTTCGTTGAATCAGCTCTCTTGATTGCATTCACTTTATTTATCAGCTGTGGCATTTTAATGATTATGAAATTTGGTCATGATCATCTGCGCTATAGTCATGCCAAATATATTGATCGTTATTTTGATATTGTTGGGCGTTTATCCTCACTTTTAATAGGCACCATCGCAATTGATATGATTGCCAATGGAATCATTGGATTGATGAATAAATATTAAGGGCTGTACTATTTAAAATTTCACGTCAAATTATGCCGTTATGTTGTGAGTGTTTATAGACAGAATTGCTCAGTTAATTTATGTTAGCATAAGACAAGGTTAAATGGGTATATAGGAGGGGATGTAATGTCAATGCGTATCGACACTAACACATTGAATTATTACGTTCAAAATGCCCAAATTTCTTTGAGTGTTTTAAGAGCAAAAATTAATAATTTAGATCAGTTTTTAAGCGGAGAAAAGCAGCCTACTTTTAATCAGCTATCTGAAATAGCAAAAAAAATTAATGTTCCAACAGGTCTCTTATTACTGGATAAAACTATTGATATTGATATCAAGCGATTGGACTTCAGAACACTTGAGTCAGATTCAATCGATGAAGCAAGTGAAGAGTTAAGAGATACCATTTTAGAAATGGAAGTCAAACAAGAATTTCTGAAGAATGAAATTCTTGAAAATTTAGATTTTGTTGGTCAATTTTCTATTGATTCCAATTTTCAAGAGGTAGCTAGAAAAATACGTAATAAGCTAGAAATACCGTTGTTCTTTCAGAATCAAGCTGATAATCCATTAAATTATTTACGTGATAAGATTAATGATATAGGTGTATTTGTTTTTTTTAATGGTAAAGTAAAAGATAATACACACCGTCCTCTGAGCGTAAAAGAATTTCGAGGTTTTGTATTACTTGATCATAAAGCACCCATAATTTTTATTAATCAAAAAGACACTAAGAATGGTCAGCTTTTTACATTAGTACATGAGTTAGTGCATATTTTTGTGGGTACTGAAGAAATATTCAATATTGTTGATACTGGCGATTACCAGTTTGATCAAACAGAAGCATTTATAAATAAAGTAACTGCAGAAATCTTAGTTCCTCAAGAGATTTTCTTACAACTTAATTCAACCGATAGTAATTTTTTGGCTAGAAAATTTAAAGTCAGTGAATTTGTAATTGTTAGAAGGTTATTAGATTTAAATAAGATAACACGTGATGAATACTTGAGTCGGACTAGAGACCTAAAGGAAAACCTTGAACGTTTTTTACCAAGTGAATCTAATGGTGGAAGTTATACAAATAACATCAGATTTAGAGTTGATAATAAATTTTTCAAATATGTTATGAATGCAGTTAATCATGATCGTATTTCATATACGGATGCATTTAATATTATAGGTGTTGGTTTCAAAGGATATAAAATTTTGATGAATAGAGGTGGCAATGACTAAGTATTTATTGGACACTAATATTTATATCAACTTTTATGAAAGATATTATCTATTTGATTTTTTTCCAAGTTTTTGGGAGAAAATAAAAGTAATTATTAATTCACAAGTAGTACTCCCAGATATTGTGATTAATGAACATTATCAAGACGAAAGTTTTAAAAAATGGCTTGAAGAAAACTTTACAGGAGATTCATGTAAGTATAAAGATTATGCTGATTTATGGGGTGAAGTTATACAACATATTGCAACACATGATTGTTATAGTGAGAAAGCTTTAACAAATGATAAAAGTTGGGCACGTGAAAAAATAGCAGATGGATGGTTGGTCGCAATTGCAAAAAAGGATAATTTAGTGATTGTAACAAGTGAGACCAAGAATTTTAATTTAAACAAAAATCAGCCTACTCAAAATCCTAAAGTTCCTGATATTGCTAATGATCTTGGTATTCGCTGTATAGATATGAACACTTTTTTTAAAGAGATTGGTTTAAAAATTTAGAGATAATATTTCTATAATTCATTGAATTCTTTCTACAAATGATTTTAGATGCAATTCTTAGTTCTAATGATACTGCTTAAGATAGTGATCATGCTACAGCTCAAGCTGACATACAAGTGAGCGATCAAGTACAACGTTTGATTTCGGTCATGGAGTGAGAAGAGTATACTTTAGCTGGATTAATGCAATTCGTTGGTTTGAATCATCCAGCAACATTCCAAAAGAATTACTAAAATCCTGCGATGTTGGTGGGGCTGATTGCGAGCACTATTCTAAAAAAGCTGAAAAGTACGAAACAATGTTATAGGCTGAAAAATAATTTGAATTGTGGGTAACTTAAGAACTATTAACAATCAGTAAAATCTTTTTCAAATCTGATACAATATTGCCAATTTTTGATTTATCATTTTTCAGTTCAGGTACATATTTCTCAATGTGTACGTAACTGTGCACCTATTGTAGATTTTTTATGTTTAAAGAACAGTTGGCTACAGAAGTAGCAGCGCGTAGGACTTTCGCGATTATTTCCCACCCCGATGCTGGTAAAACCACAATGACAGAAAAACTGTTGTTATGGGGTAAAGCAATTCAGGTTGCAGGAATGGTAAAAAGCCGTAAATCAGACCGTGCTGCGACATCAGACTGGATGGAAATGGAAAAAGAACGTGGGATTTCGATTACCACGTCTGTGATGCAGTTTCCTTATAAAAAGCATGTGATTAACTTGCTGGATACCCCAGGACATGAAGACTTCTCGGAAGATACATACCGTACTTTAACTGCGGTTGACTCTGCATTGATGGTGATTGACGGTGCAAAAGGTGTCGAAGAACGTACCATTAAATTAATGGAAGTGTGTCGTATGCGCGACACACCGATTATTTCATTCGTCAACAAAATGGACCGTGAAATTCGTGAACCATTAGAACTACTTGATGAAATTGAAAATGTTCTCAAAATCCGTTGTGTGCCAATCACTTGGCCTTTGGGTATGGGGCGTGATTTTGCGGGTGTCTACAATATTCTCGAAGATAAGCTTTATCTTTATAAAGCTGGCTTTGGTTCAACCATTACAGATATTGAAATTCGTGATGGCTATGACTATCCAGATATTCGTGACAAAGTGGGTGATCTTGCTTTTGCTTCTTTTGAAGAGTCTTTAGAACTGGTCAAAATGGCGAATGATCCGCTTGATCCAGCAGAGTTTTTGGCAGGACGACAAACCCCTGTATTGTTTGGTACAGCTTTAGGAAACTTTGCCGTTGATCATGTGCTTGATGCATTTATTCAATGGGCACCTGAACCGAAAGCACATCCAACACATGAACGTACTGTTGAAGCAACAGAGGAAGGCTTCAGTGGTTTTGTTTTTAAAATTCAAGCCAATATGGATCCTAAGCATCGTGACCGAATTGCATTTATGCGAATCTGCTCTGGAAAATATGAGAAAGGTTTGAAAATGAATCATGTGCGTATTGGTAAAGATGTACGTATCAGTGATGCTTTAACCTTTCTTGCCGGTGAGCGTGAGCAACTTGAAGAGGCATGGCCAGGTGATATTATTGGTCTGCATAACCACGGTACGATTCAAATCGGTGATACCTTTACCTCAGGCGAAAACCTTCATTTCACGGGTATTCCGCACTTTGCACCAGAAATGTTCCGCCGTGTACGTTTAAAAGATCCATTAAAATCTAAACAGCTTCAAAAAGGTTTGAAAGAACTTTCTGAAGAAGGCGCAACACAAGTGTTTATGCCCCAAATCAATAATGATTTGATTGTAGGTGCTGTGGGAGTGCTTCAGTTTGATGTGGTTGCATATCGATTGAAAGAAGAATACAAAGTGGATTGTATTTATGAACCTGTGAATATCAATACCGTGCGTTGGGTTTCATGTGATGATGAAAAGAAATTCAATGAATTTAAGAAAAAAGCACATGACCAGCTTTCAGTTGATGGCGGTGGTCACTTAACTTATCTTGCACCTAGTCGTGTGAATCTACAGCTGATGCAAGAGCGTTATCCTGACATTCAGTTCCGTGCAACGCGCGAACATTAAGTTCAGCTAACTTATTGCAAAATGTAAAAACAGCTTCCTAGTGAAGCTGTTTTTGTATCAAAATACAATGCTTTTTGTCCAAAGGGATTTATGTGGTGCAATATTCAAAAAAAATAATCACGATGTTTTGTTTAAGTACCTTGATTTTGATGGCATGTGATTCAAAAAAAGATCAAGATAAAGACGGTTCAGTATTACAACCTAAACAAGAAGCCGCTGAAGTTTTACCTTATCTAAATATTCAAGAAACCAAAGCAGATTATGCTTTGCCGTTTTGTGAGAAAAAGAATTGCATCGAAATCGACATTCAAACGATTAAAACTCAAGATGCTTGGTTAAACCAATGGATTAGCAATAATCAGGCGACTGTGATTCAAGCGCAAATTGATTTAAAGCAGAACATGACTTTACAGCAAGCGATCAATGCTTTTGTCAAAAAATCAGATGCATGGCAAGAAGAGTTTCCGAAAAACAAAGCGTTTGAATTACACATGCAGACCCGAATGGCTTCACAACGTAATCAATATGTTTTACTGCAAGTTGCAGTCAATTCACTACAAGCGGATGTTAGTATTCAAGAACGTCAATACTTTTTCGTTGCAGACCGTAAGTTGAAAAAAAGTTTAAGTATTTTGGATGTCATTCAAGCAGATCAACAAAATCAACTGAATCGTTGGGTGCAAGAAAAATATGCAGCATGGTTAGAAAAGCAAAATACAGATGTGAAAAAACATGCGCCGAAAAAGCTGTATTGGGGGCAGGCAGATTGGTTCTTTGATGGAGAAGGCGTGGGCTTACATTATCGCGCCAATGAGATTGTAGAAGATGGCACTCAGTTAGATATTTATTTAAGCAAAGAACAAACCCAAAAAATACTAAAAGCTGAAGTATTTCAACGCATGTTTTAATATCGATGCAGTCAGTGCTGATCATCAACAATAGGATTCTACAGACTATTTGTTGAGATTGAATATTCTTTAAGAGGAACGATACATCGAGATTGTATGCTGTATTGATGATGAGTTTTGAACATTCAATCAGCAGGCTGATCATGATAATAACGCTTCAATTTTGATACAAATTTTGATTGAGGATTGAGACAGAGAAGAATAGGCTATCTTCTATAGAGATAGAAAAATCTTGGCTTGGATCGTTGGATAGGTTTGTGAAATGTTGAATCAAAAAAATACCTTAGCACTTTCAATTTTGTTAATCACCTTGGGATTAACAGCGTGTCAAAAACCAGACTCTAAAAAAGTAGAGTCAGCTGTCGATCAAACTGCTGCGTCTCAAGTTCCAGATACGTCACTGTTATTGCAAGGCGATCGAGCCAAATTAAAATTAAACTTACCTGAGTGTGATGGAAATACATGCCCTGAATTTTCAATTGAACGATTGCAAAGTAACCAGCCCTTTGTAGATAAAGTGATTGATCAAGCGATTTTGGATAATCTCGATAAAATGTTGGATATTGCACAGTTGAGTAAAAAAGTTGCGGATCAACAGCAAGCCAGTTCACAAGCTTCAGCCAGTGAAGTCAACACAGACAAGACTCCAACGCAACAATTACAGGATCGTGTTCAACCTTATACAAATTCATTCTTGGCATTGGATAAAGAACTTAAGACATTAGGTGCAAGTGGTCAGATCACAATTAGTTTAAGCCCTAAAATATTAAATTCTGACAAGCCTTTAGCCACTGTTGTATTAAATAGCAGTAGCTACTTAGGTGGTGCGCATGGATCATCTGCACAAACTTATTTTAATTTTGATTTGGTCAGTAAAAAGCAAGTCAACTTGAATCAAATCATAGAAGCAAATCAAAAAGCAAAATTTGAAAATCTCGCTCATGATGCTTTTAAAGTTTGGGTTATCGATTCAAAACTTGCTGATAATGTGAATGAGTATGAACAAGCGTGGAAATTTCAATTATCTGATAATTTCTATTTAGGTAAACAAGGTCTAATTTTGCAATATGGTGAATATGATATTGGACCATATGTGGTGGGCTTGCCACGCTTAACCATTCCTTATGATCAATTAAAAGGTATATTAAAACCGCAATATTTTCCTGCAGAAATGCAAGTCGATCAACCGAATAGTTCTGCGCCAGTGGCAGACAACAAAACGAAATCATAATGTCTTTGAGACTGTTTGATACCCATACCCATTTCGATGTTCCTGATTTTGATCAGGATCGAGAGGCGTTGGCGTACCAAGCAAAACTGGCTGGGGTTGAACATCTGGTTTTAATTGGTTTTTTACAGTCTCGTTTTCAAGATTTGATCCAAACTCAACATGCGCTAAACCAGTTAAAGAATGCACCCCGTAGCCATCTAGCGCCCGGGTTGCATCCTTTTTATATTGAGCAACATGATTTAACTCATCTCAATGCACTCGAACAGATTCTTCAAACAGAACAGTGTATTGCTGTTGGAGAGATTGGTTTAGATACCTTTCTCAAACAACATAAACAGCCTGAAATTTTGGACAAGCAAAAAGCATTCTTTTCAGCACAGATTGAACTGGCCCAACAATTTGATTTGCCGATTCTTTTACATATTCGTAAATCACATGCGGATGTACTTACGATGTTGAAGCAACACCAGTTTCAAAATGGCGGAATTGCTCATGCTTTCAGTGGCGGCGTAGAAGAGGCCAAGGCATTGATCAAATTAGGATTTAAAATTGGGGTTACAGGGCAAATTACTCAGCCAAATGCCAAAAAGCTCCATGCTGTGGTACAGGCAGTAGGAGCTGAGCACCTTGTTTTAGAAACAGACTGTCCAGATATGACGCCTTTGTGTTGTCAGACATCTACAGAGCATCGAACCCGCAATACACCCGTCAATTTACCCTATGTTTTGGCAGGCTTAGCTGAGTCTTTAGCGATAGAGCCTGGACCATTGGCAGATATTTTGTGGAACAACACTTTGACATGCTTGAGGATGGAAAAGGTTTGATCATAAGTTAAATTTGCCAAGGCTCGGTCTATATCCACTCAAAATATCTTGAGTAGATGGGGAGAGATCACTGGTCAATCGTTGTTGCATTTGATCGCATAAATTGAATAAAAATAACCAATTCACAACACCTAAAATAAATATTTGTCTTAGATTGAAAGAAGTACTCCAAGTAGCTCAATAAGAAATTAACGCCAAGCTGGAGGTTCACTCAATGGCAAAGTATGGTCGTATAAATAGTTTGAATTCGCTACAGAACTTAAATGTCGGGAATTCAACATATAAAATTTTTAGTTTGAAACAAGCCCAATTTGAATTAGGTGATCTTTCAAAACTACCGAAATCACTCAAAGTACTGTTGGAAAATTTACTGAGATTTGAAGATGATCTCACCGTAAAGCGAAGTGATATTCAGGCAATTGTAGATTGGCAGAAAGCGAAAACATCAGATCAAGAAATTCAGTATCGACCAGCACGGGTATTAATGCAGGATTTCACTGGTGTTCCTGCTGTTGTCGATTTAGCTGCAATGCGTGCTGCTGTTCAGGCGGCGCATAAAGATCCAAATATAATTAATCCTTTATCTCCTGTAGATTTGGTGATTGACCATTCGGTAATGGTGGATCATTTTGGAACAGACCAAGCCTTTGATGAGAATGTTGAAATTGAAATGCAACGTAATGGTGAGCGTTATCAATTTTTACGTTGGGGGCAGTCATCCTTTGATAATTTTAGTGTTGTTCCACCGGGTACCGGGATCTGCCATCAAGTTAATCTAGAGTATTTGGCGCAGGCTGTTTGGTTAGGTGACAGTGATAGTGAAAGCTATGCTTTTCCAGACACTTTGGTCGGGACTGACTCACATACCACCATGATCAATGGTTTGGGGGTATTGGGCTGGGGTGTTGGAGGCATCGAAGCTGAAGCAGCAATGTTGGGGCAACCGATTTCAATGCTGATTCCTGAAGTGATTGGTTTTAAATTAACAGGCAAGTTAAGAGAGGGAATCACAGCAACCGATTTGGTATTAACCATTACTCAAATGCTACGCAAAAAAGGCGTGGTTGGTAAATTTGTCGAATTTTACGGTGACGGTCTTGCAGATCTACCGCTTGCTGATCGAGCAACCATTGCCAATATGGCACCTGAATATGGAGCAACTTGTGGCTTTTTCCCCATTGATGAAATCACACTTGGCTATTTAAGATTAACAGGCCGACAAGATGATCGGATTGCACTGGTAGAAGCTTACTGTAAAGAACAAGGATTGTGGCGTAATACTGGAGATGAACCTGTATTTACCGATACTTTGGCATTGGACATGAATACAGTTGAAGCCAGTGTTGCAGGACCAAAACGTCCGCAGGATCGTGTCGTATTACCTGATATTCCAAAAACCTTTAGTGCATTGATGGAATTAGACCTTAAACCTGCCAAAATTGAGAAAGAACGCTTGGTGAATGAGGGTGGTGCTGGCACAGCCATTGATTCAAAACAATCTGCATTACAAAATGAAGAGCCGCATTGTGTCATTGATGGTAAACGTTATCCATTGACCGATGGTGATGTGGTGATTTCTGCAATTACGTCATGTACCAATACATCTAACCCAAGTGTAATGTTAGCAGCAGGCTTATTAGCCAAAAAGGCTATAGAGAAAGGCTTGCAACGTAAGCCGTGGGTTAAAAGTTCTTTAGCACCAGGCTCTAAAGTCGTGACGGATTATTTAGAGGCGGCAGGATTGCTGTCATATTTAGACCAGTTGGGCTATAACCTTGTGGGTTATGGTTGTACCACCTGTATTGGTAACTCAGGACCATTGCCTCAGCCGATCGAAGATGCAATTCAGTGTTATGACCTCAATGTGGCATCCGTGCTTTCAGGCAACCGAAACTTTGAAGGACGTGTGCATCCATTGGTGAAAACCAACTGGTTGGCTTCTCCACCATTGGTTGTAGCGTTTGGGCTATTGGGCACGATACGCAGTGATATTACCAGCACAGCATTAGGGCACGATCAACAAGGTCAACCAGTATATCTCAAAGATATTTGGCCGAGTCAAATCGAGATTGATGAGGTGCTGCAAAAAGTGAATACGCAGATGTTCCATAAAGAATATGCGGCAGTTTTTGATGGTGATGAAAAATGGCAAGCAATTCAGATTCCTGACTCTGAAACCTATGAATGGGATGAACAATCGACCTATATTCGTCATCCTCCATTCTTTGAAGGCATTGATCAACCCGCGAAACCAATTCAAGATATTCTCAATGCGAATATCTTGGCCGTTCTTGGTGACTCAGTCACTACAGACCATATTTCTCCTGCGGGGAATATCAAGAAAGACAGCCCAGCGGGGCGTTACCTAGAAGCGCAAGGTGTGGATCAAAAAGACTTCAATTCATATGGCTCACGTCGTGGTAATCATGAAGTTATGATGCGGGGAACATTCGCCAATATTCGTATTAAAAATGAAATGTTGAATGGTGAGGAAGGCGGCAACACACTGTATATCCCAACAGGTGAAAAATTGGCGATCTATGATGCTGCAATGAAATACCAACAGGATTCGACACCTTTGGTGATCATTGCAGGTAAGGAATATGGTACAGGTTCTTCACGAGACTGGGCAGCCAAAGGGACCAACCTTTTGGGAGTGAAAGCGGTAATTACCGAGAGTTTTGAACGGATTCATCGTTCAAATTTAGTCGGTATGGGGGTACTTCCTTTACAGTTTGTGGATGGGCAAACCCGTCAGTCGTTAAATTTAACAGGTCATGAGCAACTGTCGATTTATGGCTTATCGGATGATATACAACCGCATCAAACCTTAGATGTGGAAGTTAAACGTGCAGATGGTTCAAAAGATCGTTTCAAAGTGTTATGCCGTATTGATACCTTGAATGAAGTGGAATACTTTAAAGCAGGTGGTATCTTGCATTATGTGTTACGAAACTTAATTGCTTCCTAGTTGAACGTTTCCACATAATTTTTCAGTTCTCCAAGCCCTGTATACGGTACAGGGCTTTTTTTATTGCATCTAGGCAAGACACATTGTCGAGAAATGAGTAAAATAATGCGGTATTTTTGAGTTGATGCTGAACATGACTGACCATTCTACTGATGATGAATATGAACGCCGTTTTGCTGGTGTTGCCAAGATTTATGGAGACGATGCGTTTAGTCATTATGAAAAAAGTCATGTGATGGTGATTGGCATAGGTGGGGTTGGTTCATGGGCTGTGGAAGCCTTAGCCAGAACGGGTGTTGGAGAGCTAACACTGGTCGATATGGATTCAGTCGCTGCTTCAAATATCAACCGCCAATTGCCCGCGATGAGTTCAACTTTAGGGATGGAAAAGATTGAAGTCATGGCTGAACGTTGCCGTTCGATCAATCCACGAATCAAGATCAATTTGATAGATGATTATCTCAGCCCTGAAAATGTCAAAGAAATTTTAGAAAAGACTCCTGATATTATTTTAGACTGCATCGATGATGTAAAAGCAAAATTTGCGCTGATGTTGCATTGTCGTTTTAATAAAATTCCCCTGATTGTTTCAGGTGGGGCAGGTGGTAAGTTAGACCCTTTAAAAATCCGTGTTGCTGACTTATCTAAAACAGAACAAGATCCTATGCTTGCAAAATTACGTAGTCAGTTACGTGCCAAAGGTATTTGTAAAAAGCCAAAAGAAAAGTTCGGTATTACATGTGTTTATTCGATAGATAATCCATTTTCCAGTGCAGATGTATGTGCAAGTGCAGGTTTGCGCTGTGGTGGTTATGGCTCGGCTGTAGTGGTAACTTCTAGTTTTGCGATGGTTGCTGTTGCAGAAGTATTAAAAAAATTGGATCGTATTCGACCAATAAAGTAATTACGTGAGTTTGATAAAAATTCTTGATGAAAGATTATATCGTTAAACTGGCTGATTATTCATACAAGTGATTTCGATGATTCATTTATTTCGCCCTTTTGAATCATCGATGGTCTTGCTATCGAGAGGCGACATGGATGTCGCCGTTGGGTGGAGGTTCAGGACGTACCTCTCACCCAACGAAAGATTTTTGTCACTTTTCATCTCTGAAAAGTGAGGCATTGCCTACGCAAAAGAATTTAAACTTTAGAAGTAAAGCGTGGCAGTGCAAGCTTTAGATCATCAAACAATCTATTGATTGCTTTCATTTTATTGATCAAGAGAAATGAAATGCTCTTGATAGTTGCGCTTGCGGAGCTCCGCTCCTCATCCTAAAATTGCATGAAAACTCAGCAAGACTCCGCAGATATTTATGATTTTTCAATTGTTTGAAGATTTGATTGCATCGAACTCAGGTTAATTGTTAATTTTGCTTCATTATTGCTTGAGCACATTTAAAAACGAGATGAATTGAGTTAAATTAACCTGATTCATAAGCAATAATAGAGAATAATCAAAATGAGCATTTTTAAGAAACTATTTGGCAATAAACAACAAGCGATACAAAATAATCAAAACCGTTATGTTGAATTTTGGCAATGGTTTCAGCAACATCAACAGCATTTTCATCGAATTGTCGATGAGATGAATCGAGACACGATTGAACAAGATTTTTTTGATCGATTATCGCCTGAATTAGCCAAAGTACATGCTGGGATTTTTTTTCTTACCGGAATGTCTGATCCAGAAACTGCTGAGTTGATACTGACGCCAGATGGAGTGATTGCTAATATTATATTTGTTGAGGAACTGGTGGCTACTGCACCAGAAATTGCGGGCTGGAAATTTACCGCATTGAAACCCGCAAGTGACATTCATCAAACCAGTATTGCGATGCATGGACATGAATTTAGTCAAGACACCTTATCTTTTTATTTAAGAGATCTTGCAGAATATCCAGATGAAATTGATTTAGTCGTTGTGCATGATCAATATAATGAAGCGCAAAAAGGTGAATTTTTACAAGCAGTTTATATTTTCTTAGATAATTATTTGGGTGAATACGATGCAATCACCAAACTGGATCAGGTGTCTGTCCAGTCGAAACAAGATGCTGAAAAAGAATTGATGCCTATCGGCAATTTAAAAAATATTTTAATTTTAAAAAACAGTGAAATCTCGCGTTTAGATAAAGTCACACGTTCCAATACAGATGAGGATGAATATATTAGCCTGCAAGGAGAAACGAATGAGGGTTTGCCACTCATTGCAGTTCTAAACAGTACTTTGCTGGATTGGGATCAAAAAGCTTCTCATCCGTGGATGATGATCGTAGAGGTACCTTATGATGGTCAAAATTCGAATGGTATGCCACCAGCCCAAGTCTATGAGCAACTTGAAAATATAGAACAAGCACTATTGGCTGAGCTAAAAGATGTCGATGGTTATTTAAATATTGGTCGTGAAACAGGCGATCATTTAAGAAGCATGTATTTCGCTTGTAAGGATTTTAGAAAACCGTCCAAAGTGATTGATCAAATTATTGAAAAGTATCACAAAGACTTCGACATCGATGTGAGTATTTTTAAAGATAAGTATTGGCGTAGTCTGAATAAATTTGGTCGATAAATTAAATATTGATGCGCTGAAATACTGATGACAGCGGTTTCGGGGTTAATCTATAAAATATGGATGTTGAATAACCATGTTTAGATGGGTAAATCATTTACAATTTAATCTTGGTCAGATCATACTGTTCATCTTGGTGATCGTGGGTATAGGGTACGGTTGTTATGCAACTGTTCTCCACTTTCAAGCAGCCAGCCAGTTGAATGAAGCGCGTAAAGCAATGGATGATATAAGGCTAGTGCTGATTTGGTCAGTCAAGCAGCAGCCGAATGCTGTGGTAAAAACATGTAATTTTAACAATATACAACATGTGATCAAGCAAGATGAATTGAAGAGAATGAATCAACTACTCAATTGGAATCTAAATATTGTGCAGCAAACACAATATGTTGAGCATATAAAAGTGTATGCAATGAATGATTTACACACATGTATGATTAAAGCCTATTTTAAAAATAATCATTTTGTGAGTGAAGACCTTGCTGGCAAGTATATTGCCTATCAATATGATCTAAAAAATAATAAAACAGAATGTTTGACTGATATAGAAAAGTATTCTTTAGTGAAATCCTGTACACGTTTATAGGATAACATGCCCAGTACATATTGATATGAATACATATCAAAGTTGTTTGTAAATCAAATCATGTCTGTTTTGATGGATGGTCTACTCATCGATGGTTGAATTTGAATAAGGATTTATCAGTATTCACAAACGATAAGCACTTGAGTTGCTACTTTAATAACGATGGTCAGTTTAGTCTTGTAAATAAATAAACGCTGATGGTTCGACTGCTTGCCCTGTTTGTGCAGAGATAAAACGATCAAAGCAACTCAATAAAAGAAAAATGCCAACGATACTGATAAAAATCAGGATTTGCTTAGAAATACTCATCGTTTTTCTGCCTAGATACTTTACTTAAATTCAGTCTAGTGATGTTTTAAAATCTAATCTAATATAGAAAAAAGCATGATTGATCTAATTTTGAGATGAATATGGCAACACTCAAGCAATTTAATTATTTGATTAGAATCGTTGAAGAAGGCGGGTTTATTGCGGCAGCAGAAAAATTATTTATCGCTCAGTCAGCATTAAGTCGGCAGATCAAACTATTAGAAGAGGAAATTGGATTTGAAATTTTTGATCGCAGTGACAAAAAAATAAAATTGACCAAAGCTGGGCAGTTTTTCTATTTGCAAGTGAAAAACAATTTGTTAAACCTCAATCATATTATTGAAAATGCAAGAGAAATCTCAAGTGGTCTACACCGTTTAATTAAAGTCGCACACTCAAGCACCATCAGCATGAGTTTAGAAAAAGTTCAGTTATTTGATCAAGTCGCTAAACAACAAAGTATTAATTTTGAAATCAATAATTTATCTTCTGAGGATCAGGTCCTTGAATTATTGAAAGGCAATATTGATATTGGGTTTTTTCGCCCACCGATTCTAAATAGTATGGATGGATTAAGCGCTGTTCAATTATATGATGAACCTCTATATGTTGCTGTTCATCAAGATCATCATTTAGCAAAAGCAACTACGGTCAAAATTCAACAATTAGAAGATGAAGACTTTGTGTCAACACATCATGCAGAACGTGGTGGGCTGAGTTATTTGGTGTCTAATATTTGTTTAAGTGCTGGTTTTGCACCTAAAAAAGCCCGAGTTCAATCTCGAAAGGTTTCGCAATTGCAATTGGTTGCTGCAAATATAGGGATTTGTATCGTTCCTGCTGAATTCAAAAATATAGTGCCTGAGCAAGTCAGGTTGATTGCTTTGGATATTGAACAGGCTTCCTCTGATGTTTTTATGGCATGGAACAGTCATGCTGATGATGCAGTGGTGAAATGCGCCAAAGAATTAGTCAAATGCTTTCAACAGTGAGCATTGATAAACGATGTACTTGAACAGCACATCGTTTAATATAGACTTAATTTTTGATGATTGTGATTAGTTGAATTATACGGATTGCTCTCGAATATAGTCTTCAGTTCGTTTCATTGCTTCTTTAATATTGACAATAGCATGTTCAACATCAGCAAATGTTTTGGCATTGCCACCACTTAGAGCTTGACGCCATTTACGAGCACCTGGCAGGTTTTGAAATAACCCGAGAATGTGACGGGTAATAATTGACAACGGTGCACCTTCTTGCATCCGTTTGGCAATGTAAGGCAACATTTGATCCATAATTTCAAAGCGATCAGGCAAATCTAAATTCCAAAGCTGCCCCAACTCTGCTAATAGATATGGATTATGATAAGCTTCACGACCAATCATGACCCCATCGACATGTTTTAAATGTTCTTGAGTTTCAGCAAAGGTTTTAACCCCACCATTGATTTCGATCAGCAACTCAGGACGATCTTGTTTTAAGCGATATACATCTTCGTAACGGAGTGGGGGAATGTCTCGATTTTCTTTTGGAGATAAGCCTTGCAGTAATGCAATACGTGCATGCACAATAAAGTTATTGCATCCAGTTTTTGCTACAGTATCGACAAAATTTAGCATTTCTTCATAAGATTGCATGTCATCAATCCCGATTCGATGTTTTACCGTGACGGGTATATCAACTGCATTACGCATTTCAGCGATACACTCTGCGACTAAATCTGGTTCAGCCATCAGGCAGGCGCCAATTTTGTTATTTTGCACGCGGTCGCTTGGACAGCCCACATTTAAATTGATTTCATCATAGCCCCAGTCTTGCGCCATTTTACTACAGGTGGCGAGTTCTTTTGGGTTTGAGCCACCGAGCTGTAGAACAATTGGATGTTCTTCATGGTTATAGTCCAAATGACGATTTGCCCCACCATAGATAATGGCACCTGTGGTGACCATTTCTGTATACAGAATAATGTTTGGATTAAACAAACGTGCAAAAAAACGATAGTCACGAGTTGTCCAATCCATCATAGGTGCAACGGATATACGCGGAAGCGTTGATATATCTACGTTTTGTTTTAAATCATTCATTTAAATACCTATTTTGGATTGTAACTTTTATGTGGTTTCTGCATCTTTTCTGTATATTTTGTATTTAATTGCAACTATATTACAACTAAATAATCTCATTTAAAAAATGGTTGCAATATGGGGCGAATTGTTACTTTAAATTCGAAAACAAAAGGCACACGATATAAAGCAATAATACAGATTCGTAGGAAAGATGCTGAATATTTTGATTGTGAAACATTCAGCACGAAAGCACTAGCAAAAGCTTGGTTGAAAAAACAAGAGGACAAATTAGAAAAGAATCCTGAGCTATTGTCAACTTTTCTAAATGTTTCACCCTCAATGACTCTCGGTACAGCAATTAAAAAATATCTTGAAGAAGTTAAAGATTTTGGAAGATCAAAGGCTTTTACATTAAATCAAATACAGTTTTTTGATATAGCTGAAATATGTGTTACTGAGCTAAAGCGCTCAGATTATGGTGAGCATGCACGTAGACGAGCTGCAGGTTATGAAAACCAAAACTATCAACTAAAACCAGTTAAACCAGCAACCATAAATTTTGATCTTCAATGTATTAAATCCGTCCTTGATTATGCCGAACTTGTATGGGGACTGGAGATCAATTTAGTTGAGTTTGAAAAAGCGATTAAGGGCTTACGAAAGGCTCGTATTGTAGGAGATTCAGAAGAACGTGCTCGCTTAATCTCAAGTGAAGAATTACAGCAGGTGACAACTTTGAGTTATTATGAGTTTAATTTTGGAAGTAGATATGTAGGCGCACCAATGTATTTGTTGATTTGGTTGTGCATCTATACTGGCCGTAGATTAAATGAATTGGTCCGATTAAAAATTTCTAATTATGATCGAGAAAATAAGAAATGGTTTATCGAGGGAATTAAGCATCCTAATGGTTCTAAAGGAAATGATAAATGGTTCGTTGTTTCTAATCAGGCTGATAAAATAATAGAAATATTGCTTGATACTAGAATAAGGAAGAAAATGCTCTGCCGTGGAGGTGATTCACAGTTTCTTGTACCATTTACAACTCATGCCATTGACAAAAATTGGAGAAGAATAAGAGACTTGCTGGAAATTGAAGATTTACATTTTCATGATTTTAGGCATGAAGCAGCTACTCGGTTAGCAGAACAAGGACTAACAATACCACAAATTCAACAGTATACTTTGCATGATGATTGGAATAGTTTAAAGCGTTATGTGAATTTAGATATTATTAGAACGACTGTTTTGAATTATGATGAAGCAATAAATATTTCAAGAAATTCAAATATTTGCCAGATTTATGATAAAAAAATCAATAACTTGACTTAGAAATTGTTTAATTTGGAGGGTATAGTGGATAGTGCTGTAAAAAATGAAATTGGATTCCTACTAAAAAAAATTGAGGATCAGATTGAAGAAGTCTATTCTTTGAAAGGGCATAAGTTTGGAGTAGTCTGGCAGGAAGAATCGAATGATGTTCAGCAGGTTTTTTCTAAATTAATTACATTAATAAGAGTTGATTTTGAATCTAATTTATTGAATGTTGATATTAATTTATTAGAAAATAAATTAACTAATTTTAATGATTTGTTGAAATATTATTATGATGAATTAATTAAGAGTATTAGTGATATAAAATCGTCTGAAATTTTTAAAAAAAATATTTTGGAATTTTTTTATCTAATAGCTGAAGATTTAATTAATAACATAAAAAATAAAATATTTTCGAAAATACCTAGTGTCCATAATGCTGAGAATTTATTTTTATTTATTAAGGATAATGTAGGTGTTATAGATATTCAAATAGATGGAGGCGTTTTTAGGATAAAGCAGATAAAAAACATTTTTTTAAGTTTGGAAAATCATCTAAATAACAATAAATGGTTATTTATACCTGAAGAATTACTTAAAGATTTTATTGAAAAGTCAGAAGCTCTGATTAAAGATCATGCCACTTTAAATTTAGAATATGTAAGAATTTTAGAAACTATTAATTCTTATATTAATAGAAATTATTCAGCTGAGCTTTTTAATTTTGTATTTAAAAAAGATTATTTTAAAATTTATACTGAATATGAGACTGTTAGAGAGGAAGCTCATTTAAAAAGATTGTGGGCTGAAAAGCTAAAACTTCTTGATGAATTTAAAAAATCAGAAGATGAAGTTATTGCAGATCATACAAAATCTTTCAATGGTTTTAAAAAATTACTAACAGAAATTCAAGGAGATTCAAATAAATCAAAAAAATATCTTGAAAGCATAAAAGAAGATAATGATATTATATTTAGCTATTTAGAGTCTGTTCGAAATACTGATTCTATTAAGGTATATAGTGATTTGTATAATAAAGAATTATTCTCAGCTGAGATTTTTAGATTTTTTTCATTGTTTATTTATGGAATTCTATCGTTTATCGCTCTTGTTTGTTTGGTAGCTTTATTTTTATTTGATTCGAATAATATAGTAGTTCAAAACTTAACTGACCTTAAAAAAACTTATGCAAAAATTCCATTTTTAATTGTTTTTTTTGGTTTTGCCTTTTATTTATCAAGAGAAGGTGAAAAACATAGAAGAATTGCTAATCAAGCAAAGCAAACCGAAGCAGAGTTGATTGCATTAACTAGCTATACGAATGGGTGGGATCAAAATGATATTAAAGAACTAAAGATTAAGTTAGCAGATAAGTATTTTGGTAAAACTCTTTATGATCTAGAAAAAGCTACATCTTCTGATGTTGATGTTCTTAGTGCATTAGTACAACAAACAAAGGTAAGTACTGATTTAGCAAAATTAATATTAGATAATGATAAAGCTAAAAATGATGAAGCCTCAAAATAGAGGCTTTTATTTAATATTAAGCATTCATTGCATTGTGGTCTTGTTGAGCTATTGCAGTTTGTTTATCAATATAAACAGCTAAATCGGCAATATTTACCATCCAAGCTGATTTAGCTTTTTCCCCAAGTCTAATTACAGGAAAAGGTAACTGTTGTTTACTTGCAAAGCGTTTCGCATGCTCAACTGACATGTTATTCATATAGTCCTTCACAACAGTTTCAAGCGAAATGATAGGAGACATGTAGCGTATGAATAACATTTGGTATGTGTTCAAGGTTTGAGCTTTAATTGTCATTCTGACCCCCCTTTATTGATAACTACAGTACTTGGACTAACATGTGCATAATTCACAGTTTGAGTATGCCAGGCATCATACTGTTTTCTGAGTTCAACCATATCTTCATAAGCAGGGATATAACCGTTCAGCATATCTCGTGCTTTTTTAAGACCAAGTTTTTTTATTAAATCAAACTTTGGATTGATCATGCAGTCACCACCATTTCTTTTCGTTTTTGATTTTGAATTCGAGTAAATTCACGTTGGCAAATGCTACAGAGTTGGTCTTTGCCTTGTTTGCGAATATTGAAATATTGCTCACCATGTTTTTGACATTTACCAACAAACTTTTTTTGACCACTTATCCAGGCTAACTCGCGTGCCTTGCGATTAAACTCCCGACGATTTGAGCTATTGTCAGGCGTGTAAGTTAAATTGTTTATTTCGAATTTTTGCTTTGCAGAATTATTCTTTTTTTCTGCATGGGTTTGCTCTACTGAATGAGTCATAATTGAACGTAAAGACAAGGTGTAAGGATCAACACCATTTTTCTTACATGTATTCAAATACTCAGAATGACCGAAAGGAATTTGAACTGGCTCATCAAGGTTTTGGCTCTTCAAAAACTCTTCAACTTGGTTGGCAAGTTCAATTGATTGCAACTTTTTTGCGAATACATCGTGATCTATATTAGTGTTCATTCATGCTCTCCAATCGTTTGGATACGAGTTGCTTGAGCGATTTCATATAGCCATTTTGATTTATCTGTTAAGTCAATAAATTCATAGTCGTATGCTGCGTCAAGAAACGCATTTGCCTGGGTGATAGCTGTACTGAAATCGTGCTGATTGGTTGCGTTACGAATAGCTTTCACAGCTGAAGAGATTTGTGCGATAGCCTTATTTTTATAGAACCAGTGGTCATTAACTGCTGGTTGAGCAAAATCTTTAGAAAAAATTCGACCAATAACGATCTGATCAAATTCAGAGAAAGGGAGGGAATTTTTTTTCACCATTATAATCACCATATGACTAAGTAAAGTTAGCTTGTGTTATTAAACTAACTAAACTTAGAATTGGTGTCAATATTTTTTGCTAATTAAACTTAGTTTTATTGTTGCTGAATCGTTTTTAGAAATATTTTTTTGATGGTGTGAACTTGCCTACATATTTTCCTTTATAAATAAAGCCCTCTTTTAGTGGGATGATATTTGGTTGGAAATTTTCATTTAGCGCCTTCAAATGCAAGCTATTAAATTCTCTCACAAGAGCTTTGAAAGTTGCCTCATCATCTTGACATACTGCAATCATTTCACCATTCTGTACTGAATCTAAAGGCACATCAGGATCAATACAAACATAATCACCATGATTAAATTCAGGCGAATTACTGATTCCTTGGCAGATTAAATAAAAACTATTTTTTCCAGCTTCTGGAGGGGAAGGCAACCACATTTCAATATCATCGGGTGAAATCGAACGAACATTAGTCATTGTGCCGCATTGGATATATGTCAAAACAGGTAGCATCCTTGTTATTGGTCTATAGTCATTTACTGTATCAGAGGCATCTGATTTTCCATACATTATGTAATCTATAGTCGTATTCAAAAGTGGTGCCAAAATATTCAAATACTCAAGTTTCGGTATATTTACATCCTTTTCCCAATGCACAACAGCAGCATCTGAAATACCTACTTTTTTAGCAAGCTCTTTTTGAGTCAGCTTTCTTGCATTTCTTAGTTGCTTTATACGTGATCCGACAGTATTCATAATTTGGTCTCGATAAAAAACTAATTTATCTTAGCTCTTGACTAACTTAGTTAACTCATATGTAATAAAACTAAGTTTAATTAGTTTATAGGTATTCTCATGACTCGTGATGAGGCGACAGCGCTTTTAAATTGTTCATTGGCTGAATTAGCTGAAAAATTAAAAACCACAACTGCGGCTTTAGCTCAATGGGATGAAAATAACATTCCATCTTTGCGTGAATATCAGATTCGTGATTTGGCGGCAGGTAGAACTCCAATTGGATTAGAAAAGCGTAAACAAAATTTAAATGATTTATCAAAACAATCAAATGTCTAATTTGGGAGCAAATCGGATATGAAAAGATTTTTATCAAATTTTGCTGCTGAAAATGCAGTTCTTCCTTTGGATGTAGCCCTATATCGTGCTTGTAAAGATCGTCATGGTTCTAAATCAGCGATTGCTGAGATTAACGGATTTAATGTTATGACTTTTAGTAAAGCTGTTGATGTAAACAATGATCAGTTTCATCTCAAACCAGAACATATTGAAGCGATAGTGAGTTATACAAAAGATATTCGTGTATTGGAGAGCTTAGCTACTACTCATGGTAATGTTGTCGTTTATGAGATTAAAGGCGAAATTGACATTCATGATTCAGGTTTTTTAGCGAATATTGGTGAAGTTTCTAATAGAGTTGGTGAGCTTTTTAGCACGGTTAGTGATGCTTTAAAAGATAATCGAATTATTGATGTTGAAATGGCTACGATAGAAAAACATGCAATGGAATTGATAGGTGCGGTTGTAGAGCTTAAAAAATTGGCTCGAATGAAAGCAGATCAAGATGCAGGTGAATTCTGATGGCTAAATTTGAACTTCAAGACGTTAAAGAAGCGGCACGCGGAAAATGGGTTGATATATTTTCACAGTTCAATATAACAGTGCCCAAAATTGATGAACATGGACCATGTCCTAATTGTGGTGGTGAGGATCGATTTCGCTTTGATGATAAATATGAAAATGGTGATTGGCTCTGTAATAACTGTACTGAGAGTAGGAACCGTGATGGTTTTGACTTGATAGGTAAAGTCACTGGTCTGGCATTTTCACAGATCATTGAAGAGGTTGCAGCATCTGTAGGATTGAATGCAAAAAGTACAATTACTCCAGCTATGCGTAAAAAATGGGCTGAAGAACGAAAAATTCGTGAACGTATTGCCCAGGAAATGGAGTTAAAAAAACAACAACAGGTGGCGCGGCAAGCACAGGGCTTATATAGAAATGCTTATTTAGGTGAGTCAAGTCCGTATTTAGAACGTAAAAAAGTTCCAGCACTTTCTGGAGTCAAAATTGATCACCACGGAAACGTTCTAATTCCTGCTTTTGACTGTTCTGGTTTTCAGTGGAATATGCAAACAATTTACCCAGATGGAGGTAAGTATTTTGTAGCTGATAAAGAAGATCCAACGGGAAACAAAAAAGGTGGACGTACAGGAGGATGCTTTTTTTTAATCGGTACTGTTGAACTGGATAATAATGTTTTATGTATTGCTGAAGGCTATGCAACTGGAGCCAGCATTCACTTAGCTACAGGATTACCTGTATTTCTTGCATTCGTTGCAAATAATTTACCAAAAGTGGGGCATGAAGTACGTGAAATGTACCCTCATGCTCAGATTGTATATTGTGCGGATGATGACAGTGCTAAGGATTCTACTGGTCAAGATTATGCTAATAAAGCTGTGGCTGTGACTGGCGGTATTGTAGTTTTACCGCAATTTGAAGAGGTGGTATAAGTGGATCAAGACCAAAATATGGAACAGCCACAAGCAATATCTACCCCTACTGATTTTAATGACTTGCATTTGCTTCAAGGGTTAGAGGTTGTGAAAAGGCAGATCATGACCGCAATATCATCTTTTGCTATTGTTTCCCCCGCACCCCCTATTAAAAGCCCCAGCCAACTTTATGGGTCAAATGAGGTTAATTCTCAACAATCTAGTATGGTTGTGAAAAATGATGTGGTTGTGAATCAGGGGGTAGGGGGCGGTATTTCGTCAGAAAATGGTTCAATTCCTGAAGATGTCAAAAAATTTGTTGAACGATATTACTTAATTGAAACAAAAACAGATATTTGGGATGATTCAGATAAAATTGTAATCAAAAAAAATGCTTTTACTGCATTATTGGGGCAGAAGCATTACAAACTTTGGTTAGAGCATAAAAATATTATTGCGAAATCTGATTTTGAATACAATGTGAATGTTGCAAATAATTTGACAATTCAGGAATTGCTTGAAAATTTTGTTGTATTGGCAAATTCTGAGGAAGCTTGGAATATTAAGGAACGTAAAACTTGGCTTATCAAATATATTAGAAATGCATACCCAAACATTTTTGATTTATGGTTTAAATCACCTGAACGCAAAATGATACCTAGACAAAATTTAATTTTCGATCCAAAACAAGAACATGATCATGATGAAAATTACATCAATATTTACCGTGGCTTAAATATTGATGTGATGCGCGATCAATATGATGAGCAGCTTTCACGCCCTGAAGTATTCGACGATTGTCAGGGGATTATCACATTGATCCATGACTTATGTGATGGTGAAGAAATAGCAGTACAATTTTTATTGAAATGGCTTGCATTCCCATTACAAAACATTGGCGCAAAAATGGCAACATGCGTACTGATGCATGGGCATATTCACGGGTCTGGTAAATCTTTAATGTTCGGTACAATCATGAAAAAAATCTATGGTGAGTACCACACTACTGTTGGGCAAGCACAACTTGATAACCAGTATAACGAATGGATTGAAAACAAGCTGTTTGGTGTTTTTGAAGAAATTGTAGATAACAAGAAAAAGCACAATGTCATGGGCATGATTAAACACTTAATCACTGGTGAAACTTTGTATGTCAGCAAAAAGTTTGTATCTGGTTGGGAGATGAATAACCACCTGAATACAGTGTTTTTATCCAATAACACTCAACCTCTTCCGATTGAAGAAAAAGATCGAAGATTTTTAGTGCTAAATCCAAACAAAGACTTAGATGGTGAATTGCATGAAAAGGTCATGCAGGAGATAAAAACCAATGGAGTGAAAGCGTTTTATACCTATTTAATGGGTCTAGACTTATCTGATTTCCATGAGCATGTTAAGCCGCCGATGACACGTGCCAAAAAAACGATGATTGATTATTCACGGGCAGGATTTGATACTTTTTACCATGAATGGGTTAATGGAGATACTAAATATCCTTATATTTCATGTAAATCAGAACAGCTTTATAAAGCGTTTGGGCAGTGGTCAAGAACGACTGGAGAACATCAAATCAGTATGAAGCGATTCATCATTGAGGGGAAAAAGCATAGCATTGTTCCGAGTGATAAGGCTAAGCATTGGAAAGGTTCAAGGTCCTCTGGTCAAAATAAAATCATTATCATTGGTGAGAAACCAAAAGAAGAGCAGGAACAGCTTTGGCTAGGGTTGCAAATCGAGAAATTTCAAGATAGTTTAGATGGGGTTGGTGATGTTCCTGAAGCAAAATATTAATAATTACGGCTTATCATGTGAACGATGTGAATGGTTGTGTGAACCATTCAGACAAATCATTACCACGCTCAAAGCCTTTCTTACCAATGCATTCAGCCCCCATGTGAATGATGTGAACCATTTCTTCGCGCGCGCACGTGAGGAGAAAAATAACGTATCTACAAATTTTGATCATAAAACAATCAATAATGAAATCACTCTCACGCGAGAAAAATATATAAAATCATTCACATCATTCACATGTAATTTAAATTATTGTTTATATTTATATTTATATGTGAACCATTTCTTAAAATCATTCACACGATCATTCACATCATTCACATGCATTTAAGGAGAGGACAACCATGGAAAAAATTTTAAGGTTACTAAATCCGAAAACCACGAATTTCGATTCAATTGGTGGTGGTTCTTATGGAGCTTTAACTGCACAGGATGTTCTTCTTGCAATGAGTTATGCGAATCTCTCACCGCTTCAAGATAATTTAATTCGTTTAAAATGTCTTGGTGCTAACAATGCACAAAATATTTCAAGGTTTAGTAAAGCGCTTACTTCAAGGTATGAGCATAAAATAATAGATTATGCATCTAATCATGTGTTGACAGTAATCAATGTTGCTTTAGTTGAGTTTTGTGCAGTAACAGCGAATTACAAACCGTCTGCAAGAAATAGAGCACTTATTGCTGGAGTTAATCATTTGGTGATTCATAGATATTTAAATCAAGCAATTAACATGGTGCTTTTGGATTTAAATACAGAATTTGATGTAGCTACTAAAAATATTCTTTTTCACATCAATAAAACTAATTAAAATTAGTATTTGACACTGAAACAAATTTAAGTTAGTTTTTACCACAATGAGTAACTGTAAATATTATTCAGCGCTGTAAGTTTCCCCAGAGTCGAAAGACTCTTTTCATACCACATGTTTCCCTCGGAGGTTCATGTGGTTTTTTTTGATCTGGAGTTTGTCATCATGGGAAAGAAAGCACCTCAGAGGGCTAAACGTCCATGCCTTGTATCGAGTTGCAAAAAATATGCATCAAATCAAGGTTACTGTGACAATCATCAAGATAAGATTCGTAAGAAAGATCGGGAGCGTGGTACAGCACACCAGCGTGGCTATGATGCACGATGGGAAAAAGAGCGTCTTGAACACTTGGCTGAACATCCGCTTTGTGCTGATCATCAGAAGCGTGGATATATTGAAGTTGCAACCGTTGTAGATCATATCATTCCGCATAAGGGCGACAAAGAATTATTCTGGGATAAGAACAATTGGCAATCATTATGCAAGTCATGCCATGACCGTAAGACACAGTTAGAAGATCGTGGTAGTTGGTCACATCAAGCGAAGCCAGTTAAGAAAGAAGTTGAGCTTCATGGTCGCGTTAATCCATTCTTTGAAGGTGATTTTGCTATGGCTTCTACTGGTTATGCAGTAGAGCTACTGAGTTGTAAGCTTGATGATTGTTTTAACGTTCTCAATGTAGATGGGAAATTAATCGAGATTGAAGATGCAGATGGGTTCAATCACCGTCTCCATTACAGTCACTTCAAGAAGCAGGTTTGAAAATGGACAGAGAGATATTTTTGCTTGGTGATCCAGTCGTCTATCGCGATGACATCAAAGGCTTTGATGATCTTGGTGTAGTTGTTCAAACAGGTTCATTGCATGTTCTTTGGAACGATGAACATCAACATAGAGTTGAGATCTATGAACGTCTTAGACTTGCAAGACTGGACGAAGTTGATGCTCATTGCAGAATAATTATAAAGGGAGCAGCTTGAATTATGTTAGTGAAAATTAATTCCAATGTATTTGTACTTGCTTCAGATATTGTGAGTGTAAAGAAAAATACTAAAACTGGTTCAGATAGCTATGGTCAGTGGTTTGCATATGTCAAACATGAACATGGTGTAACGGGTTATCTTGTTCCAGATAGTGAAGCAAGCATTCTTGTTTCAGACATCAACAGATTTTTAGAAAAATAGGGGATAGGGGGTCAAAAGTCAAAAACGGCTCTCTGAAAAAGACCGCCCCCCCGTCAAATTTTTACGTGGTCAAAATTCCATAGGGGGGTATACCTCTAATATTAAAAAACATTTTGAAATTTTGGAGGTTTATATGTCTGCTGGACGACCTTCTAAATCACTGCAAGAAAAAATGCTCAGTGGTAGTCGCATTCGGGATGACCGTGATGGCGATGCACAAGTTGCAAATGCAGCAGTGGATTTAGGAATGCCACCATGCCCTGCATGGTTGAATAAAAAAGCGCGTAAACATTGGGATACGCTAGGACCAAAATTAGTACAGGCAGGTTTACTAAGCGTAGTTGATGGTGATGTGTTTTTATTGCACTGCGACAACATGGCTGCCTATGAAGAGGTCCAAGAAAAATTACAGGATATTAATTCTTGGGTTGCGACTACACCGAATAAATTTGAAGTCCAATCAGCTTGGCTCCAGATCAGAAACAAGTTGCAAGAATTAATTATAAAAACTGCACGTGAGTTTGGATTGACTCCAGCTGCACGTTCAAATGTCAAAGTTAATAAACAACAGCAGCTTGATTTACTTGGTGCATCAGCTTCAACAGAAGAAGATGAGTTTTCTGGAATGTCTGTCAGATCAAGTTAAGTGAGAATTTATGCGCGATTATTTTAAAATTGCGCTCCAGTATTGCCAAGACGTGCGCTCTGGAGTGCGCGTTGCAGGTCAGTTAGAAAAACTTGCAATCAAACGTTTCTTATCAGATTTGGCAAAGTCGGGATTTAAATCAGATCAAGTCGATGAAGAGACTCAGAGCCTACTACAAAACATAAAATTCAAATCAAAACCTGATATTGATTTTGAGTATGAGCTGAGTTTAGAGCGCGTTACCCATGCATGTAAATTTGTTGAAGCTTGCCCACATGTTAAAGGGAAATTGGCTAAGGTTAAACCTGATGGTACTCGACATAAGCTGATCCTTGAACCATGGCAAATATTCTGCATGTTGAATATTTTCGGCTGGGTAGATTCTGAAAATAAACGTCGATTTTTATATGTCTATATTGAGGTCGCAAAGAAAAATGGAAAATCCACTTGGTTGGCTGCCGTTGCCTTGTATTTGGCGTTTATCGACGGTGAAATGGGTGCTGAAGTTTATACCGCTGCGACTTCGCGTGATCAAGCAAAGATCGTATTTGAAGATGCAAAAAAAATGGTGGAATTTTCCCCGAGAATGCGTTCGAACTTCGGTATTGAATATTCGCTTTATTCTGTTTATCAGACAGAAACAAACAGTACGCTTAAAGCGCTTTCACAAGATCGGGGCGGAACAAAAGACGGTTTGAATGTTCATGCAGCAATTATTGATGAGCTTCATGCTCATAAAACTGCTGATATGTATGACATTGTGGCAAATGGTGTAGCTGCGCGTGAAGAGCCTTTGATTTTAGCCATTACTACGGCTGGAGATGATACGACAACCAAATGTTATCAAGAACGACAAGTCGTTGTTGATATTTTGCGAGGTAAAGCTGTTCATGATCAATATTTTGGGATGGTGTTTTGTTTAGATCGTGGTGATGATTGGCAAGATCCTAAAGTCTGGCCAAAGGCAAATCCAAACTATGGAATTTCAGTTACTGAAAAATACCTATATTCTGTTTTTGAAAAAGTCAAAGTAAGTCCTAAGCAGGAGGGTATCACTCGACAGAAACATTTAAATGAATGGGTAGGGGCTGTTGATGGATGGATTGCTCCATCAATTTGGGATGCTGCCAAGTCAGATATAGCAGAGTCAAATTTTAAAGGTCAAGTCTGTTTTGGAGGTTATGACTTAGCAAGTCGTCTTGACTTGGCTGGATGGGGACGTTTAAGACCTCGTTTACAGGATGACAAGATTCACTGGCATATATTTACAACGGCATATATCAATGAGCGTGTTGTTGATACAAAAGAAGCGATTAATGGTGAAAAGCGACCTGATGAATATCCAGTCTGGCGTGATCAAGGTCATTTAGTCGTTACACCAGGTGCATCCACTGATTTTGATCGTATCCAGCAAGATATTGAGAATTTTCATATTGAAAATTCATTTTATGAGTTGGGACATGATCCATATCATGCAGCACAACTAACTTCTAATCTGATGGATCAAGATATTAATGTCATTGAGGTTCCTCAAACGACTCAATATTTGTCTGAGCCGATGCGCTGGATTGAGCAATTACTTGCTGAAGGACGGTTACATCATGATGGAAATCCTATATTGCAATGGTGTGTACTGAATGTTGTTGTCCGTCCAGACGCTAAAGAATGTATTTTCCCCCGTAAGACTTCACCAGGTAAAAAAATTGACTTAGCAATTGGGATGATTATTGCAGCTTCAAGGGCAATGCATTTTGACAACGAGAGTGTTTTTGATTTGGTTGCTGGTGAAGATTCTCAGTCTTTTGACGATTACATGAATAATTTTATGAGTTTTTCACGATGAAATTTTGGCAAAGTCTTGCTGGCTTTTTGGGTTTTGCGCCAGTTGATCCCTCTAAAGGGAGTCAGAACAATGTGGTCATGTCACCCAATACGGCACGACCTGTCACTTTTAATACGGCAATGACGGTGGGTGCAGTTTTTGCTGCTACACGACTTATTGCAGAAACAGTTTCAACACTTCCATTGGCAATGTATCAAATAAATGCAGACGGTTCCCGTGTTCAAGTTAAGGACCATCCTCTAATTGATTTGCTTTCATATCGTCCTAATTTTAGACAGACACGAATTGAATTTTTTGAAACCTTGATGCTTAACCTGGTCAATGATGGTAATGCTTATTGCTACCGTGGATATGCCGATGTTGCAAAAACTCGGCTTGTCAGTATGCAAGTGATCAACTCAGGTTCAATGAATCCTGTTCTAAACGATGATGGAACGTTAACTTTTGAATGGCAAAAATCAGGCACTGAAAAGTTGATCTTGTCAGATAAAGATGTTTGGCATATCAAATTATTTGGAACTGGTGTTAAAGGGCTTTCTCCATTACAGGCAGCAGCTAAATCAGTCGGCTTAGCTTTGGCTGCAAGTGATAGAGCAAGTGACTTGATGGGTAAAGAAGCTCCAGCTGGTGGTTTATTTCTTAAAGAAGGACGATTTCCAAAAGAAGATCAGAGAAATACTTTAAGAAGTGAAGTCAAAAAAATGATTGATGGGGATGAGATTCCCGTTTTTCCTGATGGAATGGATTTTAAAGAACTTAAAATGACACCTGCTGAATTAGAGTTGATCACTACTATGCGTTATGGATTAGAGGATATAGCTCGAATTTATGGGGTTCCTAGTGTTCTGATCAATGATCAATCAGCAAGCTCTGTATGGGGCAGTGGTATCGACTCTCTAATCGCAGCGAGCTATAAATTTAACTTTAGACCATACCTTGAAAAAATAGAGCTATCAATTTTAGTGAACTTGATGCCACGGCAAGATTGGAAAAAGTATGAGTTTGAATTTGATTTTGATGCTTTACTGAGAGCAAGTGAAAAAGATCGAACCGAATTAAATGCTAAAAAAATCCAGACAGGTCAGAAAACACCAAATGAAGTCCGTTTGGAAAATGGCGATCAACCTAAACCTGGCGGTGATACTTTATTTGTTCCAGCAAATATATTGCCTATTGAAAAATCAGGTCAGTCAAAGATAGACATAAAAGAGGATTTAATCTGATGTCACGCAAAGAGCAGATGCCTGCCGCGCCAGACTTTAGTTTGCGTGGCAAATTGAATAACAAGTTTTCACCAGATGTATTAAACCGCTGGAATCAAGGAATTAAAGCGGCTGATGATGACTCTGAAAATACAATTGGAATTTATGATCCAATTGGCTATGACTACTGGTCTGATAATGGAGTAACAGCAAAAAGAATAAGTGCAGCTTTACGGTCCATAGGTGCTGAAAATGATGTAACTGTAAACATTAACTCACCAGGTGGTGACGTATTTGAAGGTTTAGCAATTTATAACCTATTACGTGCTCACAAAGGAAAGGTTACAGTGCGTGTCATCGGTTTAGCAGCTTCCGCAGCATCATTTATAGCTATGGCTGCTGATGAAATTCAGATTGCACGTGCTGGTTTTTTTATGATTCACAATGCTTGGACTGTCGCATGGGGAAACAGACATGATTTGATTGAAACATCTAATTTACTTGGTCAAATCGATGAAACCATTGCTGATATTTATCATATTCGAACAGGGTTAGCTGATACTGAGCTTGGGAAGATGATGGATGCTGAGAGTTGGATAAACGGTAAAAATTCAGTAGAAAAAGGTTTCGCTGATTCATTGTTAGATTCTGATGCTCTTTTGGAACAATCAGATGACCAAAATCCTTCAAATGAAGCAGCGAAGAAAATTGATATGCTTTTAGCTCAAATTGGATTACCACGTTCTGACCGTCGGACACTGATTAAAGATTTAAAAACGGGTACGCACAACGCTACCCAAAATAGTAAGCAAAACGCTACTGAAGGGTTATCCACTACGGATTTACTTGAACTTAAACAAATGGCAACTTCTTTTAAAGAATCTGTCTAAATTTATTAATTTATAAAAATCCGCATTATGCGGATTTTTTTTTGGAGTCTAATATGACTGATCAAAATAAAACTGCTGCTGAAATTTTAGCTGATGTAAAAAAAGAGCTAAAAGATGCAACTTCGAACTTTAATGCAAAAGCACAGGAAGCATTAACAGAAGTTGAAAAAACTGGAAAGTTGGCCAACAAAACCAAAACAGAAGTAGATGAACTGGCGAACAAATATAACGCTTTGGAAATTGCAAAGAATGATTTGGAAACTCGTTTGGGTGATGCTGAACAGAAGTTTGCTCAACTTCCATCGAATTCAAAAGATGGTAAAGCGACAATTAGCAGTTTAATTATTGCACAAAGTGAAGCATTAACGAAGTTCAGTAAAGACATCCAAGTTGGTAGTCGTCACAAAATTTCAATTCAAGATGCATTAACTTCTGTTGATTTAGGTAAAGCAGTTCAACCAGATCGTTTGATTGAAACAATTGGCCCTGCTAAAGCAAAATTAGTTATTCGTGACTTAATTGCACCAGGGCGTACTCAATCAAATGCAATTTCATGGGTTCAGATTACTGGATTTACAAATGCAGCTAAACCCGTTCCTGAAAACACAGTAAAGCCTCAAAGTGCTATGCAGTATGATGTGAAATTAACACCAGTTTCAACAATTGCTCATACATTCAAATTTGCAAAACAGGCAATGGATGATTTGCCTCAATTGATTTCTGATATTGAAATAGAAATGAGCTATGGATTGAAATTGGTTGAAGAATATCAAATTTTATTTGGGGATGGTGTTGGGGTAAATCTTCATGGAATTATGCCTCAAGCAACTTCTTTCCAAAATTTACTTGATTATGAAAATCCAACGCGAATCGACATTTTACGTCTTGCAATGTTACAGGCATTAGTAGCTAAAATTCCTGCTACTGGTCATATTCTACATGCGATTGATTGGGCAGGAATCGAATTAACGAAAGATACTACAGGTCGTCACATTGTTGGCTCTCCTACAGGTGGTAGTTTGGGATCATTATGGACTCTTCCTGTAGTAGAAACGACCATAGCTGAATTTGAAGATAATTTCCTTACAGGTTCATTCAAATACGGTGCTCAATTGTTTGATCGCGAAGATACAAATTTTGTGATCGCAAGTGAAAACGAAGATGACTTTAATCGAAATATGTTAACTGGTCGTTGTGAAGAGCGTTTGGCTCTGGCTGTTAAACGTCCAGAAGCATTTATTAAAGGTAAATTCTCTAAAATTCTTGCATCAACTGGCGGTGGTACAGGTGGTGGTTCTGGCGGTTAATTAATTACATTGGAAAAGCAGTCATTATTGACTGCTTTTTTTTATAAATTCTTAGAGGCTTTTTTCATGAGTGACTATATTTTATTGGTAGATGTAAAGCATCAGTTGCGAGTAATACATGATCGGGATGATGTTTACATCGGTAAACTCATTAAAGCAGCTTTGAAACATATTCTAAATTTTGTAGACAGACCGATTAGTGAAATCCTTGAAAGCGATGGAAGCTATCCAGCTGATCTTGAAATTGCAGCTTATTTAATTATTACAGATATGTATCAAAATAGAGCTGCACAAACTGAAGCAAATTTATATGTAAACCGAGCATGTGAGAATTTAATGCTTCCTTATAAAAAAATGGGGGTCTAAATGCAATCAGGTGATCTAGACCATCTATTCGATATTTATGAACAAACTGAAGAAAAAAATGCTGGTGGTCAAAAAAAACAAATATGGAAAAAAATCGGTCAATTTTATGGTGGAGTTCAACCGATCAGTGCCAATTCATTTGTCCAGTCAAGCGTTCAAGGTTCAGCTTTAATTTGTAGGGTGGTTATGCGTCCAGATGATTTTCCAGAAATATCTGCAATTCATATTATCCAGGATGTCGACACAAAAGAAATTTATAAAATTTCAGGTGCATTACCAGTCAATAAAGGCAAGAAAACGTTAATGTGTACAGTAGGGAAATTATCAAATGGAATTTGACTTCAAGATTGAGGGGTTGTCAGATTTAACTGAGCAACTTCAAAGTCTTGAAAAGCTTGGTAAACAAAAACAACTCACACAAAATGCACTTTTTTACGCTTCCGAACCAATATTTGAAGAAATTAAACGGAATGCACCAAAAGCTGAAAAAGCCTATTACAGATATTACCGTGGTTCAGCTAAAGCGAGATTAGCTGGACGTCCTCAAAACACACGTAAGTTAAAAAGACCAGGCACACTTCGGAGAAATATTGCTCGAAAACGTATTCGAGTCAATGTCGGTGTTGCAGTAGGAATTTATATCAAATCTAAAGCATTCTATTACCGTTTTATTGAAAGGGGCACTCCTACTTTTGCTGCTGTTCCTTTTGTACGGCCAGCATATGACAGGTACAAAGAAGTTGCTGTCGAACGTTTCAAAGATAAATACGGGACATATGTTAAGGCAGCATTCGAAAAAAGAATGATTGCACTAGAAGGAATAAATGATGTTAGCGAGTGAAATTATTTATTCAGTCCTTGCGCCATTGTTTAACGGTCAAGTTGCACCAGCACCGCTTGCAATGGGGCAAGAGTTTGAAGGTACTTACATTACCTACCAGGGCATTTCAGAAGAGGCATTGAATACAGTCAAAGAATGGACTGGCTATGAGCAACTTCGTGTACAAATCAATATTCATAATGCAGACAAAATTCAATGTGAATTGGATGCAAGGATCGTAAAACGTGCAATCAGCGAACAGAAATTATCATCTTGTTCATTATTGGGTGGTCAAGACGGTGGGTTTGATGATGAAACACAACTATATCAGCATCAAGTTGATATTTTAATCTGGCAAAATTAGGAGCAGAACATGGCTGATAAGGCTTTAATTGATTCCCAGGGGATCACAATCTCATACAAATTACCGTCTGCACAAGCTTTCTCAGAATTGCTTGAAGTCACAGATAGCCCATTACCGACCAAAAAGCGTGAAGTTGATGATATTACAACAGTGAAGTCAACTCACAAAGAAACAGCAGCAGCTGGTGTAATTAGTGCTGATGATTTAGCGTATGAATTGTTAATGATTTCAGGCAGTGTTCAACAACAAGAGTTAGATGCCCATTTTGAAGATGGTCAAATGATTGATTGGAAAGTTGAATTGCCAGATGAAGCAAAAACAACTTATACATATCAAGGCACAATTACTGAACTCTCTCCAGTACGTGCAGCAAACAAGAAGAACCGTTTTAAATTGACAATTGCTGTAAATGGTAAAGTAACCAAAACCACCACACCTTAATGACAAATTATATTGCCCGCTTTGCGGGCTTTATTCTTATTTGGACGATAGAAAATGACTGATAAAATTTTAACTGGCGTAGCAGCAGCATTTTTAGCTTTGGCTGAAAATAAAGATTTTGTAAAAGATACCGTTGATGGTTTAGGTTCAATTGGCATTAAAAAAATGTCATTGGCAGACCGAGATGCATGGATCTCTGCTGAGAAAGATTCAACTTCAATTCTGATTCAATCCACTGTCTGTGATCCTGAAACAGGTGAACTTACATTAAAAGGCTTATCAGCAGATCAAATCAAAGGTATACCAGCACCTATTGCAGATCAATTGGTCAAGAAGATTTATGCACATAATGGCATTAAAACACTTGCGGAAATTCAAGCGGAAAAAGAAGCAGGGACCGAACCTGAACCGTTAAAAAACTAAAAAGCCAACCCGACCTAAAATTTCGTTTTCAGCTTGCTTTACGTTTAGGTCGAACGGTTGGCGAATTAGAAAAAACGATGACTTTCGAAGAGTACCTGTATTGGCAAGCATTTGATCATCTTGAGCCGATTGGAATGATTCGCGAAAATGCATTTCAAGCAAATATTGCCAAAACTTTATTTGATGTTAACTATGCAGATCATGAGTTTGGTTTTGATAAATTTATGATGTGGCAGCATGATTCTGAACGAAGCACAAATGAAGTTATGGATGATATTAAGTCTAGAATGGATGCTTTGTGTTAGTTTGCAATATTATTTTAAACAAGTATATATTCTAGTCTCTTATAATTAAGGGATTAGAATCGATATGTTTATATCTAATAAATTTAGAATAATATTATTTGGACTTTTGGCTTCTTTGAGTGGTTGCAATGCAAAAGAAAGTTCTGAAAAAAATAGTGTAAATAATGAATTACCAAAGAAAATTAGTGAATATGCATATAATAATTATACAGAAGATCAATTTCCTAAAATGTACAAAAAATGGGGTGTAGAATGGATGAGTAAGTTTTCAGATTTAGAACATAAAGCTGCAAATAAAATTGCAAATGAGAATAATACATGCGATTCAATTGAAGTTGTTGCTTTATCTGAAAACAGAAGCACACCAAAAAAAGAGGCAGTTTTTTTTGTAGATTGTTTGAATGGTGAGCGATTTTATGTATCTCAAAATGATTTAGATAAAAGTACGATAATAGAATCACAGAGTAAAAAAGCTGTTAGTCAGGATATGGCATTTGACTCTTGTCAGAAAATGATAAAAAACAATGCTAAATATCCTTCTAGTGTTAATTTTAAGTTATTAGACTCAACTGGTTTTACAGCCAAGACCACTGGAAATGTTGTTGTATTAATTGGGTTCGAAGCAAAGAATGCACTTGGTGCAATATTACCTGCAAAAGCAAAATGTATTTTTACTCCAGAAGGGGAGTCAGAAATAACTTATATAGAGTAGTAACTCAATTAACCCTGATAACAGGGTTTTTTTATGCCTAAAGGAAAATATTTATGTCTGAAGATCTATTAAAACGGGTAGAAATTTTGCTTGAGGCAAATACTGCTAGATTTGAAACTGGTATGGCAAAAGCTGGTAGAACCGTGCAAGATTCTGCAAAGACCATGACTAAGGGATATGACAATGTTAAAAATGAAGTTAAACGTACTCAAGCTCAAGTTGATGATTTTTCGAGAACCTTAGAACGTCAAGATCGTCAGATTTCTGCTATGGCTAAGAGTTATGGTTTTTTAGCATCTTCAGTAAAATCTGTTATGGCAGGAATTTCTGTTAGTGAAGTAATTGGTAAATCTGATGAATTTATTTCATTAAACAATCGTTTAAAACTTGTCACGAATTCACAAATTGAACTCAATAGAGCTTCTGAAGCTACATTTGAAATTGCTCAAAAAACTGGTGCAGCTTGGGATGGTGTTGCAGATATTTATTCTAAGTTTTCAACAAACTCAAAAACTCTTCATATTGATCAAAAAGAAACTGCGCGTCTAACTGAAATTGTGACTAAGGCAACAGCTATTAGTGGTTCAAGCGCTTCAGGTGCTCAAGATGCTTTGACTCAGTTTGGGCAAGCTTTAGCAAGTGGAAAACTACAGGCTGAAGAATTTAGTTCTATGCAAGATAATGCATCTGGTGTATTGGATGCTATGGCTCGGGGTTTAGGGAAGACACGAGGTGAGCTTCGTCAAATGATGCTTCAAGGGGAGCTAACTGGTGATGTTATCGTTAAATCATTGTTAAAAGCTGGTTCAAGTGTAGACACGCTTTATGACAAGACGGATAAGACTGTAGGGCAGGCATTTACAAGATTAAATAATGAATTGGTAAAATTTGTTGGTGAAGCATCAAAAAGCTCTGGAGCTTCAGTTGTTTTGGCTGATGGAATCAATACGCTTGCAGGGAACTTAGATAAAGCCACAAATGTTTTAATGATAGGTGCTGCATTTTATGCAGGTACATATATTCCTGCAATTTATAATACTGTAGTCGCTGGTTATGCTAAAACAAAGCAACTTATTGAGCAAACGGCTGTTCAAATCACGGCTACTAATATGGAAAAAGCTGCTGCATTGGCTGACATAGCAAAGGCACAAAGCACTTTAACTCTACTTGCAGCTGAAAAAGCTTTAGAAGTTGAGCGTTTAAAAGCTCAAATATCTGCTACTGGGCGTATGGCATCTGTAACACGTATGGCAGAGTTAAAGAAAATTGAAACTGTCGTAACAAACGAATTAACTGTTGCACAATCTCGTTTGAATGCTGTTCAAACTAGTTCTTTAAATATTGGGCGTGGCTTAGTTGGTATTCTTGGTGGACCAATAGGATTGGGGCTAACTGTGGCAGGTGTGGCAGCATCCTATTTATTATTAAAAGATAGTGCTTCAAGTTCTAGCGCTTCTTTAAGTATCCAAGGTCAGACTGTAGATGAATTACGTGATAAATATGAAAAATTAAGTATTGCCCAACAAAAAACAACTCTGCATGAGTTAAAAAAAGAGGTTGATGATTTAAGAGTTTCATTTGTTGTGGCTGGTTCGGATTTGAGTGCATTTGTAGAGGCTATTCCGATTTCTGACGAAAAAATAGCAACTGTGCGTAAACTCTATAATGCTTATGCTCAAGGAAAGATAACTTCGAATGAGTTCAATACTTCAATTGAAAAACTTAACTTTTTGACTGATGATCAAAAGTTAAAAATTAACCAACTCTCAGCAGGTTATGATCAGAGTAAGGTAGCATATAACAATGCTAAAAATGCGCGAGATGCATTGATTAACTCTACACCTTCCGTAGTTCAGGCTCATAAGGCTGAGACTGAAGAGCTTCGAAAAAAACGTCTGGAAATGGAGAAAACTATTGAATTGCAGAAAATTCAGGAAATACAAAGCAATGCAACAAAAGAAAATCTGAAAAATCAGTATTTTCTGAATACAGTGAAAGCAAGTGGAAGTAATCAGAATGCTTTAGATTATGCAACTTTCATGACTAAATTCCGCGAAGATAATAAAATTCCGTTTACACAGATTTTATCCTCGGACCAGAAAAAAATTGCTGATCAACAATTTGCATTGCAGCAAAAAGTTAAGGAAGTTCAAGAAAGTATAACGGCATCTGTCAAAACCCAAACAAAAGAAATGGAGAAACAGGCTAAAGCAGCAGCCAAAATCAAGGATTATCAAGTTGAATCTTTGGTAAAAGGTTATGCGGAAAAGTATAACTTTTCAGCTTTAGAAAGATCTATCAATGCACCAGACGGATTGCTTTCAGCAATCATGTCAAAGGAGTCAAATGGTCGAACTTACAGAAAAGATGGAAGTTTACTTACATCGCCAGTAGGCGCTCAAGGTTCGTTTCAATTTATGCCTGGTACAGCTCGTCAATATCGTGTTGATGTTAAAAGCGTACAATCAAGTGCTGAAGGTGCTACTCGTTACTTGGGCGCACTATATAAGCAATTTGGTAGTTGGGATAAGGCTATTGCTGCATACAATGCAGGACCTGGGAATGTTGATAAATATGGTGGTATTCCACCATTTAAGGAAACTCAGGATTATGTTCGTATTGTAAAAGGTAAAATGGCCTCATTAAGTGGATTTTCACCATCTTTGGATGGGGAAAGATCAGATCCTATTCGTGAGTTTGAGCAGTTAGAAAAAGACCGCGAACAACTTCGAAAGGACTATCAAAATAGAGATGTTGTTTTAGTTAATGAGCATAAACAACGAATTGCTGATTTAACGCTAAAATTTGCAGGTAGTGAACAGGAGGCTTTAATCAAAGCTGAAAATGAACGATTTACAAATTCACAGGCGTTAAATAAGGCAGAACTTGAATATGATTTAAATGCTTACAAAATGTCTGAAAGTGACAAGCTTGAAGCACAAAAAAATATTCAGATTTTGCAAATTAAGGCATCTACTGAATTTTCTGATCAAGAAAAACAGTTACGTGAAAAGTCGATCAGAGCACAGTATGACAAAGAGCTAAATGAGTATAGGCAGTTACAATGGCAGAAACTTGCCGAGTACAACAAATCCTTAGCTGATATTGATGCTACTAGCAGAGATATGATTGCGCAGTCAACAATGACACCGCAGGAATATAAGCAGTTTAGTTTTAAGTCTGGTGTAGACCGAAGTATTGACACTTCATATTATGATCAATCGCAACTGATCTCAAAAATTGGTAATGATGACGCTTTAACAGATGATCAGAAAAAACAGCAAATTTTGAATGCTGAAAAGACATTTCAAGATCAGCGTTATGCGATTATCGCTAAGGCGACCAAAGATGAAGCTGATTTAAGAAATGAACTCTATACAGATCAATTAAATATGTATGGTTCATTACTATCTCAGGCTGGAACTGTTTGGGGTTCTATGACGGATATGGTCAAAGAATCGGCTGGAGAGTCAAGCGCTGCTTATAAGACTATGTTTTTGGTGCAGCAAGTGATTGCAATGGGTCAAGCAATCATCAATACAGAGGTTGGTGCAACAGCAGCGCTTAAAACCGATCCTACTGGTTTTATGTCTATGCTTACGCGTGGTTTAGGTTATGCATCTGTTGGTGTAATTGCTGCTCAGACTGTAGATGGTATTTTTCACGGTGGTGAAAGTTATGTTCCGAAAGAGGCTAGTTATTATTTAGACAAAGGTGAAAGAGTTTTATCACCCCGTCAAAATAAGGATTTAACGAATTATCTTTCAAATCAAAGCAAGGGTGGAAGTACATCTGGAAATGTTCAAATTTCTCAAAGTATTGTTTTCACTGATACTGGTGCAAAAGTAGATACACAAGGTCAAAAGCAAGTCGCTCAAAGTCTTAATCTTGCAATGAATGCATGGGCTAAAAAGGAAAGCATGCAAGGTGGTGTTTTATATAAATTAGTGCGAGGGTTAATATGAGTGATCGAATCTTTGGTTGGGAAACCAGTTTGGATGGTAACTCTGGAAATACTACTTTTAAAGTTTTAACAAGTAAGTTTGGTGATGGATATGAGCAGAATGTCTCTGTTGGGATAAACAACAAATCAGGATCTTGGCCATTTAATCGAAAGGCTCCAGAGTCTGTAATCATTGAGATAAAAAAATTTCTAGATGATCACAAAGGTGCTGATTCTTTTTTATGGAACTCCCCTCAAGATGGTCAAGTCCGTGTTAAGGCTGGAGATTATCAAATAATGAATCTTGGCTCTAATCTCTGGCAAATCTCCACAACCTTCACCCAAGTCTTTTACCCTTAAATTAAATATTCAAAAGCCGCCGAAAGGCGGTTTTTTATTGCGAGAAAATCATGACATATCAAATAATTAATTTAGGCACTGCGCCAAGTGGAGCAGGCGGTGACACATTTCGCTCTACTGGCACAAAAATAAATGAAAACTTTACTAACAATACGCATGCAGCAAGTCGCTATGTGGGCACAAGTGCTGGTAATGTAATGGAGGTTGGAGCATTTGGTTTAGGTAGTTCTAATCAAAATATCTCAGCAAATACAGTCAAAGGCAATGGTTTTTACCAAAATTCAGATGTCGTAGATGGTGGATATCAGTGGGGAAATTACATTGAAGTAAACGGTGGTAGTTCTGGGGGGGGTGGGCAAATATATTTTGGTTCAGTCGAATCAAATTTGGTATATATCCGAACACGTTATGCAAATAGCTGGGGAGCCTTAAAATTACTAAGACATTCAGGCAATACAACAATTGATTCTAATGGCTTTATTAAAGCTGCTTCACCAGTTGTTCAATTATTTGCAGATAAGATTATGGCAAATGAGGAAGCCTCAAAACAAAATCCACTTTTTGAGAAAGTGGGTATTGGCCATTACTTAATAAAAAATACTGAAGGGTTTGCAAAAGAAGGCTGGTGGATTGAAATACCAACTGATGCAAACGGAAATCGTATTTGCGCAGTTGAATATAAAACCTTAGAAAGTGGTGATCTTGAAATTAAGACATTCAAGAAAAAGCTCAATGAAGAAGGGGATATTGTTGCGAATTTAGATATGCCTATTGATATTCCAAACAACGCCAATGGTGAACCACGTTGGATTGATGTGCGACTGCATTCTGTGAGTAAACCAGTAGTTCACAAAGTACCTCGCACTGAAAAACAGCCTCGCATGGTTCAACAAGTAAAGTATGCACCACAACTAACATATATCACAAAGTATGAAGATCTATTTGATGATGCTGGAAATCCAGTCATTGTGGATGGGCAAAAATATCAAAAGCCAGTTACTCACATTCAAACAGATAAAAATGGGACACCTATTTTAACTAATCAACCTATAGTTAATGATAAAGGTGAAACTGTATTTGAATGGGTACAAGCTTTAGACAGTGAAGGTCAGCCGATCTTTGATGATGTGCCTATGCTCGATGACAACGGCAATCCTATTTATGATGAGGTAACTTATGAGCCTCAACAGTGATTTTCAGAAGCTATATGCTGATGGAATCGTGACATTATTTGAATTAGACGCCAGCAAATTAGGAGCTGGCGTTTTACGTTTTCATGGGCATATTTCCTATCAAGATTGGGAAAAGATTTATTCGTCGATTGGTTCGAGTGGATTGATGGGAACGGATACTGGCTCAATTGGAAAAGTTTTTGATGTAGGTACAGCTAAAGTTTGGCAGCGCAATATCATTTGGCAAGGTCAATCATATTCTGCAATGTCTATTCAAGCCACTGGATTGGAAATGAACTCATCTGGTAAAGCATCAAGTCCAACATTATCAATGGCGAACAATATTGATGGATTACAAAATGCAGTATCAGCCTATTGTTTGCAGTTCAATGATTTTGCAGGTGCAAAGCTCACAATTATCGAAACATTGGCTAAATATCTTGATGCGGAAAATTTTAGTCAGGGTAATCCAACAGCATCGAATGAAGCGGAAAAGCAACTCTGGTTTATTGAACAAAAAACCTCTGAAAACATGGAGCAAGTGACTTTTGAATTGTCGAATCCAATTGATTTCGAAGGTCAACGAATTCCAATGCGCCAAATCAGTAGCCAATGTCATTGGTGCATGATGGGAGACTACCGCGGTGAAGAATGCGGTTATACCGGTGCAGCCATGTTCACTGAGAAAAATGAACCTACAGACAATCCTGCATTGGATAAATGCAGTGGGCGTTTAAGTTCCTGCAAGGTCCGAAAAAATGAAGGCAGTTTTGGTGGTCAACCAGCAGCCAACATGATTGGGTGATTTATGAAATTATCAGCAAAACTTAAAAAAGAGATCCATTTGCATGCCGCTGAAATGTATCCAGTCGAATGTTGCGGTGTAATTGTCAGTAACTCCTATGTCCGCTGTACAAATATTTCTGCGCACCATGATCAATTTGAAATAGATCCTGTAGATCTTGCACACGCTGAAGATATAGGTGAAATTCAGGCTTATGTACATTCTCATCCGAATGCTTCTGCAAAAGCTTCTGAACTGGACTTAATTCAAATCGAATTGCATCAGAAGCCTTGGGTGATATGTGCTTATCCTGATATTGAATTTCAGACATATGAGCCGTGCGGCTACCAAGTCCCTTTGATCGGACGAAATTATCATCATGGTTGGCAAGATTGTTATTCACTTGTACGTGATTTCTATCAGCGTGAATACAATATTGCATTGCCTGATTTTGAACGGATGGACCGTTGGTGGGAATCTGCTGAAAATGCTTCATTGTATTTGGATAATTTCAGTAAAGCAGGTTTTACCGAAGTTACAGACTTGCAATATGGTGATGTATTGCTTTGTCGAGTAGGACGCACTGAACATGTCAATCATGCGGTTATTTGGCTCGGTGATCATGCTTCATTGAAATCAGAGCAAACAGAGCCTTGTGTGGGTACATCACTGATTTTACATCATCCATATAACCGAAAATCAGTGCGAGAAGTGTTTGGCCAACAATGGCAAGAACGTGTTGCCATCACAGTGAGACACAGAGATGTTAAAAACGATTAAGCTCTATGGTGTACTGGGTCAAATGTTTGGTCATCAATTTAAGCTTGATGTCGCAAGTCCGCGTGAAGCAATACGGGCTTTATCTGCCCAGATTGATGGATTTGAAAACTTTGTGCTTGGTGCACATGAACGTGGTTTAGCTTTTGCAATTTTTACAGATAGTAAAGCCAAACAGCGTGGCAAGAAAAAAGCAGCGTGTTTTGATGCATCTAGTGGGCGAATCATATCGGGTCACAATATTGGTGTGTCTGAATTAGATATGCTCACAGATACAACAGAAATCAAGATTGTACCTCGGGTCATGGGTGCAGGTGGTGATAATGGAGCACTACAACTGATTTTGGGTGCTGTATTGATCGTTGCTGGCTTTTGGAATGGTGGGGTAACGTCTAATATGGGAGTTGCTTTGATTGGTGCTGGTGCAGGCATGGTGATGGGGGGTATTGCGCAAATGATGGTACCTAAAGTTGATCCAAACGCCAACCAAAATCAGGATGGCAACCGCGCTAACTATGGTTTTGGCGGTGCAGTAACGACAATTGCCCAGGGTAATCCTGTTCCTGTATTGCGTGGTAAACGCGAGATTGGTGGATTCATTGTTTCAGCAGGACAATATCCTGAAGACATGATGTGAATAAAGTTGAGTCCTGGCGCATTAAGCGCCTTTTTTTATGCTTGAGGAATTTATGACGAATACAATTAAGGGCGCAAAAGCTAGGGCACAACAGCCACGTCAGCCAGTGATTGATCTTGACTCAGCACAATCTAAAACTTTTATCAAAATCCTTTATGGTTTGTCTGAAGGGGCAATTAAGGGACTATCCAGAGGTTATCAATCTATTTTTTTAGATGACACACCTCTACAGGACGCAAATGGCAATTGGAACTTTGAAAATGTCAGTGTTGATTTTAGAGAAGGTACAAACGATCAAACTTATATTGAAGGTTTTCCAGATATTTCATCTGAAACTGCCATAGGGGTTGAGTTAAAGTCTGAAACGCCTTGGGTGAAAGCATTCAATAATACAGAGCTTGATGCGGTTCGTTTACGCTTGCGCTGGGGACCATTACGTAAACAGGATGAGAGTAACAATGATTTAAAGGGATATACCATCCGTTATGCAGTTGATGTGCAAACTGATGGCGGTACGTGGACAGAAGTTTTAAATACTCAAATTTCTGATAAAACCTCAGCTAACTATGAGCGTTCACATCGCATAGAGCTACCTAAGGCGGATTCAGGCTGGCAAGTGCGTATTCGACGTTTAACCCCAAATACCAACTCAGAATTTATCAGCGATAAAATGTATGTGCAGGCAGTCACTGAAGTGATTGACGCAAAGCTACGCTATCCAAATACCGCTTTACTTGGTCTGCGATATGATGCGCAAACATTTTCAAATGTCGCAAAAATGGCTGTTGAATGTGAGGGTGTAGAAATCCTGGTACCAAGCAACTATAACCCTGAAACACGTGTTTATACGGGGTTATGGGATGGTACTTTTAAACGTGCATATACCAATAATCCTGCATGGCATTTTTATGATGCATGTACTGCGAAACGTTATGCACTAGGTAATCGCATCAATTCATCAATGATTGATAAGTGGTCTATATATCGCTTAGGTCAATACTGTGATCAGCTTGTGCCAGATGGCAAGGGCGGTCAAGAACCACGATTCACTTTGAATGTTTATGAACAATCTCAAGATGATGCCTGGTCTGTTTTATCAAAAATGGCGGGCGCATTTAGAGCTTACGTGTATTGGGATGGTCAATCCATTGTTTGTGATGCTGATATTCCGCAAGACACGGTTTATACATTCACCAGTGCCAATGTTGTAAAAGGACTATTTGAATATTCAGGCACACGTGCACGTGATCGACATACCATTGCCAAAGTGGCTTATGACAATCCTGAAAATCGCTATAAAACTGAATATGAAATTGTGCGTGATGAAGCTGCGATTGCTAAATATGGTATTCGTATTTTAGATATTTCTGCATATGGTTGTACTTCCGTCGGTCAAGCACAACGTGCAGGAAATTGGGCATTAAAAACTGAACAGTTTGAAACACGTACTGTGACCTTTAAAGTCGGTCTAGAAGGATTTATCCCTAGACCTGGAAAAGTGATTGAAATTGCTGATCCGATCTTTGCAGGACGTGCAAACGGTGGGCGTATTTCTTCGGTCAGTGCAGATTTAAAAAGCATCACTGTAGATCGTGATGATGTGGTCTGTCGGGCTGGTGATCGTCTTGTAGTAAATGGTGAAGATGGCAAAGCACAAGCGCGAATTGTTCAGTCAAAAAATGGCAGAGTAATTACCGTTGTGTCTGCGTTCGATTCTGTTGCAGCCCAGAACGTGTGGGTTGTTGATGCTCAAGACTTGGCAACAATGAAGTTTAGAGTGGTATCAATCACACGTGATGATACACATCAATTCACAATAACAGGTTTGCAATACAATCCTGCAAAATTTGATGCGATTGACCAAGGAACGTTTATTGATGATCGACCAATCACCATCATTAATCCGAATATTCAGTCGCCTGTAGAATCAGTTTCAGTATCTTCTGATGAGATGGTTCAACAAGGATTAACGGTTGCCACGATGTTAATCTCTTGGCCACAGGCAGCAAGTGCAGTTAAGTATTTGGTCGAATGGCGTAAAGATGATGGCTCTTGGATAAAGATGCCCATTACAGGAAATAATTCTGTTGAAGTTCAAGGCATTTATTCAGGAAATTATCAAGCAAAAGTCACAGCGATTAATGCGTTTGAAGTGGCATCTTTGCCAACATTCTCAATCATTACAGAGCTTAAGGGAAAGCAAGGTATACCACCTGCATTGGCTTTTATCAATGCAATAGGGATTTTGTTTGGTATCAAACTTGAATGGGGTTTTCCTGCCGTTGGAGCGTTGGATACCGCTTATACAGAGATTCAAGTTTCACCTGATGGCGTAAGTAATATTGCACAATTGGGATTGTTTGCATATCCAACGACAACGCATACATTGCAAGGATTACAGCCAAATCTAAAGCAATATTATCGTGCTCGTCTGATTGATCGAATTGGGAATATTGGTCCGTGGTCAAGCTGGACCAATGCAACCACTTCAGCGGATGCATCGGATATTTTAGAAATTTTGGAAGGCAAGATTACTGAAACGCAACTTCATCAGGATCTGCAAACTAAGATTGATCATATTGAAGCAGTAGATGCTGAAATAGGACCAATTAAGCAGGACATTCAGAATACAAAGGATCAGATCAATCAGGAAATTATTGATCGTCAGTATGCGATTCAACAAGCAAAAGATGGCTTATCGCAGCAAATTATTGATGGTGATGATGCAGTACTTGAAGTTGTTGAAACGGTTAAGAAATCTAGTGAGGATGGAATAGCAGCTGCACAATCAGAAATTAAGGTTGTTGCAGATAACCTGAAATTGACTGCTGAAAAAACCGATGGTGTGTATGCACAATTGAACCCACCTTTAATTGGGTCCACTTCTGATCTGATTGGTAATGATCAAGGCTTTGCAGGAACCTGGTCACTTCAATCCGCAATAATTGAAGGTGATCTGGTTTTGAGTAAACGCATTGATACAACTGTTGCGCAAGTCAATGATGTTCAAGCCTTTGCACAGCAAGAAGTTCAAGCGCGTATAGAGGGAGATAAGGCCACTGTACAAAAGATTGATACTTATATTGCTGAGAATGATCAAGCTTTAGCAACTGTGCGAAATTCAGCACAAATTGCAGTTGAGAAATCAAATGCAAATGCGGTGCTAATCGATGCTTTAGATTTAGAGCTTGATGGTAAAGCAAGTACTGGTGCTTTAAATCAGGTCAAGTCCGATTTGACCGCTGTTGATAATCGCGTCATTGCAAATACAACCATGCTGAATGGCGTGTATGCGCAAATTAATCCGCCATTGATTGGTTCTGAGTCTGATTTGATTGGTAATTCTGGTGGGTATGCTGGCGTATGGTCTGAACAATCAGCACGAATCGAAGCAGATATGGCGCAAGCCAGCCGAATAGATACTGTACAGACTGAATTGAATGGTAATAAAGCGGCCGTTCAAGAAGTCACTCAATCAGTAGATGGTTTGTATGGGCAGAAATTCACAAAGATTGATGTGAATGGAAAAGTCATTGGATGGGGAGGTGCAAACGATGGTGTTGAGGGAATATTTGTCTTTAATGTAGATTCGCTTGCTATCGGGAGTGGCAATAGTACGGGATATTATCCATTTATTTTCCGAACCACGCCATTTACTGATCCTGTGACAGGAACTGTTTTCCCTGTATCTGCCTACCTAAAAGCAGCAATGATGGATTATCAATCAGTGAATACTTCTCACATTGTTGATTTGTCAGTAAAAGCAGCCAAGATTGACAATCTAGCTGTTACCACTGCAAAAATTGATAATTTAGCTGTTACCACTGCAAAAATTGATAATTTAGCTGTAGATACGTTGAAGATCAAAGACAATGCTGTGACAGTGCCTGTTTCTGCATTTGCTGAAGCGAATCTGACCATTGGTACGAGTTACACCACTGTGCAAACTTTGGCTGTTCCTGCGGATATGGGGCATACGATCTTAACTTTTGGGTCTGTATTTAGCTTTGTAGGTTATACGTCTAGTCAGCGTTTACTGTGTCGAGTACTCAAAAATGGATCTGTCGTCTTTGAAGATTTGGAGGTGCATTTTATTGATTATGCTTCTGTAGGTACAACGACTCAAAACAGCGGACAACACAGCCACGGAATAACCGTGAATGTAAGTGGCTCAATGACAGATTCAGGAAGTCATTCACATACATATTCTGGTAACACACAAAGTGCGACAGCTGGAACCATTTCTGGATCATCACATAATCATGGCTATAACGGATCGACCAATACAACGGGTTCACATAGCCATAATTTAAGTTTGTCGGGAAGTGCATCAATGGGTCTAGACGGGATTCACAATCACAATGTTGAGATTAGAGGAAGTGCTCGAAGTGCTGGAACTTTGAACATTTCTCGACACGATTCAACTTTAATCGCGGGGACGTTTGAGCTTCAGTTGCGCTCGGATTCGGGTGGTAATGTGAACGTGTCACAACGTTATATTCACGCAATGACAATGAGGAAATAATGGCATATTTTGCAGTTTATTGTATAGAAACAGGTGTCATTTTAAACGTTGTTGAATGCCCTGAATTTTTAAAGCAAAGAATACATCTTGATCCTGGTCAGGATGTTTTACAAATAGAGGACCAGATAGAGCAACCGCGTTATCTTGTCAAAAATCAGCAGCTGGTTGAAAACCAATATTATTTGAATTGAAAGCACCTTCAGAGGTGCTTTTTTATTTTCTGGAGCAATAGGTCATGGCAGAACCAGCAACATCAAGCACAGCATCATTCGGTTTAGCAACAAATTTAGCAGGGGGATCAATGGTTATATATGGGGGATTATCTACTACCGAATGGATGGCCGTTGTAGGGGGAATTTGTGCTGTAGTGGGTTTAATCATTCAGCTATGGGCAGCTTACCGCAAAGATCAGCGTGATCAGCAATTACACAACAAGCGTATGCATGAGAAAGATTATGAACAAGACTAAATATATAGTAGTAGGTCTGGCAGCTTCGGCTGCTTTTTTTACGTCATTAATTAAGTATGAGGGCTATGAGCCAAAGCCATATTTAGATAGCGCAAAAGTTGCAACGATTGGGATAGGTTCAACTCAGTACGAAAACGGCACAAAAGTTAAAATGACTGATAAGCCGATTACCAAAGAACGAGCTGTTCAAATTGCCAAAGCTCACATCGCTAAAGATGAAGTAGCTTTTCGTAAATCATTGCATGGTGTGAAGCTTACTCAGACTGAATATGACGTATATCTCGATTTTGTTTACAACTATGGACAAGCAAACTGGAATAGCTCATCAATGCTCAGAAATCTTAAAACAGGGCAATACAAACAAGCATGTGCTTCATTACTTAAATACAAATACGTTGCAAAGCGTGATTGTTCGGTTCGATCTAATGGCTGTTATGGCGTTTGGACAAGGCAACAAGACCGATATAACAAATGTATAGGGGTGCAGTAAATGCCGATAGCCACAATCTTATGGAAATATAAAAAATGGATCGCAATTGCGGTCTATATTTTTTTATACCTGGTGCAAATTGCATATACAAATCATCTAAGTGGAAAACTTCAAGAAGCTGAACAGAAATGCTCAGCTAAGCTTCAAAAACTTAAAGATGATCAGCAAAAAGCATTAATCGACAAACAAAACAAAATAAACAAAGTGAGCGCAGATTATGAGCAACTTAAATCAGAACAACGTATCAAAGTCGAAACAGTTACCCGTGAAGTGCAAAAGATCATTGAGCGTCCTGTTTATAACAACGTTTGTATTGATGATGACGGCTTGCGCATCATCAGCTCACTTATCTCCGACGATTCCAGCTAATCTGATCATACCTTGCCCTAAACTTTTAAAACTTGAGTCAGGGCAGGGTAAAGAAATTACACTATGGATTATTGATACTCTTGTCAAATACAATGAGTGTAGTGCTTTGAATGATGTGAAGAATAAGATTTTAATATTTTAAATTACTTTATTTTTCACAAAATATAATCTAAAGTCTAATGACCAAATAACGATTGTTTGGTCATTATTCCTTAATTCAATTTTAAAAATTAACTGATATTAATATGTACCCAAATGCAAAAACTAATAAAAATGGTTTGTCAAGAAATATTCCAGCAGATATAATGCGAAAAATTAGACAAAGTGATGGGTATGGTTGCATTTTTTGTGGATCTATTTTAGTCGATTATGAACATATTGATCCTTTGTTTTGTGAAGCAACTGAGCATCATCCTGATAAAATAGCTTTGTTGTGTAGTTTTCATCACGATAAAGTTACTAGAAGAGTCTTACCTAAAAGACTTGTTAAGGAAGCTAAGAAAAATCCGTTTTGTAAATCAAATAAATATTCTCACTCTACTTACTATCCAAGTATTGAAGATGTAAAATTAAAAGTTGGTAATTCTATCTTTGAAGATACGCCAATAATTTTAATTTTACATGGTAAGCCTTTAATTTGGGTTGAAAAAGAGTGTAATGAATCTCCAATTCAATTTAATTCTATATTTTATGATTCAACAGGTAAAAAAGTAGGTTTTCTTAAGAAAAATACTTTTTATGGACTAGTAACTGACTCAGATATTAGGGGAGTTAGTAATAGAATTGAAATAAAATTTAAGAAAGGATCAATAGACCTAATTTTAAAAATTGAAGCGGATGGAATCGTTGAAATAGTAAGAATGAATGCAAATTATTTAGGTACAAATATTAGTGTTGATTCAAATGGCATATTAACATTAAAGAATGGTAAATCTAATATTACATTTGATAAAATCACCGCAAAAAAATGTGGAACTGTATTTGAATTTGGGGGTATACCTAGAAGACCAGCAAAATTAAATTTATTATTTTCAGAAGTAATTAGAACGAAGGTTCCAATAATTATTAATTTGGAGTTTGAAGAAAAAGGTTTTGTTTATAATAATCTGATAATTGATAGCAATAATTACATAGTTGGTTTTATTTTTAATAATAAAGTTTATAGTGTTATTGGTGATTATATTGGTGAATTATATAAATATTATTGTAATAAGTTTATTATAAATTTCTCCTTTGATGAGGAAGTATTTGAACCAATTTATATTACACCCTACAATCAGTTTTTAAATAAGCTTCTCCCATCTAAGGTATTTGATTTAAGTTATAGAATATTCGAATGATGCCACATTTTTTGCCACAGATAATTTTGATCTAGTGATTTACTATCAATCTAAGATGTTTTAACTCATTGATTTAAAAAGCCATAAATATAATAAGGCTTTATTGTTTATTATGTAATCGGGTTCAACTCCCGTCATCTTGAATTATAAAATTATTATTGTGGATGGGACTTTAAATAAATATCCAAGAAAATATAGATAGCATAAACCAAGGCACCACTAAAGAAAGTGAGCTGCTGGAGTATTTCAGAATAATTAATTTTTACAAGCAAATTGTAGACTTGATTGAATGCGGCTTGAGATCTGTAGCTTGGTATTTCATCTTGTAAAGCCATTGCATTGATCTTTAACATTTTTGCCAAATGACTTATTGCTCTACAACCAAAAAGAAAACTTAGTCCAAGTAAAATTAATGATCCCATGGGTAGATAAATTAACTTTGTCCAAATTAACCCTTTTATTTGAGTCAATACAAAAGCTATAGAGGCTGTAGTAGCTGTCAGAAGCATGAAATTAGTTTTTTCATTTATTGCTATGTTTAGCTTGAAGAGTTCAGTTCGCAAGTTTTGGTTATCAGACATATCAATATTTCATTGGTACATTTTGAATAATCTTAACCTAAATTCTATTTAATAATTATAAAAATAATTCTTTAAAAGTCGTCCTATTGAGTAATCCAGTCAATAAATCCTATTAATAACTGCAATTAAAATGCAAACAAGTTATTTTATTTTTATTTAAGTGTTTGAAAAATATTATTTAATATTGTATTTCTGTCCAATCCATCATCGGAGCGACCGAAATACGGGGAGTTAGAGATTGGAGCTCAGACATAAAGTAAACCTGAAAAGATGAAAAAAGCAGAGTGCGGATTATACGTGCTTTATTTTAAAATCTATAGTCATATTCAAAAGATAGAATTTGTAAAATAAATTAACGTCATGATGTTGCTAAGTATTCTTAAGCTAAAAAATGAGATTTGGCGTTATTTTTTATGCCGTTGTAGTCATGAATAAATGTCTGTAAGTACAAAAGGTCAAAGAGAACGGATGAATTAGCTAAAAAGCTTAATTTTATAAGGATTAAAAATCATTTTATTGAATATTTTTTACTTTATAGAGAGAATATTGGATATTACTTAACGAGTTGAATCGTTAAAGGTATTGAATATCCAAATTTATTTGATAATTTAATAACTGCAAGGTTATGTTTTCCCTCCTAAATTGTTCTATTTTAAAACTAATTGTTTCCATTTTTTTAGAGTTGATTTAATTTGAACTGTTTGACCATGGTTAATAATGGGTTGTTTTTATGATAAATTTTGTACAAGAGTTAGCATTTTGTAGGGTTGAAGGTACTCAAATTCCTTTCTTTCCTGAAAAAGTTAAAGGATATACAGAGCAGGAAATCGCTGAAATTGGAAAAAATTGCAATTTAGATATACATGGGCAGTTTAAGGAGTTTTTGTTACAAATGGGTAAATGTTCTGGAGGATTACTTTGGGGGGATGACTTTCCGATGTATAGCCACAGATGGCAGGCATTGAGTTTTAAAAACTTTCAAGTTAATGAGAGAAAAGATGAAAATTATATGTCATGCCCAAGTAGTGCAGATCCTGTAAAAATAAAATATTTTATCTTTATTCAGAAAATGAGCTCACTTTTTTTTATTATTTATTTACAAATAATAAAGATGATTATATTTGGGGATATTATGAAGATGAGAATAGATGTGTAGAAAAAACTAAAAGCACTCTTCTTGAACAATTAAAATACTATGTCAGAACATCAACAAAAAATGCAAGATTTATTGACTTTAATTTGAATGAAGAGCAAATTCAGCAAAATATAATAGGTAGGCTACTATAGTATTACTCTTAATTTAATCAGTAATAATTCATAAAATAAGCTATATAGATAGATTTTAAAACAACTACCAACCCTACAGCAATTTAAATTCAGTCAAATCTTTTCTTTGATCAAGAGAATTGAAATGAACTAAACAAGTAGATGTTCAACTGTTGCCTTTATAAATATAACCTCCGTAACTGATTTTTAAATATCATGAACAAGTTTTGTGCAACAGTGATTTACAATGACGGAAGAAAATAGTATTTCTTTTATCATTCAGATCATATCAACCACACAAAATTTGATTACGGAAGTATCAATCAATACATTTAACCTAAACCTTCCTTGAAAAGATATTGATGACATTCTGCAAATGTTTTTGCATGGCTTTATATGCCGCTGCTCCATCTTGGCTCTGGATTGCTGCCATGATTTCTTGATGTTCATGCTGAGATCTTAATGGCATATCTTCAGGGGTATATAAACTACGCATACGACTGAACAGCTCGGTATATTGTTTCCCGAGCAAATATTTCAGAAAAAAAGAAAAAGCGCTATTTTGACTCGCTTCAGCAATACGAATATGAAATAAACGATCACCAATATGCTCGCTAGAATGTTCCAGATTATCTCGAACATTCATAAAAAATGCTTCTTTAATCTCTTCTAATTGTTCATCCGTACGATGCTTTGCTGCCAGTTCTGCAAGATAGGGCTCAATCTGCAAACGGGCTTCTAAGACTTCAAATGGCGTAACCGCGGAATCTTCTTTTAAATGAGGAATCAGCAAAGGATGTATATTGGTATTAAAACCCGTTTGTTCTAAAGCCTGATCTTGTTGATCTTTAATGACATAGACACCACTCCCCAGTTTTACTTCAACAATTCCATTCACCTCAAGTGCAATGATTGCTTCACGTACTGAGGTACGACTTACACCTAACTGCTGCGCAAGATCGCGTTCAGGCGGTAACTTTGAACCTAACTGATAAATTCCATTCTTTATATCATCTTGAATCTTATTAAAGATATTTTGATAGAGACGAGTTTGAGTCATAAATTTCAACTTTTACAAAAATTGGTCTTGCCAAAACACTTTTGATTAATTAAATTGACTAGACCAATTAATTGGTCTAGTCAATTTAGCATTTACCATAGTATAAAGTAAAAAGCAGGGACGAAGGAATGAGATTGATAAATAAAACGTGTGTGATTACAGCAGCTGCTCAGGGAATTGGTAGAGCCACTGCATTAAGCTTTGCAAAAGAAGGCGCAAAGGTCATTGCTACGGACATTAATTTAGAACTGCTTGAAGAACTCAAAAGCCATTCTGACAATATTCAAGTGGAATATTTAGATATTACTAATCGTCAGCAAATTATTGAATTTTCAAAAAAATATCAGCAAGTTGATGTGTTGTTCAATTGTGCTGGTTGGGTTCCTGCAGGTTCAATCTTAGAATGTGATGAAACACAATGGCAGCGTGCTTTTACGATGAATGTCGATTCGATGTACCACATGATTCAGGCTTTTTTACCCACAATGTTAAAAAGTGCCAATGCCTCAATCATCAATATGTCATCTGCGGCATCAAGTATTAAAGGTGTACCGAATCGCTTTTCTTATAGTGTCACTAAAGCTGCAGTTATTGGTATGACCAAATCGATCGCAGCAGATTTTATCGGTCAAGGGATTCGTTGCAATGCGATCTGTCCGGGAACTGTAGACTCTCCATCACTACATGATCGTATTGAAACCCAAGCCAAAGAGCAAAATAAAACCATTGATGAAGTCTATGCTCAGTTTGTTGCTCGCCAACCGATGGGTAGAGTTGGTAAAGCGGAAGAAATAGCCGCATTAGCGCTTTATCTGGCAAGTGATGAATCCTCATTCACAACTGGAACCATCAATATGATTGATGGTGGTTGGTCAAATTAATTTTCAAACAGATCTAGGATAGAACAATGAAATTATTAAGATATGGTGTAAAAGGACAAGAAAAGCCAGGAATCTTAGACCCACAGGGACAAATTCGGGATTTGTCTTCAGTGGTTCAAGACATCAATGGTCAGGTGCTCGCCACCGAGTTAGATAAGATTCGAAATCTTGATGTATCGAGCCTGCCTTTGGTTGCCGAGGATGTGCGCCTTGGTGCATGTGTGGGTAATATTGGTAAATTTATCTGTATTGGTTTGAATTATTCTGATCATGCCGCGGAAACAGGTGCAGAAGTTCCTGCTGAACCAGTGGTTTTCAATAAATGGACCAGTGCAGTGGTTGGACCAAATGATGATGTGGAAATACCAAAGCATTCATTCAAAACCGATTGGGAAGTTGAGTTGGGTGTCGTTATTGCTAAAGATGGTCGTTACATCAGTAAAGAACAGGCAATGGACTATGTTGCAGGTTATTGTGTGATTAATGACGTTTCAGAGCGCGCATTTCAGCTTGAAGGCACAGGGACTTGGGACAAAGGCAAAGGTTGCGACACTTTTGGTCCAACAGGTCCATGGCTCGTGACCAAGGATGAGATCGAAAATCCACATCAGTTAAAAATTTGGTTAGAGGTGGATGGTCATCGTTATCAAGATGGCAATACCAATACCATGATTTTTGATATACCCACCATTGTGAGTTATTTAAGCCAGTTTATGAGTTTACAGGCCGGTGATGTGATCTCTACGGGTACGCCACCTGGTGTAGGGCTTGGGCAAAAGCCACCTGTGTATTTAAAAGCAGGGCAAGTGATGCGATTGGGTATTGAGGGATTAGGCGAACAACAACAGAAAGTTGTGAATGCTGAATAAGCCAGATTTATCTGAATAGATTTAATTTTAAGTTACACAAACAAGGCATTTAAATTCGATGCCTTAGGAAGACTTGTCTTTAAAAAAGCTCAGCATTTAAAAAGGAATAGGAATGTTAAAGATAACGGATTTAGAAGTATTGGATATTCGTTTCCCCACTTCACAGCAATTGGATGGTTCAGATGCGATGAATCCAGATCCAGATTATTCAGCTGCCTATGTCATCTTAAAAACGGATCGTCCAGCGCTGACAGGACATGGTCTCACATTTACCATTGGTCGTGGTAATGAAATCTGCTGTGCAGCAATTGAAGCGATGCGCCATCTGGTGGTTGGTCTAGATATTGATGAGATTAAGAAAAATCCTGCCTTGATGTGGCGACATTTAACTTCAGATAGTCAACTCCGTTGGATTGGACCAGACAAGGGTGCGATGCATCTAGCGACTGGCGCAGTGGTAAATGCGATTTGGGATTTATGGGCAAAAAGTGAAGCTAAACCGGTTTGGAAACTGGTTGCGGATATGACCCCTGAACAATTAGTAAACTGTATTGATTTTCGTTATTTAACTGACTGTATCACGCCTGATGAAGCTTTGGACTTATTAAAGTCGAATGAAATTGGTAAAGCGCAACGTGAGAAAACTTTACTTTTAGAAGGTTATCCTTGTTATACGACTTCAGCAGGTTGGTTGGGGTATAGCGATGAAAAACTTGCGCGACTTTGCCAAGAGGCTGTGGATGAAGGCTTTAACTATATCAAATTAAAAGTAGGTCGCGATGTTGAGGAAGATAAACGTCGGGTCAAAATTGCACGTGAGATCATTGGTCCTGATCGTCACTTAATGATTGATGCCAATCAGATTTGGGAACGTGAGCAAGCCATTGAGTGGGTGAAGCAACTGGCATTTTCCAATCCATGGTTTATTGAGGAACCGACTTCACCCGATGATGTCGAAGCGCATCGTGCAATCCGATTTGCGATTCAGCCGATTCAAGTGGCGACAGGTGAAATGTGCCAGAATCGCATCATGTTTAAACAATTTATTATGCGTGAAGCGATTGATATTGTTCAAATTGATGCTTGTCGCATGGGTGGAATCAATGAAGTGCTAGCAGTATTGCTCATGGCAGCAAAATACAAACTCAAAGTTTGTCCGCATGCAGGTGGCGTAGGGCTGTGTGAATATGTTCAGCATCTTTCTATGATTGATTATTTATGGTTCTCAACCTCAAAAGAAGGTCGTGTCACAGAATACGTGGACCATTTGCATGAGCACTTTATCGATCCTTGTGTGATTCAAAATGCAGCTTATATGCCTCCAACTCTTGCAGGCTTCTCAATTGAAATGAAGCCAGCATCTATTGAGAAATATAGATTTAAGGGCTGATAGGCTGAATTTTTCAGTGACAAAAGTGATTCATGCTAAAGGAATGTAGCATGCAAATACGGTGAGATCAGCCTGATACACGAGAGTTAGACTCTAGTATCACAGGGCATGATTCACAAAGTAAAACGCGCTGATTTGTGGTTTTATCGTGGATGAGTTTTTAAGGATGATTTTACAGTTCATCCATTGAGAAAAGAATGAAACTGCATAAAGCCACAAGGAGTATATAAGTGATTGATAGCCATATTCATTTTTGGAAATACAATCCAGTTGAATTCCCTTGGATGACGGATGATTTAAGCGCCATTGCAAAAGACATGTCTCCTGAAGATTTGTTCATGCAATTGCCTGCCAGAATAGAAGGTTTGATCGCTGTTCAGGCAAGACCGTCTTGGGAGGAAAATGAATATCTGAATGGACTGGCAGAGCAACATTCGATTATCAAAGGCATTGTGGCATGGTTTGATTTTAAAAAAGACGCTGAAATGCAGTTGGAAAAATTCAAACAAAATAAGCGGATAAAAGGCTTTCGTCACATGCTTCAAGATGAGCCTGATCCTACAGCCTATATGTTGAACAACCACCAATTTAATCTGGGCGTAGAAAAAATTCAGCAAGCTGAGTTGCTTTATGGTGTTTTGATTCATCAGAAAGATTTGGATGCAGCCGTAAAATTTTCCCAACGACATGATCAATATGCGTTGGTGATTGATCATTTAGCCAAGCCACAGATCTATTCCAGTGATGGTTTTACTGTGTGGAAAAAGAACATGAAAGAATTAGCCGCATTAGCACATGTGAACTGCAAAATTTCAGGTTTGGTGACAGAGGCGGGTGCACACTGCAAAGCACAAGATTTTCAAGCCCACCTTGATATTGCCTTAGAACTCTTTGGTCCTGAACGCTTGCTTTGGGGATCGGATTGGCCTGTTTCTTTTGCGACCCATCGCTATGACACATTGTTGGCATTTTGGGATGAATGGACACGCAACTGGAGTGACTCAGAACGTAAACAAGTCGAAACAGATACACCTAAACGCTTATATAAGCTATGAAATTTAAAAGATTTTAAATGTAGGAGATAGGAAAGATGGATTTACACCTCAAAAATAAAGTCTTTATCGTTACAGGTGGTGGTGCCGGAATTGGTGGGGCAATTTCATTATTACTGGCACAAGAGGGTGCAACGGTTGCCATTTTTGGTCGTTCAGCCCTGAGTTCAGAATTCGAAGCATCTTTACAGGAAACACAGACGAACTACTCCTTTCATCAACTGGACTTGACCGATGAAAAAGCCTGCCAAGAAAACGTTCAGAAGGTTATTGATTTATATGGACGTCTAGATGGCTTAGTCAACAATGCTGGAATAAATGACAATGTCGGACTTGAAGACAGTATTGATGCGTTTAGAAAGTCCTTAGATAAAAACCTGATTCATTATTTTACAATGGCGCACTTTTGCATACCGCATCTCAAACAAAGCAAAGGCAGCATCGTCAATATCGGCTCTAAAGTTGCAGTCACAGGGCAGGGACATACCAGTGGTTATGCAGCAGCAAATGGCGGTCGATTGGCTTTGACACGAGAGTGGGCTGCGCAATTTAAAGATGATGGGGTGAGGGTCAATGCGGTTTTACCTGCTGAAGTCATGACACCACTGTATCAACGTTGGGTGGATAGCTTTGATAACCCGACCCAGAAATTAGCACAAATTACCCAAAATATTCCGTTTGGTCATCGTATGACGTCGACCCATGAAATTGCAGATACCACGGTATTTTTACTGTCTGATCGTTCCTCGCATACCACTGGACAACTTTTATATGTTGATGGCGGTTATACCCATTTAGATCGTGCCTTAGATCAAGATTAAGACAGATATGCCGAAAACTGGAGCGAAAGATGAAACGCTATTGTTTGGCTTTAGACCTTGTGAACGATGCTGAAAAGATCCAGCAATATCAACAGTATCATCAAAAAGTATGGCCAGAAATCACCACCAATATTCGCAATCGTGGTGTGCTGGATATGCAGATTTGGCAAGTCGAAAATCGCCTTTTTATGATTATGGAAACCACTGACGATTATGACCCTGACCTAGCACAAAGTGTTGCAGTTTCAGAACCGAAGAATCTTGAGTGGGAAACTTTGATGTCGCAGTACCAGCAAGTACTGCCAAGTGCAAAACCTGGTGAAAAATGGATCGAAATGGAAAAAATATTTGATCTAAAACAATAATCCGAATGATATAAGGAATTCAGCCATGAAGGCAAAAATTACAGAACCCCAATTTAGGATGGGGTTGATATTGGTCACGACACTCTTCTTTATGTGGGGATTGTCGTATGGTTTGGTCGATGTTTTAAATAAACATTTTCAGGAAGCTCTGCACATTTCCAAAGCACAATCGGGGCTGATTCAGGCTGCTTATTTTGGTGCCTATTTTGTGATTGCTCTACCTGCAGGTTTATTTATTGAAAAAAGAGGCTATAAAGCAGGGATTATTCTCGGTCTTTCCCTTTATGCAATCGGGGCGCTGCTCTTTGTTCCTGCGGCTAATATGATGACATTTAGCTTTTTCCTATTTGCATTATTTGTACTGGCTCTAGGATTAGGATGTTTGGAAACGGCTGCAAATCCTTACTCATCTGCATTGGGAGATCCGTCGACTGCTGAACAGCGGCTTAATTTATCTCAATCATTTAATGGCTTGGGACAATTTTTTGGCCCGTTGATTGGTGGTTTGTTCTTCTTTAATTCGGTTGAAGGTGACAGTACTGCAAGTTTTGATGCTGTGACCTATACCTATGTCGGTATTGCTGCAATTGTTATTGTTTTGATTGTATTTTTTGCTAAAGCAAAACTGCCTGATCTACGTGAAAACGAAGCGAAATTGGATGCAGCCAATCTTCAAAATAATAGTGCATCGATGTGGTCACATTCAGAATTTAAATTTGGTGTTATTACGCTGTTTTTCTATGTCGCCGCACAGGTTGGCGTGGGTGCATTTTTTATTAACTTGGTGGTCGAAACTTGGCCACAGAGCTCAAGCCAACAAGGCGCATATTTCTTATCTATTGCCATGCTGGCTTTTTTGATCGGGCGATTTGTCAGCACTGGCATCATGTCCAAAATCTCCGCGAATCATTTGTTGTTGATTTATGCCGTAATTAACAGTGTGCTGTGTGTCGTGATTTTATCTGGCGCTGAATATATTTCAGTAATCGCAGCGATTGGTATCTTTTTCTTTATGTCGATTATGTTCCCGACCATTTTTGCGATGGGTGTTAAGAATCTCGGATCTAAAACAAAAATTGGTAGCTCATTTATGATCATGGCGATTGTGGGCGGTGCCATTATGCCTTTTTTCATGGGGAAATTGGCTGATCACTATGGAACACACATTGCCTATGTATTGCCATTGATCTGCTTCCTAATCGTAATTTTTTATGCGAAAAGCTACCAAAAAATCACACTGGCACAAGTCAATTAATAACCGAATTTTATCGCATTGAACGCGATAAATAAGAGAAAACCGCCATTTAATCATAAGGGCGAAGATAAGATCATTAAGGACAATATCATGAAAATTCAAAATGGAAGTCGTAGAAAAGTACAACTCACAATCCTTGCATTATCAAGTGGGTTAACGATGAACGCTACAATCGCAGCAGATGCTTTTCGTGTAGATAGCCCATGGATGTTTGGAGATTGGAACGGTAAAAGAACCCAGTTAAAAGATCAAGGCTATGACTTTAATGTGGGGTATACAGGTGAGTTTGCAGGTGTTATGAATGCTGATCGTGATGGCAAGGGCAATGCTTATGCAGATCAATGGGCTTTTGGCGCAAACTTTGATTTAAATAAGATATTGGGGTGGCGTGATACAGAAGCAAAAATTGTCATCACCCATCGTGGTGGAAAAGCACTCAATACTGAAGCCGATGTCATGGCGCCACAATTTAACCAGACGCAAGAAGTATATGGTCGAGGTCAAACTTGGCGTTTAACTGACCTCTGGATTAAAAAGAAATTTGTTGATCAGCGTTTGGATATCAAGTTGGGACGCTTTGGTATTGGTGAAGACTTTGCTGGATTTGATTGTGAATTTCAAAACCTTGCTTTATGTGGTGGTCAGGTTGCAAACTGGGCTGGAGATCAATGGTACAACGGTCCTGTGAGCCAATGGGCAGGGCGAGTTAAATACAATATTCATCCAGAATTAGCCGTTCAAATGGGAATATACGAACGCAATACTGTTAACGCCAATGCGACTACGGCAAGTGATGGTTTTAATTTAAGTACTGATGGTTCAGATGGTGCTGTGATTCCTTTGGAAATTGTCTGGCAACCGAAAAAAACCAGTGCAAATTTAAGTTTGCCGGGAGAATACCGACTTGGTTACTTTACCAGTACTGTGGATACACAGAATGTACAGGTGGATTATTCAGTTCCGGGAATTTCCCAAAAGTTTGATGCTGATAATCATAAATGGGCGGCTTGGCTTTCAGCAAAGCAGCAATTGACTCGTCACCACGGCGATGAATCTCGTGGTTTGACCTTGATGGGACAAGCGACATTTTATGATGATAAAACCAGTGCCTATAGTGATGCGCAAAATATTGCAGTGGTCTACAAGGGATTATTTGATGCTCGTCCAAGCGATGAAATTGGAATCGGTTTAGCGAGGATCGGTGTAAATACAGATGCAATAAAATTTAAAGGCAAAGTCAATAATGAAAAGTTTGATGATGAGTTGGATGCAGAAATTTATTATGGCTTAAAAGCCGCTCCTTGGTTAACAGTGCGTCCAAATATTCAATATGTCAAAAATATTGGTGCCAATAAAGCCTATGGTGATGCATGGATAGGTGGCGTAAAATTTAATATGAATTTCTAATGCTGCAATACTTTAAATTTTGTTGTTATTGAAAATAGAAAAGTTACCTTGAATCATAGCGTTGTGATTAAAATAGGTAACTTTTTCTTTTGTTACGCCATATGAATTTTTATATTTGGCTATATTGACCTTTTAAGATATAACATGAAAGCCAATGGAATCTGAGTCATTGTTTTCTAAAATTGTTTTGATCACATTGCCCAGCTTGATCATTATTGGTGTAAATTATGATTTACTAGATTCCAGTCCACTTTAAATTGTATATCCTGTTATGACGGCTCAAACATTTTCTCAGGCAAATTCACGCTATCAAAGTATTTTTGAGACTTTGCAAAATGTGATTCGCAGTCATACGCTTTCTACTGGTGTTGTTCTGTTAGAAGGACCGCTCTCGAATATTTTTAATACCAGCCGTGTTCCTGTTCGTAAGGCATTACAACTTTTATTTGATCAACAATTAATTTCACGTTTTGAAGGTCGAGGCTATTTGGTTAACCCAGAACAATCAAATGATATTGAACCGATTAGACTGGAGATCACACGAGAATTATTGGGGCTAGCATCTGATGAAGACATTATTGATACCCGTTTATTAAGCGATAAAGTCTATGATGAGCTGTATCAATGCATATCTTATATTATTTTACATGGACACTATCGACTTGATGAACAGCGCATTGCTGAGCATTTTAATGTGGGGCGCAATGTTGTACGTGAGGCATTAAAAAGTCTACATTTACAAGGCTTAGTCGAAAAAGAGGCATACGGAGATTGGCTTGCTGGTCCATTAACTGCACAAAGCGTAATCGAAAACTATGAACTGCGCTTAATTCTTGAACCATTGGCGCTAAAAGCCAATATTCATCATATTTCTTATGACGATATTCAGCAGATGTTAAATCGTATTCGCTATGCACAAACCCATAAACAGGATGTGAATGCCTCATTGATCCAACAGATTGAAGCTGATCTGCATCAAACCTTGTGCAATATCAAGTGGCATAATCAGAAAATGGCAAATATTTTATACAATGCGCAGAGCTCTATTTTGATTAGCCGAGTGATCCATGATGCGATTCATCTGAGCAATTATGAGTTGATGTTAGAAGAACATAACGCAATTCTAGAAGCCTTGTTGTGTGGCTCGATAGATCAAGGCTTGGAATATTTAGAAAAGCATTTGATTAATGCAAAAAAGCGTTCGGTTGAATATTTAAAAGTCTTTTCAATTATTCCTGAACCGAATATTCCTCCGTATCTAGAAAGAATTTCCTAATCATTTAAATGGAATAGCAATCCTAGCCTAGTGTTGCATCAAGTTTTTCCATTTTCTGACTAAGTAGTTGTGTTCATCCATGACAGAATTCCAGACTCCGATATGCCCCATTCTTTCTATATAGGAACCGCCTTGGCGTAGCATGCCTTTTTTGATTAAAGGTTGTTGATCAATTCCCATTAACGCTTCTGCAGCAGGTTTACCCATATACCAAAAATCCCATTCAGCCGAGCTTAAATATTCTCGTGCTCGCAGTGGATTGGAAATATACATGCCTTGTCTTGCCATCATGGCACCTGCCCAACCATCAAGCCACCAGTTGAGATACGCATAAGCATGATCTTTCATTTGCCCCTGCAGATTTCGAGATAATGCCAATCCGCCAAACCAAGCACGGTATCCTTCTACAGGTTTTGCAATTTTAAAATCTCGTTTTGCTTTTAGTAATTTGATCAGTGCGGGGTACCATAAACTGCCGATATGAATATTTTGATCGACAATTAAATTATAAGCATGTGCATCATCAGCCCAAAAATCTTTGAAATGTTGTTGCTGTTTAAGCTCAAGTAAGATTGAAGTCAATTGATCAATTTCAGATAAAGATAAATTACCGATATCTTTAAACTGCAATTGACCCGAACCCTGTACTGCCATTGCTAAATCGAGTGCACCAATCGCAGCATCGTTTTGTACCGTGACACAACCATTCCAATTTTGCTCTAATAGCCATGCCCAACTTTCGGGTTGATCATGTAAGTTTTTAGGTAAAAATTTTGGAAAATAAATAAAACTGTCTACATTGTGGGTAAGGGGAAGCATGCTGATATATTCAGATTCCTGACTACTCAACGTACCATCTTTTTGTACATATAATCGTTGACTTGGAACGCCACCTTTTGCCAACGGTTGATCAGCAAGTAAAGTTCCTTTCTTTGCTAAATCATTGACTTCATCCCAGCGGTGAATTTTCTTAATTTCTATGGGCTGAATGGACCTGACTGGCCAAACAAAATCAATATTATGGAACCATTGATCATAAAGGTCATATTGATCTGGATTTAATACTGCAATACGTTGTGCGGTTTGAGGGTCGTGAATTTGATATTCAATATCAAAACCAAGATCTATTTCAGCTTGTTTTCTTATTGCTTCAATTAGGGTGACTGAAGTACCTAAGACCCTTAAAGTCGGTTTAGATGATGTTTTCAAAGTATGCATTATCCTGCTTTTTTAGGGACAAACGACCATTACAAAAGTTGTCTTTAAACCAAAAATATGATTTAAAACCCTTAGAACTGATCATCATGATCAAGCTTAAGTATTGTATATGCTGATTTTACTTTTTTGTAAATCACAGGCTTTTGCTGACTATAACTTAGCTTTAAGTTAAAACGTAGTGTATAGAAGTCACTACGTTTTAACTTGGTGGAGTGCTGTTGAAGCCATGTTAAAAGTTTAGATTAAACTTTAACCCAGCTACCCAGGCATCACCCTGATTTTTATTTGCGCCAATACGGTCAATATATTGCAGGTTGGGGCGCACTTTAAGCCACGGTGTTGCGAGCAGACTATAATACAATTCAGCATTGATCTCGTTATTCAAATGGGGATTTTGCCGACTGTCGACAGCAATTCGTGATATACCTAGCCCAATTTCATCTTGTTTACGCTGATCAAATAGACCTTTATAAGTCACAGCAAGTGTTTCTGCATCATTAAAAATACTGGTTTTATTGTCATAAACAGCAACTTGCCCCATCAATGTTAAACCTCGATTTACATCGCCAGCATGGCTTGTTAACTGTTGCTTGGCTGAAATCCAAGTCCCGTTCTTATGTTCTTTACTATCGTTTTGGATTTGCACGTTTGTTACATCAGCTGTGCTGTAGTAATAACCTAAACGATATTCACCAGCCAAGTTTTGAATTAAATTTTCAGGTTTCCAAATCAGCTCTATTGGAAGCAGTGCGCCCTTGGAACCATCTGTACTCAGGTTAAAGCCTTTGCTTCTTTTTAGATTTTCAGGATTGTATTCATAGACACCAACTTGCGCTGATAAATTTGGAGAGATATTCCATTTAACACGAGTTGCCCATTGGCTTACAGGACCGTTATACCATTGATCTCCTGACCAATGTCCAATTTGACCTGCACATAGAGCAAGATTTTGAAATTCACAATCAAAACTGGCAAAGTCTTCTCCTTCACCAAATCGTCCGATTTTTACATCTAACTTCTGGTCGAAGAATTTCTTTTTAATCCATAAGTCCGTTAAACGCCATGTTTGTCCTCGACCATACACTTCTTGAACTTGACTGATATGTGGAGACAACACCTGTGACTTATTTTCAACTTGCTGACCTGAGCGATAAGTAATATTGATCAACGCTTCAGTATCGTTCCAATCCAAAATTTTATTTAAGTCAAAATTTCCCAAAAAGCTCCATTGATCTGCATAAGCCGAGTCTTTTTCACTACTGATTTGGGTATCAAGTACAGTTGCACCTTGACCCGTATAACTTATGCCAAAATCATAGCCTTTTTCAATTAAAGCTGTACGTTGACCTTGTCCATCGCCCAACATCCATGGGCTGTCACTTGCAAAAGCATTTTTTGCATAAATTGATGATGTTGATGATAATCCTGCGAATGCCATCATCCATACGATTTTTTTCATTTTTTACTCCATATTTTTTAGTAATTCATGTTTTTTTCGGCAAAAAAACAGAAGCTTTAAAAGCTCAGTATCCCTACTTTTTGAATTGTTCTAGTTCATGATGACTCCTTGATCATTGCTGTATTTATCTTTGCAAGTTTTGATAAATCCTCATAAAAAATTTAAAAATTGAAGGCTGAGAAAATATTTTTAGTTAAATGTAGGCATAGAAATCCTGTTCCATGTTTTAAAAACACAGAAGTTTGAAGGTTTTCGTAATTAACTTAGTTCAGCTTTTCCATAAAAATTTGAAATGACTTTTTTATCTGTTCAAGATCAACATGTCTCACGATCATGACAATACGTGAATAGTGATCTTCCCACGGCCATTGGGCTAAATGCTCTGGTGGGTATAAACAGTGTTGTACGCCGTGAATCAAAACAGGTTGGTCAAATTCAGTTAAGTTTAAAATCCCTTTTATCCGTAGAATATTTTCACCATATTGTTTAAGTAATAGATTTATCCATAGTCCGAATACCATCCAATCCAGTTTTGTTGTCCATTCCAGCACGCAACTTTGAGTCATTGCATGCTGATCTTGTTGAGTTTTTAGAAAAAATTGCGGTCGTGAAAGATGTTGCTGCTGCGCTAAATCTTGAGAAAAAATGTCATCAACGCAATCAATTTGATTGATGGATTGAATATTCACTTCAGGGTGAAGCTGTTGGATTTTCTCAGATAAAAGCTGTTGTGTTGAAAGATCAACCCGATCAGTCTTACTCAAAATAATCTGATGTGCAGCAACGACTTGGGTTAACCATTCTGGATGCAACCTAGCCTGTAAATGACCTAACTCGGCATCAACAACCGTACTTAAGCCATGTACATAAAACTGATTTTTAATATGTGTATCATGATGAATTGTATTTAAAATCGCTGCTGGATTAGCTAAACCTGTGGTTTCAATAATGACACGCTTAAAATCTGGAATCTCTCCCTGTTTACGTTGTTGTAAGAGTTTTAACAAGCTGTCTTTTAAATCGGTTAAAACACTGCAACACATACAACCATTGGCGAGCAAATAGGTATTCTCAGCCACTGTTTGTACCAACAGATGATCAATGCCGACTTCACCCAATTCATTAATTAAAACGATCGTGCTGTCATTTTGTGTTTGTGTCAGTAATTTTTTTATCAACGTGGTTTTTCCACTGCCTAAAAAACCAGTCACAATATGCACAGGTATCGTCATATTTATAAAGCCTCTAAATGTGATAACAGTCGAGGATCAAGAACATCTATTTTTTGCCCCGTTAATTGCTGGATTTCGTTCCATAATTGATCAAGCCCATTGGCAATACTTTGTTTGCCAGTAGGTGTCTGGATCAGATAATTCACGCCCTGAAAGTCAGCAATTAATAAGCGATAGGGTGCAGTAATGTGATTAAGCATTTTAATTTTACGTAAACGCCCTCGCCGTCTAGGCAGATCAGATCTTAGGCTGTCTGTCCAATCCTGTTGTTCACCTATCAATCCACATAATCCACACATTGCACCATTACTCCATTGATTAAGGCATCACATCGCCACTGTTTGGTCCGAGTGTCTGACCCACGTACAAATTACCGCCAGGATCCGACGCCAATAAAATTACGGTTGGAGCAATTTCTTCAGCTGTTCCAAAACGCCCCAAAGGTAATTGTTTGGCTTTTTCATCTTTCCAGCTTTGGCTAATACCATCGACCAGTGGTGTGGCGATTGGACCCGGTGCTATTGCATTGACCAATACATTATCTTTAGCGACTTCTTGAGCTAAAGATTTGGTAAAACCGATTACACCGGCTTTGGCTGCGCAATAATGTGCCAGTTCAATCCCGCCTTTAATCCCAAGTTGGGAGGAAATATTAATAATACGCCCCCATTTTTGCTTGATCATATGAGGTAATGCCCGTTGACTGGTTAAAAACACACTGGTTAAGTCAATACGAAGCATGTCGTCCCACATTTTCTTGCTGAGTTCTGTACACGGGGCTTGGGTTAAAATGCCTGCGTTATTGACTAAAACATCTATTCCACCATAGGTTTCAACACAGCAATCCACAGTTTGATGCGCACCTTGTTCAGTGCCCAGATCTGCGATAATGGTGGTCACTTGCGTAGCAAATTGGCGGCAGCGCTGGGCAATTTGTTCTAGACCTTCAGCATTTAAATCGCATAACACCAAACGGCTATTTTGCTTAGCAAATGCTTGTGCAATCGCAGCACCAATACCACTGGCGGCTCCCGTCACCACAACACGACATTCATTTAATGGTTTCATGTATTCTTCCAATAAAAAGAACAGCTTGACCTCATCAATAAATTTCAAAATCAAGCTTGTTCAACATATGAGTAGGGGGATTGTTGATTAATCAGGCCAACGAATGGTTAGCCCACCATCAACAATAATGCTTTGTCCTGTGATATAGCTGGCATCATCACTGGTTAAGAAGCGAACCAGTTTGGCAACTTCATCGGCACGACCGACACGTCCTAAGGGAATTTTCTGTCCAGCAAGTTTTAAACCTTCAGGACCAAGAGAATTTTGCGCATCTAAGGATTGTGGGGTTTCAATCAAACCGGGAATAACCGCATTACAACGAATTCCTCTAGGTGCCAATTCAACAGCCAAAGATCTACATAAGCCGGGGATACCTGCTTTGGCAGCAGCATAATGGCTATGTGCTTGCCAACCATAAACACCCCCTGCGATAGAGGAAATGGCAACCATTGCACCTGAACTTTGCATATATAGACTTGCTGCACGGAAGGTACGCATTACACCAGTTAAATCAACATTTAACATTTCATTCCATGCTTGATCTGTCATGTCGATGATTGAGCTTTGACGTAACAAACCTGCATTGGCAATCGCATAATCTAAGCGCCCAAAATGTGTTATTGCACTTTGTACTGCGCTTTGTACAGACTCAGTATCGGTCACATCTACTGCAACCATGACACATTGTCCGCCTGCCTCTTTGACCAGTTGTTCAGTGATGTTTGGGTCATGTGGATCTTTCTCAAAATAACCACCAACTACTCGAATATTCTGTTTTGCATATGCAACAGCCAAAGCTTGTCCAATCCCACTGGCAGCTCCAGTAATAAATGCTACGGGAGTATTGTTTAAAGTCATGCTCATTTCCTTATTTCACATCTTCAGGTTTTACATGGCGTGCCATAAGCATGACTAAACCAGACAAGAAGCAAGGTAGGGCACCAAACCAAATTGCCGCACTTGCCCAAGCTCCATCACCAGTGAGAATACTGGTGATACCTGCACCAGCTAAAATTGCACCGATCGGTCCCATCGCATGTACAATTGCGCCACCCGTTGCGCGTATGCGTGTTGGAAAAGATTCCCCCATAAAAAACAACATTGCAGAGTAAGGACCTGTTAAGAAAAATAAACCAACACTATATAGGGCGACCACTGTGACCAGGTCATGAGAAGCAACGATCATGGCATAGAACGCCACACCGCCACACATCCAACCCATGGCAACAGTATTACGACGACCAATACGATCTCCTAACCAACCGTGAACCAAATAGCCAACAAAACCGATCAGATTCGAGAGAATCAAAATGATTAAGGAGTTTTGAAAAGACAAGTTGTGAACATTCACCAACACAGATGTTCCCAATACACTAAAGACTTGGATGGCAGACCAGTTCAGCAAAATCGCTAAACTTAGTACTAATGTTGGGCGTAATGCCGAACCTTTAAAAGCAGCCATCACGCCCACTTTTTGTTGTTCTGGGTCGTCTAAATGGTACTGACGAGCCAATTGATCTGCTTGTTCATTTTCGCCAGACTGTTTCAGTTGATTAATTTTTTGCACAACTTGAAACTGGGGACTTTCTTTTAAATTTCTGGCTAGAAAAGCAATGATAAATGCTGGAATAGCAGCAAAAATAAAACAACCTTGCCAGCCCACATAAGGAAGTAAAATTGCAGTCAATGCTGCTGCAAGTAATGCCCCTACAGGCCAGCCACTTTGTACCAAAGAGTAGATAAAGCCTTTACGTTTTTGAAACTTTTCATCTTTTGAAGTGGCATACATTTCGGTGAGATAAGTTGCATTCACTCCTTCTTCGGCATAACCCAGACCAGCAACTGAACGAATGGCAACCAGTGAGCTTTTTCCAACCCCTGCCATGGCGGTCATCGCTGTAGCGATTGCTGTACCTGTCATGGTGAAAATAATCCCTTTACGCCGACCAATACGATCTACAATTGGTCCAATAGCGAATGCAACAATTGCACCGCCAACGGCAATCCAAGTGACTAAACTGGCTTGTTCAGCTTCATTCCAGTTGAAATGACCACCCATGACAGGCAGTAAAGTACCAAATAAAATAAAGTCATAAACTGCAAACACCCATGCAAAAAAAGCAATCCAAGATGCATAAGTGATATCTTTTTGCTGAATTTGCTCAGGATGCCAGTTGATTAATTTATCTTGCGAAGCAGCCTGATTCACATCAATGCTGCTTTTAACATCTATGTTTTCGCTCATCATTCCTTTTCCTTCTATGGAATTTTTAACCTTTGCGAGGACAGCGCTGCGCGAAGTCGTTTGCAATTTCATCCATGGTGACGAATTTCACCCCATCGTGGGCTTTGAAGTGTTCAATCAGACGTTCCAACATCAATAAAACCTGTGGTCGACCAGAAACGTCTGGGTGTAGGGTGATCGGGAAAACGGCATAATCCATTTCTCGATAGACCCAGTCAAATTGGTCTTTCCACATTTGTTCGATATCACGAGGATTGACAAAACCATGACTATTTGGAGATTTTTTAATAAACATCATCGGGGGTAAATCATCGAGATACCAATTGGCAGGAATCTCAATCAAGTCCGTTTCCTCACCACGAAGCAATGGTTTCATCCATGTTTCGGGCTGTTGGCTATAATCAATTTTGGTCCATGAATCACCCACACGAACGTAATAAGGTGTGAAATCGTTATGCATCAAACTATGGTCATATTTGATGCCTTTTTTTAACAAAAGTTCGTTGGTAACATTACTAAACTCCCACCATGGTGCGACATATCCTGTTGGACGTTTGCCCGATAATTCAGTGATGAGCGCAATTGCTTTATCCAGCACTGCTTCCTCTTGTTCAGGTGTCATCGCAATTGGATTTTCATGGCTATAACCATGCATACCAATTTCATGTCCAGCATCTACAACGGCTTTCATTTGTTCAGGGAATGTTTCTACAGAGTGCCCTGGAATAAACCAAGTGGTTTTTAAACCATACTTTTTAAATAGATTCAGTAAACGTATTGCCCCGACTTCACCTGCAAACAAGCCTCGTGAAATATCATCTGGCGAGTCTTCACCGCCATAAGACCCTAGCCAACCAGCGACTGCATCAACGTCAACTCCAAATGAAACTAAGATTTCCTTTTTAGCCATGTCATCATCCTCGATAAAATAAAGTTAAGTGTTTGGTGGAACTAAAATGATTGTGCTAATCATTGTTGTGAAGAATATGTTCAATACTCAGGGCAGCAGATAAAAGACTTTGATCATTACCACTGTAGCTTGAGAGTAAAATTCCTGTAGGACGCCCATTTGAGTCATTTCCATTCGGAAGTGAGATACTTGGCATATCTAAATAACTGCCGGGCATGGTTAATCTAAGCGTGTAGAGATTTGTTTGGATAAATAAGGCTTCATCTACCTCTAAAGGTGCAAGTTCAGGTGCAGTATGTGCAGTAGTTGGCGTCAGTAAAAATCCTTCAGCCAGTTCTGTTTTTAAGCTTGCTTTTAAATGCTGTGCCATTTGATAAAGATGGATTTGGCTAGAAGCCAAGGTATCTTTTGCCGAAAGCAGGCGTTTTCTCACTCGCTGATCCATGAGTTCTGCTTGATCACTGTGTAATAAGGCTTCATGTAAGGTATATGCCTCAGCAGCACCTAGCCATTGACCTGAGTCAATCAGGGTTTGTGCTTGATCAAATGCACCTATGCGTTTATGCACCACACGGATTTCTGCTTGTTGAAGTATTTCAATCGTTTGCAAGAAATTATGCTTCACACAATCCTGAACGCTTGGGTGGTTAAGCATGTCTAAATCGACATAGATTTGTATGTTTTTTGATTGCGGTTGAGAGGGGATATTTGATTGAATTTGTCCAAGCATAAGCTGATCTAAAACAATACAGTCACGAACACTACGACTGATTGGACCTACGCTATCTAAGCTTGCGGCAAGAGGAAAAACGCCTTTTTTACTATAACGTGAACTGCTACTTCGATAACCTACTAAGCCATTAAAGGATGCAGGAATCCGAATTGAACCTGCGGTATCCGTACCCATAGAAATAGGGACAATTTTTTGTCCTACAGATGTTGCTGCGCCTGATGATGATCCCCCAGGAATACACCGTGGATCAACCACATTCTTAGGTGTGCCAAAGTGTGGGTTTAAACCTAACCCAGAGTAAGCAAATTCAGTCAAATTGGTTTTTCCCAGATTGACCATACCCATACGAGTCAGTTGCATGACGCCATCTGCATCATGCTGAGCGGTGGCATGATGCACTCGAGTTTTTGAACCTGCTGTGGTCACAGTTCCTTGCACATCAAAAAGGTCTTTCCACGCAATGGGAACACCATCAAATAGAGATAACGGTGCATGGGCTTTCCAACGTTCAGTCGAAGCGTGTGCTTCTCGATAAGCACGTTCTATGCTTAAGGAAATAAAAGTGCTGTCATTTACCTGTTGTATAACATCAAACGCTCTTTCCAACTCTTGAATTGGATCGGTGATTCCTTGTGCATATTGCTGTGATAAGGAAATTGCGTCATCCATGCCATTCTCCTGATAATTGTATATTTTAATAATATATACATTTTTTAATTTATTTAATCTTAAGTTAAAAAATCAAAAGAGTAAATAATGTACGATTAAAAAATAAATTATTTTTTATTTTTCTGTGATTCTTTTATCATTATCAATCATTTATTGATAAAAATATAAAATGTATTTTTTAAAAAAAAGATCATTAAGTGGTGATTTCACTTAACTTTTCACTCGATTTAGTGCTATTTCGAATAGGATGACTGAGGTGAATGACGTAGATTTTTTTAAATGAACTGGTTAACTGCTTTGAAATTCTGAAAATTTTATTGTTGGCTTTCTGATTTGTTATTGTGATAAAGATAAATTTTTCTCATCAGTTTTAAAATAAGACAAACCACTTGCTCACCACACTGTCATTGCGTAAGGTAAATCATCAAAAAAATAATCTAAGGTATTGGGGATGCTAGTTTTAGAAGAAGTTTATAAAAGTAAAAAAGCAGAAAATTCTGAGCAATTCAATTTACGCATACATCGCGGCTTGAGTTGGCTCAAAAAAGCTGTGATTTTGGAAAGCGATCTTGATTTGAAATTCATCAGTTTATGGATTGCTTTAAGTGCAATCACACCACAATTGGTTAAAATCAAAGACGGTGAGCAAGATTTTAGTCAACTTTTCAGCGGTATAGTGCGATTTGATCGAGAGCAAAAAATTCAGCATATTTTATGGGATAGATGTCATGATGCAATTGCTCGACTGATTGAAAGTCCTTATACATTTCAAAATTTTTGGGATGATCAAAATCAAAAAATAAATCAGAAAACATGGAAGCAAGCATTTATTGCAGAAAAAAAGCGTGCAACGGAAGCACGACAGGCTCAGGATTCGATCACATTATTAGAGATTGTTTTTCAACGTTTATTGACTTTACAACATCAAATTATTTTGGGTGGAGCAACCTATAACAGTTCGATGAATCGCAAATTGCTACAAGACAGTTGTAATATCTTGATTGCTGTAATCCCTGCAAGTATGCATATTATTTTGGAAAATCCTCAAAATTTTGATTTGGATACGCCATTTTATCCATTATTACAAGTGTCATGAATTGAAAGAAAACAAGCCCTCCAGCACATGAGGGATTGTTGCATAGATCTTTTTAATCAGATTGGATTTTATCGATATAAAGATGATCTAAAAGAGAAAACAGCGTTGCTCTAAATACTAAACTTAGTCTTCTAACCAAGCAGGTTATTGTCCAGCCTCCGTGATGCTCAGCATATTTGTTAAAACAAACAAATTTAGTCTTGTTTGAATAGATTGAAGTTTATTTCAATCAAATCAGAAGGCATTCTGCAAATGGTCGGTTAAGCTCCGAAGTATTTGAGCAAAAATATTTTAAGATTTTAGAGCGAAATCCTGTCTACAATACTGATTAGTATTCGTTTTAATTTATGAGACTCAATAGTGGCTGAGTTTATCCGCAAGATTAGCTATACGGTTCAGGCGGCAAGACTGTGCATCTAACATTTGTCCCTGTCCTTCGGTTTTAGGATCCCAATTACAATACTTGTTGGTGTTTTCCCACCATGCTGCGATCTCATCCATCTGTTGGTCTTTTTTCACACTGTCTGGACGACTGATGATTTTGGCAAAGGTCTGTTCAACGCGGTTCTTATGTTGAGCATATTCTTGGTCCATACAGCTTTGCATTTCAAATGTTACAGCACCACTTTGCTTGATACATTGAGCATAACTGCTGCTGAATTTGGCATGAATATAAGAATCATCTGGAAGAGGATGAGGCATTTCATCATCGGCAAAAGCTGCAAAAGGAAGAAGAGAGATAAACAATAATGTAGTACTTTTAAATTTTTTCATATGTTTAACCTTTAGTTTTATCTTGATCTCGATGTTCGTTCTTGAGTACTTCTATGCTTTGATTTGCATTATTGCAATAAAATCAGATAGCGTTGCAATTGTGCAGTGCGGGCTGCTGTACGTTGTATCTCATTAAGTTCAATTTGCAAGTTGTCTGGCTGTGATTGACCATACAACGTTGTTTCCAGTTCAGCATCACTTTGACGTGATTGTAGCCAAATACGTTGTGATGCAACCAGTTTCGTTTTCTGGGTAGCATTCAAATGCGATTGTAATTTTTTATAGATACTATTCAATTGCTTATCTTGACGCTCCTCCTCATCTTTTAGACAAGCTGCCTGTTCAATAATGCCTTGGGCACTGTTGTCACAGTTTATAAAAGCTTGGCTTAATAATAAGTTTTCATTTCCTATTGGTGCAGCAGAGACCAAGCTTGAAAAAGTACATAAAAAACTGATCGGTAAGCATGCTAATCGTATTTTTTTCATAAGGGATAAACTCTTGGTTGATCTATGAGGATGAATGTTGGTTATTGTGCGAGTTGAAAAAACTTACTTGAATGTTGTCAATCACGCTTTAACAGAGACAGGACAGGGTTATCATTTTGACCAAAGTGTATCAACTTTAAATTTGAATAATCATGAATATTTGGATGTTTTTTCCCAAAAATATTGATTGTCCTGTACAAATTTCTTTAAAGTTCTGAGATTTATCTTCCGTATAATTACTGCTCCTCAACTGTTTATTCATATAGCTTCAAGATAGTAACCCGCATATCCATTTAAATTGTGTGCATCGCATTTTTTGGAATTTTATCGCAGACTATTAATGTGAATATATTATGATCGATTTTTTCACACAATAGTTGCAGTGAATATTATTCAAATAGAATGATTTCAGTGTCCGTATTTTTATTAAAATAATAAGTCTCTTAAAAAATCAAAATCCCCCAAATTTTGAAGGATTTTGATTTTAGAATGCTTTAAATGGTCTGTGCTCTATTGAGATATAGACGATCTAAAAGAGAAAACAGTGCCGCTCCAAATACTAAACTTAGCCCAACCAAGCAGGTCATTGTCCAGCCTCCGTGATGCCAAGCATATACACCCAATGCTGAACCACATGCACCCCCAGTGAAATAGGCAGTCATGTAGATAGAATTGATTCGAGATTTTGCATCTGGGCGTAGGCGGAAAATGATGTTTTGATTGCTGGTGTGTACCACAGCCAATCCAAAACTAATAAGACCATAGCCGAGAATGTATGCAGTTAAGTTGGTTCCCCCTAGATAGAGTAGTCCCCAACTTAAAATCATGACTGCGATTCCAACCCAAGTCAGAATTGTGGTATGTCCTCGATCGGCGATTTTTCCAATCTTTGCAGTTGCTAAGGCACCAAATACACCAATCAATGTGACTACACCCACCAATACATCTGGCAGTTTAAAGGGTTCTGAGGTGAGTAAAACGGCAATCGTAGAAAACAAAATACTCATGGCTGCGAAAACAAAACCACCAATAATGGCGCGGTAAATTAAACGTCGTTCTTCTTTAAGTAGCAAAGCCATCGAATGAAAAATTCGAGCATAGCTCATTTTTAAAATAGGCACATGGGGTAGGCGAGTTTTCAGTAAATAAGCCAAAATGAGCATCAATACCGCACTAACAAAATAAATCAATTTCCAGTTAAATAAGTTTGACAACAAGCCTGCAAGACTGGTTGAAAGCAATAACCCGACCAAGAGACCACTCATGAGGAAACCAACTACTTCACCCGTTTTTTCAGGTTTTACCGCCATGGTCGCAAGCGGGATGAGAACTTGCGCAGCAACAGAAAATAAACCTGTAATGATGGTACCTGCCCAAAGCATAGGAAGATTGATGGCAAAAGCGCACATCAATAAACCAATGGCAGCACAAAACATCAGCCACGGAATAAATTTAATTTTATTGACAATATCACCCAGAGGCACAATGAATAACAGCCCAAGCGCATAGGATACTTGGGCAAAAGTCACAGTAAGCGCAACTTGCGATTCAGGCATATTAAAGTATTGTTGAATCGAGTGGATTAAAGGTTGGCTATAGTAGTTTGCTCCCGCACATAAACCACAGGCAATCGCCATTAGCCAAAGTAATGCTTTATTTTGGCTAATATCGAGTTGAGCATTCATAAAAATTTCCTAGTTCTCGAAGTTACATACAATAAGCGGTTGCTTCAATTTCAATGAGCATCCCTTGTAAGGCAAGACACGGGACAGGAATTAATGTGCAAGCTGGAAAGTTTTGATTTTTCCAAAGCTGTTGCATTTCCTGAATTAAAAACTGATGTTTTTTAGGGCTATGATCGACCACGAGTATTCTTAAAACAGCAATATCCATTAATGATGCATCTACTGCATGTAAAGCGTGTTGCAGATTGATAAAAGCTTGATGAACTTGTTGCGCAAAATCTTTGGATAATTGTCCTTGTTGGTTTTCACCACCTTGTCCAGATATGTGCAAAATACGTAAATAATGACGCACTTCAGCCACATGACTATACGCAAATGCTGTGGGATTATAAAGAGTATTTGGGTTGGTCATCTGAAATGATTTGATTTGTGGAAGATCTGATTTCGAATTCATATTGTCAACATTCTATCAATGGGAAACTTTTGCTAGTATCAAAGCTCAAGTTAACTGTAGGTCAAGCAAAAATTGAATTTAAATCATTGTGGGAAACAAAAACAGCCAGAGCAAACAAATTCAACACAGATTGATCAACAGAATCTGATTCAAATGCTTGATGAAGAGCAAAATCAGCTTGCAGAAAAGCACTTGGGACAATGGTTGACCATCGGCGAGCTTGCTCAACGGAGTGGGGTAAGCGTACCTGCGATTCGCTTTTATGAAGATAAAGATTTGATTTGGAGTACGCGTACGCAAGGGAATCAAAGACGCTATCAGCGTGCAATGTTAAGACGTGTTGCGATTGTTAAAATTGCACAACAAGTCGGCATCAGTTTGCAACAAGTCAAGGATGCCTTCGCGATACTGCCTCGTCAGAAAGTTGCCAGTAAGTCCGATTGGCAGGAAATGTCTCAAGCATGGCAAACCCAATTGGATCAGAAAATTATGGATTTGCTGAAATTACGTCAACAGTTGGATAAATGTATTGGTTGTGGTTGCTTATCCTTGCAACAATGCCCCTTACGAAATCCAAATGATGAATTGGGACAAACTTCAGCAGGGGCTCATTTTCAGGAAGTGATGAGCAATTTAATCAATATGCAGGTTTTTCAAGATTGAACATCACGATCAGTGTTGAGTTCCGTTATTTATACCGCTTGATTCAATCGGTTTTATGTAGCCTCATCCAATGATTAACTGAGTACCTGTAATTTTTCCTTTCTGACCAATCCAAAAAGGGCGGTTGACTGCACCATGACCAAACCAATCACATTGGTAAAGTGGAATGCTGAGCGCTTCTAAGTGTTCCGCGACAATCTCTGCAATCGTTTGAGGTACGTTTTTCTGTGGGCACTGATAAAAATCACCTAACACCACAGCTTTGAGGTTTGATGTATGAATACTTTGCAGAAGTTGAGTGAAAGCGCGTTCAATTCGATAATATGGTTCACCAACATCTTCAATCAGTAAGACACTCGGTTGATCAAGCACTAAACCATGAGGTGTTCCTTGTAAGCTACAAAGTACTGTCAGATTACCCCCTAATATATGTAAGTTCTCAAGCACTTGATTTTGATTAAACCTATTTATAGCAGATAATGCATACAGGTTTTGTTTGTGAGAGTCCGCAGTTAATAGACTAACGGTTTTTAATGCATCATAAGATAATGGTGAATTATCTAAGTTCTTAACCGCAATTTCTTGAAACACGGGGGCGTGTAAAGCTTGACCACCATGCATGGCAATATAATTTAATAATACGGTTGTGTCTGAATAACCAATAATTGGCTTATTTAAAATCCATTCACCTAAAAAGGGCAATAACATCGCAGCGCCTGTACCACCACGACCACACCAAACAGCATCTACGGTGGGATCTAAACAAGCTTGTTTTAAATCTTCTACACGTTGTTCGATCGTACCAGCCAAATAACGGTATTGTGCAAAAACATGTTGTCCTAAACTGACTTGATGACCTAAGCGTTCTAAATGAGTTTGAGCCATTTTGATATTTTCAATATCTACGCACGCACTTGGCGATACAATTTTAAAATGCATATTTCTTCCAAACTTTTACAAAACTTAGTGTGCAAGTTTCTTTTTAGATAAGGTGATCATCATGACACCGATGATATTCAACAAGCAACCAAACCATTGTATCGCATTCATATGTTCACCCAGCAAAGCAACTGCCAAAATAATGGTGAGAATGGGACCAATTGAACCAATCATTGCAGCTTGTGCTGCTCCCAAGCGAGAAATACTCTGAGCCACCAAAATCGTAGGTAATACTGTGACCAATAATCCCAGTGCAATACCATACCAAATGACGGTCATCGGCAGTTGATTGAGGAGTTGTATGGGGTGGGGTGTCGCAATAGCAAAATGCGTTAAAGTACCAAAACAAGCAATACTCAAAGCCAAACCTGTGTAATTCCATGAGCCAAACTTTTGAATCAAACGTGGTGTCATCAATAAATAAGTGGCAAAGGACACGGCACTGGCAAAGACTAGACTTACGCCTAGCCAGAAGTTTCCTTCATGTGGCACAGTACTTTGCTCTTGAAGCATCACAATGACGGTTCCGCCATAGCTTAATGCAATTGCGATGATGGTTCTAAGATTTAACTTCTGTTTATAAATAAAGCTTGTGGCGATTACAGTCAGTGTAGGGTAGAGAAATAAAATAATTCGTTCAAGTGAAGCACTGATGTACATTAAGCCAGCAAAATCTAACCAACTTGAAAAATAATACCCCATCAAACCAGCAGCGACCAATAAACCCCAATCCCTAGGTGTGATGTTTTTGTTATGGTGGCGATTGAACCAACATAACAGAAGAAAGAAGGGTAATGCACTTGCCATTCGTAAAGCCATAAGGACTGTACTATCGACTAATGGCGATAAAGCATAGGCTTGTTTAATAAAAATAGCTTTAGTACTAAACAAGAAAGCTGCACCCAGTGCGAAAATTGAACCAAGCTGTGTGCTAGAGATAGAAAATTTCATGAATTTGACTGCATTAACGATGTCGTCATTCGACATGTATATTTGAACAAGCAGTATAAATGTTGTTTTTCATCACGTGAAATGCAAAAAAGCAATGAATTTGCATAATAAAAGGAATACTACACAAGCAAATAATACTTTATGCAATTTTTTACTCGGCAATGAGCCCGTGTTAGAATAAAAAATTGATCAAAATCAACGCAGAATAATTTGTTTTTGTCGGTTTGAGATTGTTGTGTTGTTTTTTGCACAAAAGTGGTGCAATTTATAAGCAACTCAACTGAATGGTGTTCGGTACTATTAATTGACAAAATGGCAAATTGAAAAAGAGTAAAAATTTTTGTAATTGGTTTTGACTTGGATATAGGTTAATGAGGTTATTTATTCCAAGTACTTTTTTTTATTAATGAAATTAAAAAATGGAATGAAAAATAACTTACATTTTTGACTAAAAAAATGTCATAAAAAGCCAATTGAAGCAGGATGAAAACAGTTATAAATTGTCAGAAATGCCAATACTGTGAATGATATTTAGGTTAAATCTATTGTTTTATAGCGTATTTAAGCCACAATGGATACGCTAGAAAAAGATAAAAAAATGCCATAAATGCCAATCCATTGAAGCAAGTTTTGATGAAAAACAGTAAAGATATGATGAAAAAAAGATCAATTAGTCAAACTGGAGTCAAAGGATGTTAGAAAATGCAGGATGTGCATTACAGGAAAAATACAATAAATTGAATAGTAGGTATATCTTACAATTATATTTATGAATCATCAGTTCAAAATATGGGTATTTATTAAATAAATATTGGGTGGTATTTTAAAAAAGTTCAATTAGAATCCAAAAATTCATAACAAACGCATCTGGGGGAAGCATCGTTTATTGACGATGTTGACTTAAAGAAAAATTAGCTTGAGGAACGCTCATGCAGATTGGAATCCCAAAAGAAACTGTCATCGGTGAAAACCGTGTAGCTGCAACGCCAGAGACAGTAAAAAAGTTGATTAGTGCTGGTCATAGCATTGTCATTGAACGTGGAGCTGGTAAGAAAGCTGCGTATATTGACAGTGCTTATGAACAAGTCGGCGCTAAGATCACGGATGATGCCTATACGGGCAGTCAAATGATTCTGAAAGTTCGTTCACCGCAAGGAGACGAAATTCAAAAACTTGCTGCGGGTACAACCGTCGTGGCGATGTTTGACCCGTATCGCAATACTGAACTTGACCAATTTGCGTCACAACAAGTGTCTGCATTTGCGTTAGAGCTTTTGCCTCGTACACTTTCACGTGCGCAAAATATGGATGTATTGTCCTCTCAAGCCAACCTTGCAGGTTATAAGTCAGTGCTTCTTGCTGCTGCGGAATATCAACGAATGTTCCCGATGCTGATGACTGCTGCGGGTACAGTTAAACCAGCACGTGTTGTCATTATGGGCGTTGGGGTTGCAGGTCTTCAAGCAATTGCAACAGCAAAACGCTTAGGAGCTGTGGTTGAAGCTACTGATCTACGACCAACTGCTCGTGACCAAGTTGAATCATTAGGCGGAAAGTGGTTAGACGTTCCAATGTCTGATGAAGAAAAGCAAAAGGCTGCCGATGCTGCTAAAAATGGTTATGGCTGGATGCCTGGTGAGCAGTACATTCAAGATCAAGCTGTCATCGTAGATAAAGCAGTGTCAAATGCAGACATCGTGATTACAACTGCGTTGTTGCCAGGTCGTGATGCTCCACGCTTAATTAAGGCTGAGACCGTTGCCAAAATGAAACCAGGTTCAATCATTTTGGACATGGCAGTAGAAACTGGCGGAAACGTTGAAGGTTCCAAGAATGGTGAAAATGTTGTCACAGACAATGGCGTGACTATTTTGGGTATTCCAAATATTCCATCTACAGTTTCGACTGAAGCTTCAGCACTATACGCACGTAATGTATTTAATTTCGTTGAAACTTTATTTGATCAAGAGAAAAACTTTGCGATCAATCAAGAAGATGAGATTCAAAAAGCACTTCTAGTAACTCATGGCGGTCAAGTACTGCTGAAGCGTGGTTAAGGAGAGTCATCATGGTTGAAACTATTACTATTTTCGTCTTAGCCATCTTTGTTGGTTACTACGTGGTTTGGGGAGTAACACCTGCATTACATACGCCGTTAATGGCGGTAACTAATGCATTGTCCTCAATTATCGTTGTTGGTGCGATGATACAAACTGTTGGAATTCCAGGTGTTGTTGAAGCAAATGTACAATTTCAGTCTGTGAATGTTGTTAGTGTACTTGGTGCAATTGCAGTGTTCTTGGCAAGTATTAACATTTTTGGTGGTTTCGCAGTGACTGCACGTATGCTTGAAATGTTTAAGCCAAAGCAAAAGAAAAAAGAGGGCTAATCTATGGAATTTATTCGAGAGTATGCGGATTGGTTCTACCTTGTTGGTGCGGTCCTTTTTATTTTGACGTTGCGTGGTCTTTCAGGTCCTAAAACTGCGATTGCTGGTAACCGTTACGGTATGATCGCGATGGCGATTGCTGTGATCACCACATTCTTTGTTGCAGATCATCCAGTCGTTTGGATGATTGGTGGTGCAATGGTGCTTGGTGCAATTGTGGGTATTGCACGTGCACGTACTGTTCCAATGACACAAATGCCTGAAACTGTAGCATTGATGCATTCACTTGTTGGTTTGGCTGCGGTATTGATTGCGATTGCTGCGATTTTACATAACAACCAACTGACTGCTTTATTTGCGCAAAACGAATCTGCTTTAACTGCTGCTGGTGTACAGCATGCACATATGAGCAAAGTTCATTTGTTTGAATTGTTCGTGGGTTGTTTTGTTGGTGCGATTACCTTTACTGCATCTGTATTTGCTTATGGTAAGTTGGCTGCAAAGAAATGGGCAAAAACCATTTCTGGTGCTTGGGTTAAACCTGTTCAAGCGATTGTTTTTCTTTCGATGCTGGCTTGTGGTGTGTACTTCTTTACCACTGGCAATATGCAGGCTTTCTGGGCGATGACAGCACTTGCACTAGTCTTTGGCTGGGTGTGGATTGCTCCAGTCGGTGGCGGTGATATGCCAGTTGTGGTTTCGTTGCTGAACTCATTCTCTGGTTGGGCTGCGGCAGGTATTGGTTTTACGCTTGAAAACAACATGCTCATTGTTGCAGGTTCACTGGTGGGTTCTTCAGGTGCGATTCTGTCTTACATCATGTGTAAAGCAATGAACCGTTCAATCATCAATGTCTTGTTTGGTGGTGCAATGGGTGGGGCAGCTGTTGCTTCTGCGGACAAAGGTGAACAAGTTCAGCGTAACTACCGTTCAGGTTCTGCGGATGATGCTGGCTTCTTGATGTCGAATGCGGATAGTGTTGTGATCGTACCAGGTTATGGTATGGCGCAAGGTCGTGCACAAAATGCCGTTAAAGAGCTTTGCGAAATTTTGAAAGAACAAGGTGTAACAGTTCGCTTTGCGATCCATCCAGTTGCAGGTCGTATGCCGGGTCATATGAATGTATTGTTGGCTGAGGCTGATGTTGCATATGAAGACATCTTGGAAATGGATGAGATTAACTCGGACTTCCCTGCAACAGACGTGGTGTTGGTTATTGGTGCAAATGACGTTGTTAACCCAGCAGCTAAAGATGATCCAAGCTCACCGATTTATGGTATGCCGATTCTTGAAGCACATAAAGCTCGTACCATTATGGTGATCAAGCGCTCTATGGCAACAGGTTATGCGGGTCTAGACAACGATTTGTTCTACAATGACAAAACCATGATGATCTTTGGTGATGCCAAGAAAGTTGTTGAAGAAATGACCAAAGCAATTAATGGTGGTGGGCACTAAACTGCTATCGGATTAAATCCACCCCGCCCCTCCTTTGATTAAGGAGGGAACCTAACCGCCTTCGGGCGGTTTTTTATTATTCACTGTTTGATGTTATGATTTTAATCAAAATTGACTGAATAAAAATGATGAAGCAAGTAATTAAAACGATCTGTCAAAGTGTGGGTATTAGTCTTGTACTTTCCTTATCTATAGCGCAAGCACAAGTTTTTGAAATTAAAAATGGTTCAAAACACTATGATGCCATTATTGATATGGCATGTAAGAAGAATGAATGTGGTGACAAGGCTGAAGTAAAGTTATTTAAAAAGGGCAGTAAAGCAGTATTTCAAGCATTTCACTCTGATGAATTGACTATGTATTTAGATGAAAATTTTAAACCCAGTGTTAATGTTATAGAGCTTTATGGTGAACAAAGTCCTTTGATTTTTGACGATTTTAACTTTGATGGAACACAAGACCTTGCAATAAGGAATGGTCATTATGGTCCTTATGGTGGTCCTGTGTATGATATTTATGTGTTTAATCAAAGCAAGCAAAAATTTGTTTTAAGTCAGGAGCTGTCCGTGCTCACTCAAGAAAATTTAGGCATGTTTCAGCTAGATAAAAAGCGCAAACGGATCATTGCTCTTAATAAAAGTGGCTGTTGTTATCATATTCGTTCTGAGTACCAAGTTGTGCCTAAAAAGGGGCTATTACTGGTTCGAGAATTTATTGAAGATGAACTCACCTCAAGTGGAAATCAAGTCAAAGTAACAGACCGTCATTTAATCAATGGAAAATGGAAAGAAAAAGTAAAATATTATCCAAGTGAAAAATATTATGCTCAGTAGTTATAATTTACATGGTATCGCTATTCTGTACTCAACCATCTAATTATTTATACACCTGATTTGCATCAAGTCATTGATTATAAATAAAACCTATGTATTTTATAAGCCTTTAAAATTCTGGGTGTTTAATTCGTTTTTGTGCTTGTGAATACTAGATGCTTATCCAATTGTGAAGTAGAACAATGTCTTAGCAATCATAACACGACCATTTTCTTTGCGTTGTGAGGTAAATTTTAAGCATAAAAAAGCCCATCCAAAGATGAGCTTTTTAAATTAAAACTGAAGCTTAGTGAGGAATGTGTTCTTCATCTTCAAATTCAGGTTTAACTTGAACAATAAAGTCTTGACGGTTAAGACCACGCCACAAAGCAAATGCAGTACCGATATAGATTGACGAATAAGTACCTACAAATACGCCAATAAACATCGCCACAGAGAACCAGTGTAAACCATCACCACCCAAGAACATCATTGCAAGTACAACCAGTAATAGGGTCATTGAGGTATGAATGGTACGTTTTAAGGTCTCAGTCAATGCAATATTGACGATCTCTAATGGGGTTGCACCACGAATCTTACGGAAGTTTTCACGAATACGATCCGATACAACGATGTTATCGTTTAGTGAGAAACCAATTAACGCAAGAATCGCTGCCAAGACTGTAAGGTCGAATGGCCACTGCATCATTGCAAAAATACCAATCGTTACGATTACATCGTGCAGTAATGAAAGGACTGCACCCACTGCAAGTTTAAACTCGAAGCGAATGGTCACGTAGATCAGCATAAGCAACATTGCAAGTGCAACAGCGCCGGCAGAACGTAAATACAGTTCATTACCTACCTGACCACCGACAGAATCCACTTTATGAACAACAGCAGCATTATTCGGTAATTGAACAGCTTTAGTAATGGTATTGCTTAAGTCTTCAACTTTCAGATCTTGCGCAGGCATACGAACAATAAGGTCTTTATTTGAACCTAATGTTTGTACAACAGCATCTTTAAAGCCAGCTTGGTCTAAGTTTGCAATTACATCAGCTGGTTTTGCTGCATGTTGATAATTCAACTCAGCAGAAACACCACCCGTGAAATCCAAACCAAGATTTAAGCCTTTGGTTGCAATAAAGAAGATACTTGCAATGGTCAAAAGGATTGAGATGATTGCCGCAGGTTTGGCAATCTTCATGAAATTAATTATATGCTCATCATCAGGACGACCATATTTCTTTTTCGGTTGAGTCACATCAGTCATCATCGATCTCCTATATGCTCAACTTATTCAAGTTACGTTTACGACCGTACACGAGTTGGACAATTGCACGAGTGACTGTAATTGCAGTAAACATTGAGCAAATAATACCAATCATCAGCGTAACCGCGAAGCCTTTAATCGGACCTGTACCAATCGCGAACAGAATAAATGCAACCAAGAATGTGGTTAAGTTTGAGTCGAGAATGGTGTTATAGGCTCGATCATAACCTGCAATAATCGCTTGTTTGGGCGAGGCGCCCCAGCGCATTTCTTCTCGTATTCGCTCACAGATCAGTACGTTGGCATCGACCGCCATACCAATCGTGATCACGATTCCCGCGATCCCCGGTAAGGTCAATGAAGCGCCAATCCAAGACATGACTGTCAGAAGCATTGCCAAGTTAATCACCAGCGCAATATCTGCGATTAAACCAAATAGGCGGAAGAATACGATCATCCAAAGCGCAACAAGGATGAAACCAACTTGGGTAGAGAGTACACCTTTGTCGATATTTTCTTGACCTAAGCTCGGACCAACCACACGTTCTTCAACAAAGTACATTGGCGCAGCTAACGCACCTGCACGAAGCATCAAAGCAAGTTCAGACGCTTCTTGAGGTGAGTCTAAGCCTGTAATACGGAAAGATGAACCCAATACAGCTTGAATGTTCGCAGCATTGATCACAACAGATTCTGTATATGGTGTACGGACTTCAGTCATTGCTCCTGTAACAGGATCAGGAACCGAGGTAATTTTTTGTTTATTTTCAATAAACAAAACTGCCATACGTTTACCAACAGCGTTACGTGTTGCATCTGACATCAACTTACCGCCAGCAGTGTCCAAAGTAATATTTACTTCAGCGCCACCAGTATCTTGGCTAAAGCCACTTGATGCATTTTGGACACGTTCACCCGTTAAAATACGGTTGCGGTTTAATAATAACTCACGACCACTGTCTAACGATTCATAAGCAAAAACCTCAGTACCCGGAGGTAAAGGTTGCCCATTATATTTACCGGTAAAACGGTCAATATATTGATCATTTAAATCTGAAACTAAACGGAACTCTAAGTTTGCAGTGCGACCTAATACACGTTTTGCTTCAGCAGTATCTTGTACACCCGGCAGTTCAACCACGATACGATTACTACCTTGACTTTGCACCAAGGCTTCAGCCACACCTAATTCGTTGATACGATTTCGTAGTGTGGTTAAGTTTTGGTTTAAAGCATAAGACTGAATGTCTTGCTTGGTCGCATCGTTATAGGTCAACTTAAGCGTAGAGCCAGTATCTGTAGCTAAAGCTTGTTGATTATATTTATTTCCATCGCGACGTAAGAAATCCATCACCGCTGCACGGTCATCATTATTGGCAAACTGAATGGTAATCACATTGTTATTCAATGCAAGACTATTGAAATTAATCTTGTTGTCACGGAATTCACGACGTAAATCAGTTGCTGATGTTTCCATACGCTGTGCAATCGCTTTATCCATATCTACTTCAAGTAGGAAATGAACACCACCACGCAAGTCCAAACCGAGCTTCATTGGTTTAGCACCAATTTTTTGTAACCACTCAGGTGTTGTTGGCGCAAGGTTTAACGCAATCGTATAGTTTTCACCCAAACCTTTGCTTAGTACATCTTTTGCCTTTAATTGGGCTTCTGATGTGCTTAAACGTAAGAGGGCAGCATTGTTGGTGAAAGTATTATCATGGCTGCTAATATTTTCACTTTTTAAAATTTGCTCTGCTTTTTGTATCACTGATTTGTCAATCGTGGTACCAGCCTTGGCACCCGAAATTTGAACAGCAGGTTCATCAGGATATAAACTTGGCAGCGCGTATAATGTACTGATTACTAGTACCACTAGAATCAATAAATATTTCCATGCAGGGTAACGCATTCGCTTTCTTCTTAAAATGAAAAAGTCGTGCTAAGTGCACGACCGTTTTATGATTAAAGGTTATTTAATGTGCCTTCAGGCAGAACTGAAATAACACTTGCACGTTGAATTTTCACTTCATTTCCTTTGCCTAATTCAACCACTGCAAAGTCTCCGTCGATTTTCAGAATACGACCCATTAAGCCGCCTGCAAATACAACTTCACTGCCCACACCTAAGCTTTCAATTAAAGTACGGTGTTCTTTTGCACGTTTTGCTTGAGGACGCCAGATGAGAAAATAGAAGATCGCGATAAATACAACGATCATCAAAATGTTTGCCATCATGCCTGGACCTTGTGCAGGCGCTGCCGCAGCGTGAGCAGAAGAAATAAATAAACTCATTTCAGTTTCCTAATGTTAAAAATTTTCTGCCATTTGCATGGCTTTTAAATCGACTTGTTCTGCAATTTACCTTGTCTTGGGTTTCAGCGCAAATACTGTTGAATTAATCTTCAATTCAGCTTTATATTGGGGCATTAGTCCACAGGACAAGGTGGAACTTCTAAACCGCGACGTTGATAAAAATCTGTCACGTATTCATCAAAAGTACCTTGATCTAAAGCATCACGAATATCTTGGGTAAAGCGTTGGTAATAACGCAAATTATGGATGGTACCCAACATTGAACCGAGCATTTCACCACATTTTTCTAAATGGAATAAATAGGCACGAGTGAAGTTGGTGCAGGTATAACAGTCACAATGCGGGTCTAATGGACGTTGATCATGGCGATATTGGCTGTTACGAATTCGTACTAAGCCATCTGTAACAAAATAATGACCATTACGTGCATTACGTGTTGGCATCACACAGTCAAACATATCCACACCACGACGGATTGCTTCAACGATATCTTCTGGTTTCCCTACGCCCATTAAATAACGTGGTTTATCTGCTGGCATTTTCGCTGGGAGATAATCCAAAACTTTGATCATTTCTTCTTTTGGTTCGCCTACTGAGAGTCCACCAATTGCAAAACCATCAAAATCGATTTCTTTTAAACCATTTAAAGACTCTTCACGAAGATCTTCATACATGCCACCTTGAATAATTCCAAACAAGGCATTTTTATTTTTAAGCACATCATGATGTTGAGTTTTACAACGTTTTGCCCAACGCAATGACAATTGTAATGACTTTTGGGCTTCCTCATGTGTTGCAGGATATGGTGTGCATTCATCAAAAATCATCACAATATCTGAGTTCAAGGTATGTTGAATATCCATTGAAATTTCAGGTGATAAAAAGACTTTTGAACCATCGATTGGAGAGCGGAAGGTCACACCTTCTTCTTTGATTTTGCGCATTGCTCCAAGACTGAATACTTGGAAGCCACCTGAGTCCGTCAGAATAGGTTTGCCCCATTTCATAAACTCATGCAAACCGCCATGTTCACGAATAACATCTAATCCAGGGCGTAAATAAAGGTGAAAGGTATTTCCTAGAATAATTTGTGCTTGGATATCTTCAATATCACGTGGCAACATCCCCTTAACAGTACCGTAGGTACCGACAGGCATAAACACAGGAGTCTCTACGACACCATGTGCTAAAGTTAAACGACCACGACGAGCACGCCCCGACTGACCTAATTTTTCAAACTTCATAAATGACCTAAATCTGGCGAAAAAACAGTTCGCTGATTGATAATTGCAAAAGGAGCTATTTTCCCTGATTTTAGGGTTGAATACCAGTCATGTTATTTTTCATCATGTTAAAAATTGAAGATATGACTTGATTTATATGTATGCGAATAGATAGTTGCAGGTGTTTGTATTTTATTCTTTATAAAAGAAGCGGACTTTAGTCCACTTCTTTTAGGTTAACCGCCCGATTAATCTTTGGCTTTGCGCCCCATGACGATTAACCCAATAATCGCAAGAACTAAAATAAAAATGCCATAATGATTCCAAAAATTGCGTTGCATTTTATTTTCTTGGTAATCAGGATTTTTACTTAATGATGCAATCACATCTTCAGGTAATTCATAAAAAGTATCTGGTTCAGCATCAGTCATTCCAACCAGTGTGCAATCCCATGTTCTCACATCTGCCCATAAAATTCCGAAGTGACTACATTTGTAGCCTACATTTAAGCTTTTAAGGTCTTCATATTGGCTGATGAGTTCTTGTGGAAATGCACCAACTTTAAACATTTCATCACCTGTATTGAAAACCAAGAGTCCTTTTGCTTGAGCAGGAGCTTGCCATATGAAACACAGACAGAACATCATGAATAGTTTTTTTAACATTGTATAACTCCAATCTTTAGATTGCTTTTTATAAGTTGATCGTTTTGTTCTAAAAATAGTCATTTTTTTAGCGGTTTGAAAAATATCAGAAAATGATCGAAATGTCATTTTTTAATCTAAAAATAGCTGTATTTATCTTCAAAGATGATCGAGATTTGCAAATGATGATTTATATTTTGGTTTTAAAATAAGTCTATTTGATGCATTCATAGTATAAAACAAAAATTCAAAAAAACCTTCTTAGCATTTATCTAAGAAGGCATATAAAAGGTTTGGGGTGATGTTGGTGACTAATTGAAATTTGGTTTGTAATCGAAGTTTTGAGTTACAACATTATCTGAAAATGGACGAATGGTCTTCTTCGCTAAAGTGATGGTGTTAATCATATTATTCGGGAAGATTTCGATAGTGTTGTTAAATTCTTCAACATTACGATTGAAGATTGTAATCGCTGCACCGACATTTTCATTTTGCTCTTGAATATCATCCATCATTTTTGCATACAGTGTATCAGCCTTTAGTTCAGGGTAATTTTCAACAACAACATTTAGACTTTTCATTAAGTCTTGGTTGAGTTTTTCAACATGTTGTAATTGAGAAACATCAGTATTGTTTAAATTTAAATTCAAAATTTGCTGACGTAATTCAGTCACTTTTTCTAAGGTGGATTTTTCAAATTGAGTATATTGCGCCAGTGTCTGTTCTAAAGTCTCAAGCGTCTTTACTTTTTGACGTTCAAAATTCGCCACTTCGGCCCATGCACGTTGGGTTGCATTGAAATAACGCACAATATTATTTCTGACTAAAATGCCCCAAACGATAATGGCGATAAAAATCCCAATAAATATGATTAAACCCATTCTGATTATTCCTTATGATTTATGAAATCAAGTTTAGCATGCTCTGTTTGAATTTTTCATATTCAGGCATGGTTAATGTTCTTAAATGTCCACGTAGTGCCGAGATATCTTGAGGGCTTTGCTTTTTTCGAGCAATTCGAAATAAGTTTTGATCACCCATATAGCACAGCATATTTTCCTCAAAATGATAAACAATATCACCTGAATATTGTTGAAAAAAATCACTTAATTTTAAGGTAATACTTGGGCTGATGGTTCGTGCCAATTGATGTTGATTATAGCCAAAAATATATAAGTTTTGGTTCACCATAATATCGGCTGTTTTCCAGCGCTGTGTATACGGCGGTGTGAACTCATGATGTTTGTTGCTGGCAGCAAATCCAAGTGCAGGCATTTGAAAAATAAAAGCGCCCCATTGGTCTTTGTGAATTTCTCTGATTTTTTGCTTTTCACCTTGGCTATTTGGGAGTGAAAACTCATCAATATAATGATATTGAAACAACATCACATGATGTTCTTGTTCTCCATCAAACCAAACTGTAGAGGCAAATTGTTCGATTTCATTTGATACATTGCCTTGGGCAAAAAAAGGAAAGGTTTGTTTTAATCTGCTCATGACCAATAAGGTATTGCTTGTGGTCGAGATATGAGTTGGTGTTTTATTGAAATGCAAGTCATACCGCAACAACATTATTTTCTGCTCTAGAAAATTAATGACTTCGTCAATTGGGTCACTGGGCTCATAAATTAAATAGGCAGCAAAACAGCATAATAATCCAGCTAAAAGCACCAGTGGATAGGGGATGAATGGATGAAAAAACCAGCCAATTAGCGCAGTTGCTATCCCCAAAATAAACAAAAATCGAGGAATTACATTATAGAAAAACAGATCTTTGCTTTCACCCCAGGGATGTAGACCATCCAAAATATCTTGTGCAGATTGAGCCTGTTGCCCAATCTCCCACAATCGAGCAATATTACGCATCACATGTTGATTTTTTCGAGTGCGGTAATGCAGTAATCGTTCAACGGTTTCTATAGGCATAATTGCTCATCATGATTTGGCCTTTCAGCAACTAAAATTTTAAATACTTTATCGATAATTATGCGATAAATCACATTAAATGCCAATTAACTTATTTATTTTTAAAACTTATTTGTTTCAGTGTTAGGTTGAACTTCTTGCAATATTGTTATGAGTGATTGTTTAAGTTGCTCATAATCAGGCATGCTCATGCTTTCCAGTTGAGCTGCTAGGTCATGGACAGTCTGGACTTGATTCACTGGCAAATGCGGTTTGGTGATGTCAATCTTAAATAACCAACACAGTGCTGGGTGTTGTGGGTGAATGTAAAAATCACCTTTGAAATTCGACATCGCCTGATCAAGCATGAGTACATGATTGGGACTGAAAAATTTAGCCAAACGCATTTCGTTGGTTCCGCTGAGTTGATATTGATTGTCAAAACGAATATCGCCACTGGACCATTTCGTTCCAAGTCGGCACGCGCGGTTTTGTTTGGAAGAAATACTGATACCTTGGGTGGGAAAATTCTCAACAATGATTCCCCATAAATCGTAATGGCGATATTCAGTTTTTGTTTTACCATCCGAATCGCGAGTTTCAACTTCATCAACATAATGATAGTTAAACAACATATATGGATAGATGAAACCATTAATTTGCCAAGTACCATAAATGGTATTGCGAATTGAATTTTCATAGTCCCCTAAGCCAAATAATGGAAAATCATAAGGAGAGATAATTTTGTTATCGGTCTCGTTCGGAAAGAAGCGAATTTGATATTTTGCCTCTAAATTCTTTTGCTGGAGATAATCTATGAGTTGATTGAGTGGCTTGGTTGAAGTACGTTTATAAAAAGCAAAGACAATACTGGCTATTGCAAATAAAAATAGAATTGGATGAGTAAAAAAAGCCAAAATGGCAACGCCTATACCCACACAGATAAAAAGCCAAAAAGTATAATTTTGAATAGACAGGCTTGGATCATCTTGCCAATGCTTTAACTTTTCGATCAAGTGCTCAAAATTTTCAGTTGAAGCTAATAATCGGTTGATTGAATCAATATTACTTTGGGTTTTACCATTATTGACATGTTGTTGACTAAACGCATTTTGAATTTTTGTTGGTAAATCATTCATCTTTATTCATTATTGTGACGAGTTTTCAGAAGCTTAATTGTAACGAAAAAATGATTTTAAATGCAAAGCATCCTTTGAATGAATACTTTGCAGGTCGTGCTGTAAATTATGGCGTAAACTATTCTGCTGTCATTTGTTCTGTATTTGCATTTTCAATCAGCATGGCATCGCCATAACTAAAGAACCGATATTTTTGCTCAACTGCATGTCTATAAGCATTTAAAATATTGTCTCGATTGGACAATGCCGCAACCAGCATTAACAGCGTTGATTCAGGCAAGTGGAAGTTAGTGATCAAGCGATCCACCACACAGAACTGATAGCCAGGATAGATAAAGATTTGGGTATCTCCTGTCCAAGCCGCAATTTTACCACCTGAAGCTTGTGCAGCACTTTCCAATGCACGTGTTGCTGTGGTCCCTACTGCAATGACTTTATTCCCACGTGCTTTGGTTTCTTGAATAAGTTTTGCGGTTGCCTCAGGTACATCACACCATTCACTGTGCATAATGTGATTTTCGATATTGTCTGTCCGCACAGGTAAAAATGTACCTGCACCGACATGTAAGGTCACAAAAGCTTGTTGGATACCTTTTTGTTTTAATTTTTCCAGTAAGCTTTGATCAAAGTGCAGACTTGCGGTCGGTGCTGCAACACTTGCTAACTTGGTTGGATCATTGAATACGGTTTGATAGCGTTCAGTATCGATCGCTTCAGCTTCTCGATTAAAATAAGGTGGTATAGGTAATTGCCCATACAAATCCAGAACCTGCAAAATTGGCTGAGAAAACTCGACAATAAATAAGTTTTCATGACGCCCTTGTACAATGGCTTTAATACCATCTACACCAATAAATAGTTCAGCACCTGCTTTAGGTGAATTACTGGCTTTGATGTGACAATGTGCAATAGTTTGATCAAATATACGCTCCACCAAGACTTCAACTGCACCTCCAGATGCTCGTTTACCTTTAAGGCGTGCCTTCATCACTTTGGTATCATTGAGTACCATCAAGTCACCTTCATCGAATAAATCTAATATATCGGTGAAACTGTGATCTTGATATGAGCCATCTGCATTGAGATGTAAAAGGCGAGAAGCGCTACGTGTTTCAAGCGGGTAGCGTGCGATAAGTTCATCGGGAAGTTCGAAACTAAAATCAGAGAGTTGCATCATGGGAAAGAAAAACTGACATTGGAGATTTAAAAACTGCGCTTAGTATAGTCTTTTTTCAAATTAAAGGCTGAAATTGGTGATTTATAATCCAAAAAAACCAGATATGCATTAATTTTATACAAATGTGAAAACTTGTCGTTGACAAGAAAATGAAACGCGCTATTATACGCACACAACCTCTCCCGAGGTGGTGAAATTGGTAGACGCGGTGGACTCAAAATCCACTGTCAGCGATGACGTGTCGGTTCGAGTCCGACCCTCGGGACCAAAATATAGAATAGCAATATTCTCCAAAGCCCCAAGCCTTATATATTAAAGGCTTGGGGCTTTGTCGTTTCTGGCATTTATGTTTTTTTTGAGATACTTTGGTATATATCTCCACCCGTTTTCCACCCGGGGGGGATTATGATTTATGGAGTTAATTTATAGATGAGTATTTCGGTTTATCAACGACCAAATAAAAAGTGGAAAGCAGACGTAGAATTAAATGGTTTGCGTAAAACAAAAAACATTTGAAAAGAAAATTGATGCGACAAACTGGAGCAGAGCAACTGAAAGAGAACTGATATTAAATGCATCTACCTCAACTGCTTTGCAGAGTAAAATAGTACTTACACTTCGAGAAGCCTTGGGTAACCCCCCCTCAAAATAATTGAACTCAAAAGTAGAAAACCGAAGGAAAGTTCCCACGATTTGATTAAGATATGACTCTTGAGCAAACTGGAGAACTTTCTTTTCTACTATGATCGTATGATTAGATTGAAAATAATAATCAAGTAAATTAAAAATTATAGAAGAACAATAAATTTAACATTTTATGGGTCGGTTTATTATCAGCTATTGCTAAGGATTGCATATTTCCGTTAATAAATGGATCATTTTTTCCAAAGATATATTCTGTTGCAAAAGAGAACTTTTTCACATCAAGTTGTGCTCCAATCGTATGACGTGTTGAGTCTTTATAATCATCAATATTTTTATTATATAGCGAATAAGTCGCATACGGTGTTAGATTAAAACGACCATTTGGATCTTTATAAGCATAATTAATATCGATGGCATAGAAATCAGCATCATTTGCAACATAATAGTTTGTATCAAATGCTCCCATGACGGAATAATTAGGTTGTAATAGATCTTTGTTTTTAATTTTGTTCCTGCCAGTCGTTAATGTTAAATTAAAGTTATTATAATGAGCACGAGAGAAAATAGCCCAACTATTACGATGCCCTGTCTGATTATTGGTTTTATTATCCAACTGTGAATACCAATAAGAGCCTCCTGCGCTTAGATTCAGTCCGTCAATCCATTGAGGTAATTTTTGATCGATACGTGAAACGAGCATATTTTTTTCTTGCAAGCGGGTTTCATTCGGATCATTGGGATTGACATAACTGGCAGAATATCGTGCAGCATTTTTACTATCTCCTACATAACTTCCCGCATCACTGACGAAATAGGCGAGGTCGATTGTCGTATCATCAGAGAGCTGAGTATTGAAGTTCACGCCCAAATGGTGAATATCTGATAAACCTGAAGTCACAGTAATGTCTCCAAACCAATTGGTTGACCAGCCACGACCAGGTCCGAAAGGTACATCCTGTATCCCAATAGTTATACGATTACTTGGATTAATCTTATAGCCAAGATTGGCATTGACCAAAGAAGAAAAATCACAGATTTCATCAAATTGATAACAACGATATTCAAAATTACCAAAGAATTGGGTTGCGTCATATTGAATGGCTAATTTTGCTGCATCAAATTTGAGCTTATGTTCATCATTCGAATAGTTTTTATCCTGAATATTGGCACGTAGCCATCCTGAAAATGTAAGTGCCCCAAGATTCGATTGGGGATCTCCGATTTGAGAGGAAGCTTGTATCATCTGAGGATAAAATATAGATAATAGGGTCAAGTTTATAGCTAAGTGTTTGAATTTAAACATTGATATCTTCCTTGATATTGATTTACTGAATTTATTTTTTTGTGCTTCAGACTGAAGCTTGAAAATATATTTGTTATGAATTTCTATATGGAGAAATTTAGAACATGGATTTTCTTTGATTTATTAATAGCAAAACACGAAAAGAAAAAGAATATTGCATGCATTAAATGTCTACGAAAATAAGTCGTAAAGACATTCCCTTTTTTCGTTTGTAGGTCAGAATCAGTAAAAACATACTAAATTAGTTTATTGAAATTGATAGTTTTGTGAATCGATCAATTATCTACAGTTATAAAATGGAGTGTACTGTAGTCGTTTATTAGAATTTTTCTAAATTTAATATATGGATCAATAAACAATTAAAATTTATAAGGAAGGATTCAATGGAACAACATGACAATATATCTAATCGTAGTGATACGGACAATAAATTATGCCACAGTTTATCAAGCCGACAGGTGGGTATGATAACAATTGGTGGAATTATTGGTGCAGGTCTATTTATTGCATCAGCATCAGCCATTAATACGATTGGTCCCACGATATTATTTTCTTACATGATTGTAGGTATTTTAGTGTTCTTAGTGATGCGTATGTTGGGTGAAATGGCAGTGCTACATCCAGACTCAGGCTCATTTTCAGTTTATGCTGAAAAAACATTAGGACATTGGGCTGGTTTTACCACAGGTTGGTTATACTGGTGGTTTTGGATGTTAGTTGTTGCTTTTGAAGCAATAATGGGGGCAAATATATTAGTTGCTTATTTCCCTGATGTACATCCCGCTATTTTTGCTTTTAGTATTCTTTTAATCTTAACCTTGACAAATCTTTTCGACGTAAAAAAATTTGGTGAGTTTGAATTTTGGTTTGCTTTAACTAAAGTTGCTGCCATAGTTATTTTCATTGTTATATGTGTTTCAGCAATTTTGGGTTATTGGTCATTAAATCCAAATATTAGTGGTATTGCTAATTTATATCAGCATGGCGGACTATTTCCTCATGGCTATGGGGCTATTCTGTCTGGGATATTAATTGTGATGTTTTCATTCTTTGGTGTGGAAATGTTGTCAATTGCTGCTGCAGAGGCAAAACATCCAGGCAAGGAAATTCGCCGTTCAACCAATCTGGTGATTTATCGTATTGCAATATTCTATGTACTTTCCATTTTTCTAGTGCTGTGTATCGTGCCATGGACAGATAAAGGGTTACAGGAAATGGGAACGTTTCAGTATGTTCTGCATGTTCTAAATGTGCCGGGTTCAAAACTCATCATGGATCTGGTTGTTTTCGTTTCGGTAAGCAGTGTTTTAAATACAGGTACCTACATAAGTTCTCGTATGTTGTTTTCTTTAGCAAGTCGTGGAGATGCACCTAAAATTTGCGCTCATGTAACCCGGGCAGGTGTACCACGAACAGCAGTTATCGTCACCACAATTTTCTCAATCATTTGTTTAGGACTTAATTATTATGCTTCTGAGGGATTGTTTTTCTTCTTTTTATCTACCTTAGGCGCAATTAGCTTACTCATTTATTTAATTATCGCGTTATCTCAATTAAAAATGCGTAAATCATTAGACAAACAAGGTATTCAGCTTGATTTTAAAATGTGGTGTTTTCCATATTTGACTTATGTTGTCATTGCTTTAATTACACTCACATTGGGATATATGTTTGTGAATGAAAAGTATCAGTACGAAACCATAGTCACTTTAGTTTTGGCAATTGGTACAGTGAGTGCTAGTTTCATTGTTAAATTCATAAAGAATAAATCGAATTCTTAAATATACGACACAACTATCAAAAAGAATTCTTTAATCAAATGAGTTCGAGCTCTTGTGGAGCTCGAATGTTATGAATGCTCTGAGGAGTTAAGGACACTATGTTGCGTGCTTATGCTGCACTTGTCTTACTGGGTATCATTTGGGGAAGCAATTTCATCTATATGAAATGGGCGACCGCTTTAATTTCTCCAGCTCAGACGGTATTCATGCGGATTTTCTTTGCTTTCATCCCTCTTTTAATCGTTGCTTTGTATACAGGAAGTATTTCATTGAAGCAACTACGTTATCTAAAGCATTTTGTGGTCATGTCTGTTTTAGCAGCGATCCTTTATTACTATGGTATTGTTGCTGGAACGGCATTATTACCAAGTAGTATCGCTGGATTATTAAGTGGAATTATTCCTATTTTTACTTTACTTGCAGCACTCATTTTTTTGCGTGAAGATCGATTGTCACTAGGCGTCATTATGGGCATTGCGCTCAGCTTTTCGGGGATTATCTTAAGTGCTCGTCCGTGGGAAAGTTCAGAATTTATTTCATTAATGGGAATATTCTGGGTAATGGTCGGATCTTTGAGCTTCGGTATCTCATTTGTTTATGCCCGATATTATCTTTTGCCATTAGAGATACCATCCATTGCACTTGCAACTTGGCAATTAGGTATAGCCGTATTGACACTTTTTTTATTCATTGATTTTAAAGGTATTACAACAATATATTCTGATACACATGTACTTCTAGGTACTATTATTGGGCTAGGTGTAATGGGTACGGGAGGAGCTTTTCTTTTGTATTATTACATTATTCAAAAATTAGGAGCAGTGAAAGCTTCAGTTGCAACATATATAGCACCTGTGATTGCTGTGATTATTGGTGCTGTAATGGGGGAAAATGTAACAGTAATTGAGTGGTTCGCGCTCACACTTATTATCGGAGGAGTCATTGTCATCCAAACTACAAAGTTAGGTTAAGGTGATTGTTGTTAAAAAGGACAGCGAAAAGATGAAAAAAATCTGCTTGATTGGGTATTTTTTGAATTTTTATTTTTTACTGAATGAGTTAAATTGAAATTCGTATTATTGAGTCAGTGATCTAAAGGTATTTGGTCAAAGCAATGATATGGCAGACTAAAAAACAAGTAACTTTCAATGGATTTGGGCACTCTTCAATATAAAAAAAGGAATTTAAAAAATGCATAAAATGACATCCAGAACTTTTCCATCGACGACATCATTACGATGCTTTGAAGCTTCTGCTCGATTTTTAAGTTTTACCAAAGCTGCTCAAGTCCTCCACATGACTCAAAGTGCTGTAAGTAAACAAGTCATCCATTTAGAGGATAGCCTTAACACGACTTTATTTGACCGTTCTTTAAAGGGTTTAAATCTTACTCCTTCAGGTAAAATATTCCTGGCAGAAGCCCAAAAGATACTCAATCAAATCGAAATCTCTGTTTTAAATATATTGGCACATGGGAGTGAAGCAGAGACGGTGAATATCGCTGTTCACCCTACGTTATGCGCGAGATGGTTGATTAAAGCATTAAAAGGATTTGGAAAATCTCATCCCAATATACATCTCGATGTTCAAGAACAAATTCATGATTCTGAAATTGAAAATTTACAAGCAGATATCGCCTTTTTATATGGTGAAGGCGTCTGGAGGGATATGACCAGCATCAAATTATTTGAAGAGCAGTGTGTAGCCGTGTGTTCTCCTGAAATTACACAAACGCCTTTTAATAGTTTAGAAGACTTTCATTGTCATGTTTTAATTCAATGTCGATCACGTCCTAGAGCATGGGATGAATATTTTCAAATGCAAGAGTTCGTAAATGAACACCCATTTATTGGTCCAAGATTTGATACTTTTTATTCATGTATTAATGCGGCAATAATAGGTTGTGGTGTTGCACTTATTCCCAAATTTTTGATTGAAGAAGAGTTATTAACTCAAAAATTAATCTTGGCTTGGCCTTATGAATTAAATAATACCAAAGCTTATTATATGACTTATCCAACATCGATGGCGAAAACGCCAAAAGTCGTGACAATTACACAATGGATTCAAGATCATTTAAATGAATGTTAAAACGCAAAAGATTGGATAATTAAGGGGCTAACCACTGTCCTTGCCATTCTCCATTTTTATCTTTTTCAAAAAAACATCTTATATGGGGATTTTCATTCAGGTCCAACCACTCTAAACTTGTTATGTGGATATCAATAAGATCAAAAAAAATCGATGGTTCTTTATTGCCATATTCTTCATCTATATATTTGACTTCGTGAGGTGAAGCAATTTTTTTGCCAGGTGAAACCGATGTTTTAAACAGTAAATGGGTGTGTTGTTTTAATTTATGCCAAGCTTCTTTTTTTGTTTGCGTATCTTGAATAATATTTGCTTCACCTTCGATTCGTAATTGGGTTCCTTTAGGATCAAATGCAGCTAAAGCAACTTTATGATTATTATTTATTTCTTCTATTTTTTGAGAACGTGTATCAGTAAAAAAAGAAATTATTCCTTTCTCTGCGTTGAAGTCGCGAAGTACAATTGTCCTAAGCTTAGGTTCATTTTTTGAATTTATGGTCGCAAGTTGCATCAGGGTAAAAGGGGAGCGCTCTATAGAAGCTTGGGTTAGGTGATCCATAATTTGTTTGAATAAATCACTTTTAAGCGGTATACCCATATAACACCTCGTCTGACCGATAGGATAAGGCTGTAAGATTTTAATTCCAGCCTTATATCATTAAAATCTTATTGATCAGGTTCAGCGTAAAACTTTCCTGCATGTGCCCAATCAGATGATGGTATTTCTTTAAAAATAATATCAATGGTCTCTGTTGGACATTTTAATATCATTGAAGTCAAGGTTGTGACTTCTTGCATAAACGCTTTCTTTTGCGCATGTGTACGCCCTGGGGCAAGTTCAATTGTAATTAACGGCATTTTGTAAAACTCCCAAAGGGATAAAGCTACATCGCTTTATCCCAATAATCACTGATATTTGTTATTAGATCGAACGAGCTAGACCGCCATCTACACGAATGTTTTGACCAGTAATATATGCAGCACCTTCAGAAGCTAAGAATGCGACCGTCGCTGCAATTTCTTCTGTAGTACCATAACGTTTCATTGGAACACTATCACTGCGTTCGTTTGTCATTGGCAAACTATCAATCCAACCTGGTAAGACATTATTAAAACGTATATTGTCAGTGGCATACTGATCTGAGCAGATTTTTGTAAAGGCAGCTAGACCTGCACGAGCAACCACCGAGGTTGGGAATAATGGACTTGGTTCAAATGCCCATGTAGTAGAAATATTAATAATCACACCACTTTTCTGCTTTTGCATAATCGGTACAACTAAACGAGTTGGACGTACAGCATTTAAAAAGTAAGTATCAATACCAGCATGCCAATCTTCATCCGTTAACTCTAAAATTCCTTTACGCGGACCGTGACCAGCACTATTAACTAAGACATCAATTCGTCCCCAACGTTTAAGTGTTTCATCAATCAGGCGTTGAATATCTTCAGGAGACTGGTTTGAGCCAGTCACACCTAAACCATTTAACTCTTGAGCAAGCACTTCCCCTTTTCCTGAAGAAGAAAGAATGGCTACTTTGTATCCTTCATTGGCCAATTTTCTTGCGACTGCGGCGCCCATGCCACTCCCTGCGGCTGTAATAACTGCAACTTTATCAACCATTTTCATCTTCCTCACTATAGATGGTAATCATTTTATTTATTGAGTTTAAGTGTTGAGTATACCGCAAACAAACGATATTATTTTGTATGATCAGATAGAAAAACTATTGGCTAAGTTCATGAGAAAGCTTCCATCGTTAAAGGGTTTATATGTATTTGAAGTTGTATCAAGGCACTTAAATTTTAGATTAGCTGCTGATGAGTTAGGGGTCACACAAGCTGCTGTGGCTCAACAAATTAGAGGCTTAGAGGAGGAGTTGGGTCTCAAATTATTTGAAAGAACACCAAGAAAATTAACAATGACTGAGAGTGCTTATCGATATGCGATAAGTGTAAAACAGGCATTTAAAATATTAGAAGAAGCAACAGAAATATTACATCCAACTCAACCCTATCTTACTATCAGCGTTCCCCCCTCATTTGCTGCGAAATGGTTACTTCCACGTTTAAATGAATTTGCAGAGACTTATCCTGATTTGGATTTAAGAGTTGTTGCGAGTCCAAAGGTACAAAATTTTGGCACAGATGGAATTGATTTAGCTATCCGTTTAGCAGCCCCACCTTTTGAAAATAGTGTGAATGCCGATTTGCTTTTTGAAAACCAGGTGGTTGCTGTAGCAAATCCTTTGCTCATTGAAAAAATAGGGCATCCGCATGATTCTAAAAGTCTTCAATCGTATACTTTAATTCATGATGCCCATAATTTTTGGCCTAAATATCTTCAGGTCGCTTTTCCTGATCATGATTTGTTTAATTCTAAAAATATTTATTTTAATCAGACCTCACTTGCCATTGATTCAGCAATTGCTGGGCAAGGGATAGCCTTAACTTGCCTAAATTTTGTCAAAGATGATTTAGAGGCAGGGCGATTAATACGTTTAAACTCAATTACACTCGATACAGGATCAGGCTTTTACCTCATATCACCACGAAAACCTCATCAACCAACTTCATTGCCATTGGTAAAGTCATGGTTAATGAATTCACAATGATTTATTAATTTGAGTCAAAGCACTTGATGATTCAGACATGTGATTTGAATCGTTCATATCCAATGTACTTGATACTTTTTATATGAATTTTTAAAAGTTTTGCTTAAACATATTTTTTGCATTTTTGAGTTATAGATGGTCTTTCTATGGCGAGGCGACATCGATGTCGCCATGTTGAGCTGGGAGATATAAGCAAGGACAAAGCCATACTTTATTTTTGCTCAGGGTTGTGGCTAAACTATCTTAACCATGCATTATGGAACTTAAAAATAGTTTCGCAATTTTCTTCGTTTCATGCTTTAAAATGTATCGGTCTCATGCCCAATTTTAACCTATAACAAGAGCCATTTATAAAAGGTCAACAGACCCGATGATATTTAAGACTCAGCCCAATTTTTCTAACAGAACCTGAATAGGATGGCGAAGTTGAGTTTTTTCTAAACGTTTGACTTGAGTTCGACATGAATATCCAGTTGCTAAAATCCATTGGTGGTGCAGTTCTACCTTACTTTGCCATGATTGTTGATAAATCATTTTTGATTGGTTTAAATGTTCAGTTTCATGACCATAGGTTCCAGCCATACCACAACATCCCAAAGTAAGTGATTCAAGTTCTAAGCCAAACACTTGGAAAATATCTTTCCACATTTGATTCGATTTAGGTTCTTGTGTTCGCTCAGTGCAATGCCCAGCTAAATAATAAATGGATTGAGTTGTTGATAATTTTGGCAGTTCAAATTCGTCCAAGCGTTGCTTTAGCCATTCTTGTACCAACATGACTTGATAACGATGTTCAGGCAATTCTTCAGTAAATCTCTTATGATATTCTTGACGAAAAACTAGAGTCATTGCTGGATCCAAACCGACTATAGGATAACCTAAATCAGAAACTTGATTTAAGAGGGTAATATTTTTTCTTCTCAGCTTTTCAAACTCATCAAGGAAACCATGCACATGCAAAGGTTTTCCGTTGGGGAAATAGGGCAATACATAAGGGATAGCCCCTAATTTTTTTATTAGCGTGATTAAATCCAAAAAGACAGAAGTATCAAAATAGCGTGTGAATGCATCTTGTACAATGAAAACCACATCATGCTCATTACTGGGTAAATTATTTAAGTCCTGATCAACGAGGACAGCACCATATGTTTGTAATCTTTCCTTCACTTTAGGATGAAACAATGGGATATCTGTCATTCTGAGTATTTTTTTCTGGAATGATTTTAGTAAGGTCAGTCTTTGTGTCACATTATATAAAGATGAGATCGATGCGACTTGGGGTAAGATAAATTCCAATTTTGCCAATATATAATCACGAAGTTGACGAGGATATCGTTGATGATAGCGGGCTAAGAAACGTGCTTTTGCATCAGGAATGTCTACTTTAACAGGACATTGTCCAACACAGGATTTACAAGACAAACAACCATGCAAAGCCTCATATACCTCCTGATCAAAACCCATACTAGATTGTTGATTTTCCTCTCGTCTAAGCCACTCTTTCACTAATGTTGCACGTCCTTTGGGAGAGTGAATACGATTTCGTGTCACTTTATAAGAAGGGCACATGGGATCATTCAAATCATAATTAAAACATGCGCCATTTCCATTACAGTGCATGGTCGTGCCAAAATTATTCCAGTCGATCTTTGAAATTTGACGATCATAATCCCCGCGTAGCGGAATTTCGGTGAGTCCGATCAATTTACTGGTGGGTAATGTTGCAGGCGTTGCAATTTTCCCAGGGTTGAGTTGATTAAATGGATCAAAAAGCGCTTTGATTTGTTGTAATAGGGGATAGGCTTGTCCAAAAAATATAGGGGCGTAACCAGAACGTAAGCCTTTACCATGTTCCCCCCATAACACACCACCATAATGATGCGTTAATTCGACGACCTTCTCTGTAATTAATTTTATCATTCCCAATGACTTGGGGTCTTTCATATCCAATGCCGGGCGTACATGCAGTACACCAGCATCAACATGTCCAAACATGCCGTATTCCAGACCATGATGATCTAAAAGCTGTCTAAAATCTGCTATATACTCCGCCAAGTACTCAGGGGGAACGGCTGTATCTTCAACAAAAGGCTGAGGTCTTTTTTCCCCTTCGACATTCCCCAATAATCCGACTGCACGCTTACGCATTGCATAAACGTGATTAATTTCAGTTTCTCCCCATGCAACAGTGGTACTGAGTCGTTCGATTTGTCTGTCTTGAGATAAATGCTGTAAAAAATCTTCTAGATGTTGTTTTAATTCAATTTCAGTTGTTGCATCAAGTTCAACTAAATTAATCCCCTCAATCGGTTTTCCAAAATGATTGTCTGGGAAAAATTTTGCGACATTGTGCCAAACGATATCATTTTTAGCTAAGTTTAAGACTTTGGAGTCAACCGTTTCAATTGATAGTGGCTTATGTTGCATGAGCACATTGGCATCTTTTAATGCATCCTGAAAGTTGGTATAGCCGATATTTATTAACAGTCGATACTTTGGAATCTCTAAAACGTTTAATTCTGCCTCGACAATAATGCCTAAAGTTCCTTCACTACCACAGAGTAGGGCGTTTGGATTAAAATATTCATCATCCAATAAATTAGGCAAATCATAACCCGTCAATGATCGATTCAACGATGGGAAACTATTTTTAATTATGTCTTGATTAATTTTAGCGACTGTAAAAATCTGGTGGTATAAATTTTTCTGAAAGGGAGTTTTATCTAAAATTTGTTGTTGCCATGATTCTCGTTTTAATGCTTGGGAATGTAAAATCTCACCACCCCTTAATACTGTAGATAAACGCGTGACGTGATGATGTGTTTTTCCATATCGGCAACTCCCTTGTCCACTTGCATCTGTATTAATCATTCCTCCAATGGTTGCTCGATTTGAAGTAGACAGTTCGGGAGCAAAAAATAAACCATATTTTTTTAATTCAGCATTGAGTTGATCTTTGACCACACCAGCCTGAACAATAGCCTTTTTTTGTTGAACATCGATCGATAATATTTTATTCATGTGTCGAGAAACGTCGATGACAATTCCATTTGTTAAAGATTGTCCGTTCGTTCCTGTACCACCACCGCGAGCAGTCAATACTACAGATTGATATTGATGTTCACTCACAAGACGCATAATCATTTCAATATCATGTTGATGTTTCGGATAAATAATCGCTTGCGGATGGTATTGATAAATTGAATTATCTGTAGAAAATACTTGGCGAGTCGCTTCGGAACAATCTATTTCACCTTCAAAACTGGATTGGAGTTGTTCAATAAACTGCTGCGTTATAATTGCTAAATCCTGTTTCATATATATGCCTTATTAAAATCACGAACAAGCATTGTCTTGCTTTGGCAATGACAGTTTTAGATAAGAATTCTTTAACTCTTGGTCATTTAAGAGATAATTCTTAAACATTGACCTGCGTGATATAAGGTAATGCCACAGTCATAGAACATTGCTCGAGCATTACGGAAAGAGACTTTGCTTGATTCCAGATCACTAAAAGGTAGCGGTAAGTTTTCACGATCATCATCTTGAAGATACTGAGCAAATGCTTTCCCCATTAATGATCCAGTTGTGATCCCTCGACCATTAAAGGCAGTTGCAGCCACAATTCCTGGTGCGGGTTCAAAAATACGCATAATATGGTCTGTGGTAAATCCAAATTTTCCAGTCCATTGATATTGCCATTTGAGTTTACCCAATTCAGGAAAGTATTTTTGGGTGATTAGATCAGCCCAAGAATGATAAATGCTCTCTTTTCCTTCATGTCCACCGACAGTTCCGAGTAACAGACGATTTTCTTTATCTCGGCGAATACTTGATAACGCTAAACGTGTATCCCATGAACCATTTTTATAAGGTAAAATTTTATCTGCAATTGAGCCAGTCAAAGGTTCAGAGGCAATTTGATAATATTTAACAAAATAAATAGTTTTTAGAATTTCAGTCCATTCACCTTGTGTGTAAGCATTGGTTGCTAAAACAACTTTATCCGCAGTAATGCTTCCGGAGGTGGTTTTAACACACCATTGCGAGTCGCTTTTCACAATCTCATTCACAGATGAATTTTCGTAAATTTCAACATTTAAACGCTTGGCAGCTTGTGCTAGACCTGTGACATAGGCATATGGGTTTATGGTTCCTGCTCGCTTATCAAGTAACGCTTTTTGAACCACTTTTGTCCCACAATATTCATGACATTTTGCACCTGTCAACACTTCAACATTTGCACCGCGACGACTCAGTTGAAGGTAACGGTGATCAATATCAGCTTCACCTTCCGAGTTATGCGCCATGTGTAGATTACCAGTGCGAGTATCTTGTGCTTGTATACCTAAGCGATCAATCGTATCAAAGACCAGTTGTGGTGCATGACCTAATGCTGTGGTCAACTTTTCTCCGACTTTTTCTCCCAAATATTTATTTAGCTCATCTGGTTGAGCCCATGTTCCTGCATTGACCAAACCGACATTACGCCCAGATCCTCCAGAACCAACTTCTAAACTTTCTACGACTACGACACGGTGTCCTGCTTCTGCTAAATGAATTGCTGCTGATAGACCAGTGAATCCGCCACCAATAATACAAACATCAGTATTTATATCTGTTTGTAATTGAGGGAAATGAGGTACATTATCCACGAGGGTTGACCATAATACTTGATTTTTTAACATGATTATTGCTCTATCCTTATAGCAATCAAATCGCAACATCAAAATGTTGTTGTTTTTTAGATCATTCAATATACTTTTGCATTTTAAGGGTTAAATAAGGTTATATGCTCATTTAACCCTGTGATTATAATAAATAATTAACCAAAGTTAATCCCTTGAGCTAAAGGTAATTCTCGAGAATAGTTGATGGTATTTGTTTGTCTGCGCATATAGCCTTTCCAAGCATCTGAACCAGATTCACGCCCACCGCCTGTCTCTTTCTCACCACCAAATGCACCACCAATTTCTGCACCACTCGTACCAATATTGACATTCGCAATACCACAATCACTCCCAACAGCACTGAGGAATTTTTCAGCTTCACGAATATCGTTGGAGAAAATACATGAAGATAATCCTTGAGGAACATCATTTTGGAGATCGAGGGCTTCGTCAAAATCCTCATAGCCAATCACATATAAAATCGGTGCAAAAGTTTCTGTTTTAACGACATCATCTTGTGCCGTCACTTCAACCAATGCTGGTTTGACATAGTAAGCATGAGGAAATTGATCTGATAATACTCGTTCACCACCTGTTACTTTTGCACCTGCTTGTTGCGCTCGAACAAGCATTGTCTGCATTTGATTAAAAATATGTTCGTCAATTAATGGTCCAACAAGATTACCTTCTAAAGGGTGTCCAATTGAAACTGTGGCATACGCTTTCTTTAATTTTTCAACAACCTCAGCTTGAATCGATTTATGCACAATTAAACGACGTAGTGTAGTACAACGTTGACCTGCCGTACCTACTGCTGAGAATAAAATACCGCGGATGGCTAAATCCAAATCAGCTGTTGGCGCAAGAATCATGGCGTTATTCCCCCCCAATTCGAGAATACATTTGCCAAAGCGTTCTGCGACTTTCGGACCAACAATTTTACCCATACGTGTACTACCCGTTGCACTAATCAATGCAACACGCTCGTCAGTCACTAGTTTTTCACCAATTGAAGCATCACCAATGAGTAATTGGGATAGCTGTGCAGGTGCATCACGACCAAATTGTTTAACCGCTTTTTCAAACAATGCCTGACAAGCTAATGCAGTAAGTGGCGTTTTTTCTGAGGGTTTCCAAATTACAGCATTACCACAGATTAAAGCCAATGCTGTATTCCAAGACCAAACGGCAACAGGAAAATTAAATGCGGAAATTATGCCGACAACACCTAATGGATGCCAAGTTTCGCGCATGTGATGTCCTGGTCGTTCTGAAGCAATCGTTAAACCGTACAATTGGCGTGATAAACCGACTGCAAAGTCGCAAATATCAATCATCTCTTGAACTTCGCCTAGACCTTCCTGAGCAATTTTACCTGCTTCCCACGAGACCAAAGCGCCAAGTTCATTTTTATATTCGCGTAAAATTTGCCCAAAAATACGCACCAGTTCGCCACGTCGCGGAGCAGGGACTTTTCGCCATTCTTTAAAAGCAATGAGTGCCTGTTGAATACAGGTATCAGCTTGTTTAAGATCATTTACAACAACCTGTCCAATGACACTTCCGTCAATTGGAGTTTTTACGGTTAATGAACCTGTTTGATACGCTTCAGCAGCAACACCTAATTTATTTAATAATTCCTGAATCATGTTATTTCCTTTCTATCATTAAAATGAATAACTCATCAAAGCCTTGTTATACCTTTGACACAATTGATTGGTTTAAAGTTGCTAAACAAGCCTCTATTGATTGCTGTTGAGCCTGGGCATAAAGTTGGATTTCATCAAATACTTTTGTGCCTAAACACTGCTCAAAAACGTTTTGATTTGAAGTTGAGCTGTAATCTGTTTGCTCATTTCCACCCAAATTGGACTGAAAAATTCCTGCTGCAGAGACAGGTAAAAAATCTTCATAGACAATCGGTTCAATTCGAACTCGACCTGTATGAATCAATTCAGGCAAATCCGTTTCTGTCCATACCTGATGAGTGCTAAATGGTTGTGCGTAATAATAAAAGTAAGCTAAATCCTCTACGGCCAATGTGGTGTAACAATCTGGAAACGCTTTGAATGTTTCCTCTAAAATCTGCATATATTGCGCTGCATTTTCTTCAGTCGCGATACCGCCAAATTGCTGTTGTGCTTTGACAAGCAATTCATCATAAAGTTGACGACCTTTTGGTGTAAGCGCGACGCCTCGTTGTTCAATTTCACCAAAACGAGCAGTATGACTTCCTTGTTGATCTGTAAAGATCACTTGTTCCTGTAAAGCTTTAAAGCTGGTTTGACGCAATAAAATCGGACAACGTCGACGAGGTGGTCCTTCGATTATCGCTTTAGGTGTAATCCCACGCCCCATCATTCCATTTTGAACTTGGTCAATATCAAGTGTTCTCGGTGTTAAATGATTGATATGTGGTCCTTTAAATGCAACAACATCAGCAATTAAACGATGTTGGTCATGTAATGCTTGATATAAATCAGCAGTGACTGGTGCATGAGTATGCCAACGGAATGTCTCTAAAACTTCAATAATAAACAGATCTGCATCATCTACACTCAATCCACCTTGCAGTTCATGTTTTGCCGTCAAAGCCAGCGCTTTTTCAGTAAAAATTTGACGTTTTGCCAGCGTTTCTTTTGCGAGTTGGCGTAATTCAGAATGATCCACTAACTCCAGACGTAATAAAGAAGTAAATACTCGGAATGGGCTATGATTTAAAGCATCTGTTTGGATTGCCCGAAATGCAGTTGCATGTACAGGAACACCAGCAGGTACTAAGTCATAATAACCTACAGGGTACATTCCCATCACCGCAAAAATGCGACGCATATTATGAAGTTCTTCTGCTGTTCCCAATCGAATTGCGCCATGGCGTTCTTGTGATAAACGAGTTAATTCACCAGTTTGTTGTAATTGCGCTTTTAAAACAGTTTGCTGTTCTAAAACAGATTGGTTTACGTCATCCACTAACTCTATTAAATCACCATATAATGGAACTTCGTTTTGATACATCTCTGACATTAACGTTGAGAATTTCGCTCGGATCTCATCCACATTGATCCAATTAGTCATGACCATCTTCCTTTTTAAACACTTGTCATCATTTCTTGATGAGCAGTTTCTGCCAAAATTTGTTCCAATATATCCAGACCTTCTTTTAATACTTTAGGTTCTATCGTCAATGGGGTTAATAGACGAATAATATTTTTCTCTTGTCCGCTTGACATGAGTAATAGACCTTTATTTCTAGCCTGAGTCAGAATGTTTGCTAATACATGTGTACCTGCACCATATTGGGGGTGATAAAGTTCAATACCACGCATCGCGCCAATACCGGTTAAACGTCCCAACCAAGGTGTTAAATTCTGTTGTTTCCACTTTGAATAATAAGCTTCAATTGTCTCAATATAATGTTGAATATTTTCTTGGTAAATTTGAGATCGCATGATGTCGAGTGTGGCTAAACCTGCTGCACAAGCAATCGGATTACCTGAATATGTTCCACCTAAAGCCCCTTTATGTGGATGATTCATGTATTCTGCTCGACCAATTAAAGCGCCTAAAGGTATGCCACCTGCAATACTTTTTCCGAGTAACAGTAAATCAGGTTCAATCCCTAACTTTTTAAAAGCAAAAGCTTCACCTGTACGACCAAAACCAGATTGAATTTCATCCAGAATGATTAAAATGCCATTTTTTTGACAGAATTCTTGTAAAAAATGAGCAAAATCAGCATTCATGATGTGAAAGCCTCCTTCGCCTAAGACCGGTTCAAATATAATTGCCGAGATATTTTTTATATCCACTTCGACTTGGAACAATCGAGCCAAAGCTTTTTTTGCTTCCTCGGAAGTTATATCGTTGTCTTTGCTCGGATATGGAATATGATAAACAGGACCGGGTAAAGCACCGAGCCCATCTTTATAAGGTGCTACTTTGCCGTTTAAATTCACAGCAGCTAAGGTACGACCATGGAAGCCACCATCGAAAGCGATGACACCGGATCTTCCCGTAACTGTACGAGCTACTTTTAATGCATTTTCGGTTGCTTCGGCACCGCTATTGGTGAGCATTCCTACAATTGGATATTCAACTGGAATAAAATCAGTGAGTTGTTCCATAAACTGTACATAAGGCTGATGATGTGCAGCATTAAAAGCATAATGAGTAAGTTTTTGGGCTTGGTGATGGATCGCTTTGACAATTTTTGGATGACAATGCCCAAAATTTAGGACACCAATCCCACCAATAAAATCAATATACCTTTTACCATTTTGATCCCAAACTTCTGCATTCAGACCTGTCTCAAGTGTAATGGGGTGAATAAGTCCTAAAGCACTTGAAATTCTTTGATAATTATCCACTTCATTTTTCTCGATAGAATTTATTTGATGTTGTTATTTAAACCTTCGAAATATCGTCCTACAAACGAATTAAAATACTCGCACTATTCCTTTTTTTCGTATCACTTTTTCCGAAAATTGCTTTCATAAACAAAAAAATTAACCTAGTTTAATTGATTAAAAGTTAAGTAAATATCTTTGAGAAATTTGTGTATTTACTTAGACATTATTAATAACGTGATAGAGCAGAACAAAGATCAGTTGGATATTCAATATGACAAAACTCTCTTATATCCAAGCAAATGATGCAGCTTGGTTAACTTTTCTTGAACAAATTGAACGCGTATCTCCCTATTTAGAGCATCTAAAACAACATATTGAGATATTAAAAAGACCCAAAAGAGTTCTTATCGTAGATGTACCGATTGTCATGGATGATGGTTCAATTCAACATTTTGAAGGTTATCGTGTACAACACAATTTATCACGTGGTCCTGGTAAAGGTGGTATCCGCTATCACCAAGATGTCAATCTGAATGAGGTTATGGCGCTTTCAGCATGGATGACGATCAAAACAGCGGTATTGAACCTACCATTTGGAGGTGCAAAAGGGGGTGTCCGTGTTGATCCACGTAAATTATCGGCTCGAGAATTAGAGCGTTTAACTCGTCGCTATACTAGTGAAATCAGTCATATTATCGGTCCTCAAAAGGATATTCCTGCACCAGATGTTGGAACAAATCAACACGTAATGGAGTGGATTATGGACACCTATTCATCAGGTCAGGGATATACAGTTACTGGTGTGGTCACTGGTAAACCTATCCACTTGGGTGGTTCATTAGGTCGTGTAAAGGCAACTGGTCGTGGAGTATTTGTTACAGGTCGCGAAGTTGCGAAGAAAATTAAGCTCTCCCTTAAAGGAGCTAAAGTTGCTATTCAAGGTTTTGGTAATGTAGGGAGTGAAGCTGGTTTTTTATTTGTGGAATCAAATGCAAAAGTTACTCACATTCAAGACCACACAGGGACTATTTTCAATAAAAACGGTATTGATCTTGAGGCATTACGTGATTATGTCACTGTGAATGAAGGTGTCGGTGGTTTTACTGGTGCAAAGCCCATTGCTGATGAAGAATTTTGGTCAGCAGAAGTTGATATCATGATTCCTGCGGCTTTAGAGGGGCAAATCACCATTGATCGTGCTCAGAATATTCAAGCTCAACTGATTTTAGAGGGGGCAAATGGTCCAACTTATCCAAAGGCAGAAGATATATTGGTTGAACGAGGTATTGTTGTCGTTCCTGATGTAGTCTGTAATGCGGGTGGGGTGACTGTAAGTTACTTCGAATGGGTACAAGATATGGCAAGTTATTTTTGGAGCGAAGAAGAAATTAATGAGCGTTTAGACAAACTCATGGTTCAAGCAATTGAGGATGTTTGGAATACAGCAAACAACAATACATGTACCTTACGTACAGCGGCTTATATCTTGGCGTGCGAACGTATTTTAAAAGCGCGTAAAGAGCGTGGTGTTTTCCCTGGATAAAGAAATAAATGACTCAAGAAATATGTTTTACTGGATGGCTATTAGCAGTAATACATGTGTTTTGGAGCGGTAATTAACTATAAATATTTAAATAAAAAATAATTGTTTTGCTGCTTTTATTGACACGATGTTTATATAAAATCATGTCATTCAAAAATCTACTTTCAGTGATGGCATATCGGTTTACACGCTCTCCTTGCCCATCTATAGAATCATTCTCTATTCAACAGAACCCAAGCGAATACAAATGGCTTGGGTATTTTTTCAGTTCACAGAATTAAATACTATTGTGATTTGATAGACGTTGTTTGATTACAAAAATATGATTTTTTTTGAAATTTTTAACTTTTCTATTTTAATTAAAAGTATTACTGCTATAGTGTTTTATGTGAACATTTGTAAATGTACAGCGACGTCTTTGATGCTATTTTTTATTTTTCGAATTAAGTTTTTATCTATTTAAAAGAAATTAATATTAGAAATGGGTGAGTTTAATCAATAACGTGTGAACTGAAAGTGAAAATGAGGTAAACATGAAACTAGAATTCTTAGACTCTCATCAAACTGAGCAACTCAGTGCATGTCGATTGTCGCTCATTTTAGGAGCTTATACGCCAGACAATAAAATTGAGCGCTATCTGAAAATTGTCCGTGCTATTTTGAATGTCGAAAATGCCTTTTTTAGCTTTCACAATGAACCTTATGCATGGGTTGCTAATAGTGAATGTGACTTTGTTGCCGCTTATCTTTCTCCAAAGCCTAATCTTTTACCAGATTTTCAAAATACGTTAATTGTTGAGGGTACACACCCAAGTTATCCAGAATGTTCAGATTATATCACGGAGATCGGTCTTAGCCATACACGACTTATCGCTTATGACTTTAGACTTCAAGACAGCGAGTCCATCGCGCATGTCTATTTTTATGATCATCAGTCCGAGAATTTCTCGGCTAAACAAAAACTATTATTAGAAGAGTTGAGTGATGACCTTGTGACGATATTGCAGCGCAAGTCGGAGTCTCAAGACTATTATGAGCTTTATGAACAAGAACGTGCTCTAAATTTCAGTAAAACAAAGTTTTTTCAGGTGATTGCCCATGATTTACGTGCACCATTTCATGGATTGATTGGTTTTTCAGATGTTTTAGCCAATGAGCGAGAAACCTTGGATGAAGAGAATATTCATAGTATTGCACAATATTTGCATGATACTTTGCAGTCCACATATGCTTTACTTGAAAATTTACTCAATTGGGCAATGTCAGAAGGAGGTCGTTTTGTCTATCACCCAATTAATTTTAAGCTCAAACAGACCACCAAAATTGTTTATGATGTACTGCAACCCTTAGCAGTCAATAAAAATATTCAATTGATTGAAAATGTTGCTGATGATCTAACGGTTTTTGCAGATATGAATATGGTAACCTCCATTATTCAAAACTTAGTGTCCAATGCTTTAAAATTTACTCAAACTGATGGTTTAGGCAAAGTGACGATTTCCGCTCAACCTGTGGGAAATCGTATTGAAATCATTATTCATGATACTGGTTTGGGTATGACTCAGGCACAGATGGAACAGGTTTTTGAACCGCAACTTAAAGCCAGTATAAAAGGTACGATTGGTGAACAAGGTACAGGATTAGGATTGGTATTGTGCAAGAGATTTGTTGACTTAAATCATGGGCAAATATCAGTTAGCTCTCAAAAAGGTGAGGGAACAACCTTTGTCGTTGCCCTCCCTGCGGCAAAAAATGCCCATCAGTCTTTGCTGGATACAGACCTAAAATCAGATAAAGTAAAAATTTTCTAATCTTCAACGTCTGCAATGAAATTTTAAAGTGATCGGTGTGTGTTTTTTGATGTTTTTTTAATCTGTGCTTTTTTATACAACGATAAAAGATTCCCTAACAGTCAAGCAAACTGCTATAAATAATCATATAAAACATCAGTACAGGCTTTTCTAATGAATGCTGAGCAATTGCAAAAAACCTTACATGCCAGTCAGTATGCAGAACAAGTATTAAGTCTACATCAAAGTGTATTAGAACATGATTATGCAATTGATCAATTTCAAGTACCGCTCAGTACCCCGCAAATTCAACAACTTGTTGATGATAATTTAGCAGCTATTCAAGATGAAATTACATGGATGCGCGTGTTAAGGATACTTCGTGCACGTTTGATGTTCCGTTGGATTTGGCAGGATGCCAATCAACTCACCGATGTAGTGACATTGACCCGTGAACTTTCGGATTTTGCAGATATTTGTATCGTTGCAGCCAAAGATTTTGCTCGGGTTCCACTCATTGCCAAACATGGTGAGCCAGTCGGGTATAACGGTAAAATTCAAGATATGATCGTGATTGGTATGGGGAAGCTTGGCGCACAAGAGCTTAATTTATCAAGTGATATCGACCTGATTTTTGCTTTTGATGAACAAGGTGAAACCAATGGACGCAAATGTATTGATGTACAGCAGTTCTGTATTTTGTGGGGACAGAAGCTGATTTATTTGCTGGATCATATTACTGCGGATGGTTTTGTTTTTCGTGTAGATATGCGTTTACGTCCTTGGGGGGATGGTTCAGCCCTCGCGATTAGTCATGTGGCATTAGAAAAATATCTCAGTCAGCATGGACGCGAATGGGAACGCTATGCATGGATTAAGGCACGTATTATTACGGGGGGACATGAGGGTGATAGTCTATTGGATATGACGCGCCCATTTGTATTTCGTAAATATGTTGATTACACCGCATTTGAAGCCATGCGTGAAATGAAAGCCATGATTGAGCGCGAAGTGGCACGTCGCAATATTGCCGATGACATCAAGTTGGGTGCAGGTGGGATTCGTGAAGTTGAATTTATTGTCCAAGTTTTTCAATTGATTTATGGTGGCGCTAAATTAGAGCTGCAAGATCGACAATGTCTCGTCAGTCTTCAGCATTTAGGTGAGGTTGGATTACTCGATTCACAATCTGTTGTTGACCTTGAAGATGCCTATTTATTTTTACGTCGCGTTGAACATGCGATTCAAGCACTGAATGATCAACAAACTCAATCTTTGCCGACTGAGCCTGAGTTACGTCAACGGCTGATTGATACATTGGGCTTTACTGATTGGGATAATTTTATTGATTTTTTAAATCAAAAACGAGAAAAAGTGACTTTCCAATTTGAGCATCTGATTAAAGAAAAAGGGCTTGAGTCACCTATTGAAAGCTATAGTCAGCTTGAGAGCCAGCTCAATGAAATTTTAGATGATGATGCTAAAAACTTAATTCATGAGTTTTGGTATGGTCATGCCATCAAAAAATTACCTGCAAAAGCCGTTCAACGTCTAAAAGAGTTTTGGCCACATTTGGTTGAAGCAATTTTACAGTCGAATAGCCCGCAAGTTGCGTTGATGCGTTTAATGCCATTGGTCGAGTCTGTCATGCGCCGTACGGTGTATTTGGTCATGCTGATCGAAAGTAAAGGTGCATTGCAGCGGTTGGTTAAAATGGCGACAGTAAGCCCATGGATTTGTGAGGAATTAACGCATTATCCAGTGCTTTTGGATGAGTTCCTTTCGATGGATTTTGAGCTTCCATCAAGACATTATTTAGAGGATTCTTTACGTCAACAGTTGCTACGTATTGAAATTGATCAAGTCGAAGATCAAATGCGAGTACTGCGCCTGTTTAAAAAGTCCAATGTACTGACAGTGGCTGCAAGTGATGTATTGGCTGAAAGTCCGTTGATGAAAGTGTCTGATGCTTTAACGGATATTGCGGAAGTTTCAGTTATTGCAACATTGAACCTAGCTTATCAAACAGTGGCGAAACGTCATGGATATCCAATAGATACAGAAGGTCAGCGTTGTTCTTTGGATCATATGGCATATTGTGTAATTGGCTATGGTAAGGTTGGGGGAATTGAACTCGGTTATGGTTCTGACTTGGATTTGGTGTTTATTCATTATATGGATGAACAAGCAGATACAGATGGTCAAAAAGCCATTAGTGGCTTTGAATTTGCGATGCGTGTTGCTCAGAAGTTTATGTCATTGATGACAACGCAGACCTTAGATGGTCGTGTTTATGAAGTGGATACGCGTTTGCGTCCTTCAGGTGAAGCAGGACTTTTGGTAACCAGCTTAAAGGCATTTGAACAGTATCAACTGAAAAGTGCATGGTTATGGGAGCATCAAGCCATTGTTCGAGCACGTTCGATTGCTGGTGAGCCAACATTGAGAGCCAAGTTTGAGGAATTGCGCTGTAAGATTCTTACCTTACCAAGACAAGAGGAAACAGTTCGTCAAGAGGTCCTCAATATGCGCCAAAAAATGAAAGATCATCTGGGCTCATCAAAAGATCAGAAAAAAGATGGAATTTTTCACTTAAAACAGGATGCAGGTGGTATCGTTGACATCGAATTTATGGCACAGTATGTCGTATTAGCCTGGAGTGGGACGAATCCTGATCTCGCCCATTATTCCGACAACGTACGAATCCTTGAAGATGCCGCAAAGGCAGGTTGCTTATCCAGCGACGATGTATCCGCATTGATTCAAGCTTATCTCAGTGAACGCGCCGAGAGCCACCGTTTAGCACTTGCAAATCATAATATGCAAGTAAGTGCTGCGGATTGGCACGATACCCGAGAGGTCGTTTGCAAGTTATGGCAAAGATTAATTGATCCAACAGCGACTTTCGCTTTGGAAAGTGAATAATTGTGTAAAAATTTGGAGTGTGCGCCATGAATTTGGCTGATCGTGATGGTTTTATTTGGCAAGATGGACAAATGGTTGAATGGCGTGAGGCTAAAATTCACGTCTTAACACATACTTTACATTATAGTATGGGTGTGTTTGAGGGTGTCCGTGCTTATGAAACACCAAATGGTACCGCGATTTTCCGTCTCCAAGATCACACAAAACGTTTGTTAAATTCTGCAAAAATTTATCAAATGAAAGTTCCATTTGATCAAGCAACGCTTGAGCAAGCTCAGATTGATGTGGTTCGTGAAAATAAATTGGCATCATGCTATTTACGCCCAATTATTTTCATTGGTTCGGAAAAATTAGGTATCGCTGCAACAGATAATACTATTCATGCAACAGTAGCTGCGTGGAGCTGGGGTGCATATCTTGGTGATGAGGCAATGGCGAAGGGTATTCGTGTTAAAACCTCATCATTTACCCACCATCATCCAAACGTGACGATGTGTAAAGCAAAAGCATCAGGTAACTATACTTTGTCAATTCTTGCTCACCAAGAAGTTGCACATTCTGGTTATGACGAAGCGATGTTGATGGATCCACAAGGTTATGTATGTCAGGGTTCTGGTGAAAACGTATTCTTGGTGAAAGATGGTGTTTTACATACACCAGATATTGCAGGCGGTGCGTTGGATGGTATTACCCGTCAAACGATTATTACCATTGCTAAAGATCTTGGTATTGATGTCGTTGAACGCCGTATTACCCGTGATGAATTCTATATTGGTGATGAAGCATTCTTTACCGGGACTGCTGCTGAAGTGACGCCAATCCGTGAATATGACGACCGTCAAATTGGTTCAGGTGCACGTGGTCCGATTACTGAGAAGATTCAAAAAGCATTCTTTGATGCTGTTCAAGGTAAAGATCCAAAATATGCACATTGGCTGACTTATGTAAAATAAGCCATTCAATGTTAAAAAGGATTCCATTTGGAATCCTTTTTTTATTTTTAAATCAATGTATTAAGATCGGTCTAAAATAAATAGTATGAGATTAGACTTTATAAAATTCTCGGTACCAATCAACAAACTGTTTTACACCTTCATCTACAGAAACTGATGGTTTATAACCCACCATATTTTCCAAGGCACTACTATCAGCAAAGGTATCTGGAACATCACCTGGCTGTAAGGGTAATAATTCTAAAATAGCGTCTTGACCGACAGCCTTTTCAATCGCATGAATATATTCGATCAATTTGACTGGATTATTATTGCCGATATTAAAAATACGGAATGGCGCATAGCTGGTCGATGGATCTGGATTTTTGCTGTCCCAATTTGGATCAGGCTGTGCAATTTGATCACTTGAACGAATAATACCTTCGACAATATCTGAGATAAAAGTAAAGTCGCGGGTGTGATTGCCATGATTGAAGACAGGAATAGAGCGACCTTCAATAATATTTTTAGTGAATTTAAATAGCGCCATGTCTGGACGTCCCCAAGGACCGTATACTGTGAAGAAGCGCAGTCCTGTCGTGGGTAAATTAAATAAATGGCTATAACTGTGCGCCATGAGTTCATTGGCACGTTTGGTTGCCGCATAGAACTGAACAGGGTGATTGACACCATGCTTTTCACTAAATGGCATGGTGGTATTGGCACCATAAACACTACTGGTGCTGGCATAAGTCAGATGTGGCGTTTTGGCATAGCGACATGCTTCAAGAATATTGGTAAAGCCAATAAGATTACTCTCTACATAACTAGACGGGTTTTCTAGAGAGTAGCGTACACCTGCCTGAGCTGCTAAATGAATCACTCGATCAAATGAATGATCTTGGAAGCATTGGTCAACAATAGTTTTATCAGCAAGGTTGGCACGAATAAAAATGAAAGAACCTTGAGCGTGTTCTGCTGTATTTTTTAAAACGTCTAATCTGGCTTCTTTCAATGCAGGATCATAGTAATCATTGACATTGTCAAACCCAACAACATCATCACCACGTTCTAATAGTTTTTTTGCAACATTGAAACCAATAAATCCTGCTGCCCCTGTAACGAGAACTTTCATTCATCTGCTCCGAAAATATCTCGTGTATAAACTTTGTCGAGTACATCACTGAGATCGCTTGAAATACGATTGGCAATAATTACATCACTTTGCTGTTTAAATTGCGCTAAATCATTGACCACTTTTGATTTAAAGAAATCATCATCTTGTAAAGTTGGTTCATAGACAATCACTTCAATTCCTTTTGCCTTGATACGTTTCATCACGCCTTGAATTGCTGAAGCCCTAAAGTTGTCTGAACCACTTTTCATAACTAAACGATAAATTCCGACCGTATTCGGGTTGCGTGCAATGATCGATTCAGCAATGAAGTCTTTACGTGTGCTATTTGAATCAACAATGGCCTGAATCAAATTGCTCGGCACATGATGATAATTTGCTAGAAGTTGCTTGGTATCCTTAGGGAGACAATATCCGCCATAACCAAAAGATGGGTTGTTATAATGATTCCCGATGCGTTGGTCCAGACAAACACCCTCAATAATTTGTTGAGTATCTAAACCAAAAATTTGCGCATAAGTATCAAGTTCATTGAAGTAAGCAACACGCATCGCCAAGTAAGTGTTGGCAAATAGTTTGATGGCTTCTGCCTCAGTAGAGTCAGTAAATAATACTGGACTATCTTTTTTAATTGCGCCTTCGATCAGTAAATCAGCAAATTGCTGCGCACGCTCAGACTTTTCACCCACAATAATTCGTGATGGGTATAAATTGTCATGTAGTGCTTTGCCTTCACGTAAAAATTCAGGTGAGAAAATGAGATTCTCAGTATTAAATTTTTCTTTTAAATTTTTGGTAAAGCCAACCGGGACAGTGGATTTGATCACCATTACAGCATGAGGATTAACTGTTAAGACTTGCTGAACCACACTTTCCACACTTTGCGTATTAAAATAATTGGTTTTGGTGTCGTAATCTGTTGGTGTTGCGATGATCACAAAATCAGCATCTTGATAAGCTGTTTCATAATCTGTGGTCGCTGTGAAATTCAGTGTTTTTTCTTTTAAAAATAATGAAATATCAGCATCTTGGATAGGCGATATTTTATTGTTGAGCATGTTAACTTTAGATTCTAAAATATCAACAGCAACAACTTCATGATGTTGTGCAAATATCATTGAATTGGATAAGCCAACGTAACCTGTTCCAGCGACTGCTATTTTCATAAAAACCTAATATAGAAAATGTGCTTGCAAAAGTTGTATTCGCCATTTTAACGAATTGTTTAAAGCATCCCATCCTCAAAAAACCGGAATAATGAAATAAACATCATACGTATAAATGGCTTGAGCATCATAGCATATTCTGATGAAACAAATTGTTCAGCATATGCAATCGAATACAGTAACTTGGCTATGGTAATGGTATGATATAGAGATTGCTCAGGTGGAAGATTGATGCATGCAGGTTAATGAATCAAATTTACAGTCAAATAATTTAGTTGAATCAGAACAAAATATTGTTTTGTGTATGAAATGGGGAACCAAGTATGGTGCAGACTATGTCAATCGACTGTATAACATGGTTAAAAGACATACCACCATTGATTTTAAAATGGTCTGTTTGACTGACCGTACAGAAGGTATCAACCCAGACATTCAATGTTTTCCAATTCCACCATTAGCATTGCCTGAAGGAAGCCCAGAACGTGGCTGGAACAAATTATCGACTTTTGAACCTGACTTATATGGTTTAAAAGGGAATTTACTGTTCTTAGATCTTGATGTGGTGATTGTTGATAATATTGATGATTTCTTTACTTATCCGGGTGAGTTCTTAATTATTCATGATTGGAAACGCCCTTGGCGAGTCACAGGAAATAGTTCTGTGTACCGTTTTAAATTGGGTTCTTTTCCAGACATTTTGCCTTACTTTCGAGAAAACTTTAAAGAAATTAGTCATAAGTTTAGAAATGAGCAAGAATATTTGTCGTGGTATGTCGATCAGCAGAAAAAGCTCAGCTATTGGCCAAAAGATTGGTGTAAGAGTTATAAATATCATTGTTTACAAAAGCTGCCATTGGCCTATTTTAAGCCACCAGTAAAACCACAAGATGCCAAAATCATTATTTTTCATGGTGAAATAAATCCACCTGATGCAGTCACGGGTGGCGGTGGTAAATGGTATCGTTATGTATTGCCTTCAGACTGGATTAAAGACGCTTGGCAATAATTCAACCATATCCTTTGATCAAAATTGAGAACAAGATAGATGCAAAACCTTGATATCGTGATTGCTTGGGTCGATGGCAATGATGTTGAGTTAAAACGTAAACGTCATTTGTACCTGACAGGCAATGATGCCAGTGATGCTGTCAGTGAAACCCGTTTTGCCAGTAATGATGAAATCTATTACAACATTGCATCTATATTGAAATATGTTCCTTTTTGCCGTCATATTTTGATTGTTACGGATGGGCAGCAACCTGAGTTTTTAAATGAATTTGTCGTACAAGGTCTTTGCGATACAAATAAAATCCGAGTGGTTGATCATCGAGAAATTTTTGCAGGCTTTGAACAATTTCTACCGACTTTTAATACCCGCTCTATAGAAAGTATGTTGTGGAATATTCAAGGCTTGTCAGACTATTTTATCTATTTAAATGATGATTTCTTTTTTAATGCATCGGCTCAGGTTGAAGATTTTCTTGAACAAGACAAAATCGTGACCTATGGGCATTGGAAAAGTTGTTTTAGTTACAAGACTAAACTGAAATATCGTCAATTTTTAAATCGAAATTTTAACAAACCCATTCAACCTGGACATGTCATTGCGCAGATGTTGGGTGCTGATATCTTAGGGTTTAAAGAATTTTTTGAAATCCATCATTATCCGCATTGTGTAGATCGTAAAATTTTAAGCGAATATTTATTGAATCACCCAACCTTATTAGAAACACAAATTAAATATAAATTTCGTAGTGTTGAGCAATTGAATCCAATTTCGTTGATGAATCATTTAAAAATTCAAAAAGGTGAGGCAGTGTTAAAGCCAGATTTAGCTTTAGCCTATTTAAAAAATGCTGAAAGTTTAAATGTGTTTATACAAGCTCTAAATCAAGATCAGATTAAATATGGCTGTATTCAAAGTTTGGATCAGTTGACTCCACAAGATGCAGTCCAAGTCAAAAATGCAATGATTGCTAAGTTTAGTGATTATCTACCTCAGTCTGTCATCTCAAACGACGTTTTGTCATTGGAAGTTTTTCATGAAAGTTGAAACATATCTTATTAATCTTGATGGCAGCGATGAGCGACTTCAACGAGCAACGGAACAGTTACAAGCAGTTGATTGGTCGTTCCAACGATTTTCTGCCTATGATGGTCGAGGGCAGGATTTAGCTTCATTTGAAAATTATGATGATGTTGCAACACAACAAACTTTAGGGCGTCGACTGCTGAATTCTGAATTAGGTTGTTATCTCAGCCATTATGGTTGTGCCGAAAAGTTTTTACAAACTGATGCAGATTATTTGGTGGTTTTAGAAGATGATATGAAAATCACCACTGACTTTAAAACGTCTGTAGAGCAAATTCTATCATATTTAGATCAGCATCAGGATCTAGATTGGTATCTGATAAATTTGGCTGCCAAGAAGAAAAAGTTTGCAAAAGATATCGTAAAAATAGATGATTTTTCACTATGGCATGCTTATTATTTCCCGATTCGCGGATTAGGTTTAATATGGTCAAGAAAAGGTGCTGAAGCATTCGTCGCTTCTGGTAAAACGATGACCATGCCAGTAGATATTTTTTTCCAAACATGGCTAAGTAAAAATGGCAAAGGCTTAGGTGTTTGGCCAGCCTTGGTGAAGCCAGCTGGTTTAGATAGTGATATTTTGGGTACTGTGGCAACACAGGGGATTTCTCGGAAAGAGAAGGAAAATCGTGACAGCTCTTATGGCTTAAAAAAACAAAAGCGGATGTGGCGTGATCGTATGTATGCTTTTAAACATCTTTATTTTTGAATGAATTAATATTTTAAGTTCTGGGGGTATTTAATATTTTGAATACTGTTTAGGGCGCTTGTTATTGTCATTGTTGTTGTGTGCTTATAAAAGTATTAGGTCTTTATATGAAAATTTTTAAAAAACTATTCTATTTGGCTAAATTTCATATGATGTACTATTACAAAATTAGACATACCAATAAAAAGATTGATAATTTTGCGGGACAACTGGTTTTTAATCCTGTGAATACGCCCATCGAATTACCAAAGAAAATTTGGATATATTGGGAAGGTGATTTCCCCGAATTTGTAGAAAAGTGTATTCAAAATATTCGCAAAAAAAATCCAAATTATGAGGTGTATCTTCTTAATCCTGAGAATGTTAACCAGTATAGTCAAATTGACTTTTCACTTTTGCGGGATGCTACACCTCAACAAAAGGCTGACTTGTTGAGATTTGATTTACTTTATCAACATGGTGGCATTTGGTTGGATGCAAGTATTATTGTTTATGAAAATCTGGACTGGATTTTTGAACTGATGCAACAAAATCGTACAGAATGTTTTGCTTATTACCGTAAAAAAAATACCACGAATTTGAATTATCCCATATTAGAGAATTGGTTATTAGCGAGTGTCAAAAATAACATATTCTTTAAATATTGGTTTGATGAACTGTATTTAGCCATCCAAAAAACACCGAAAGTTTATGTGCAAGAGATTAAAAATACTGAAAAAAATCCAGCTGATATTTTCCAAAGGATTGGCAATTTAGAATATTTAGTTGCTTATGTTGCCTGCCAAAAAGTATTTAGAAAATCTTTTCCAAGTATCAGCTTAATTAATTGTGATGAAAATGCCTTTTTTTATCAGTTCACCAATCGATGGATCAAAGAGAAGATTTTGATTGATTTCGCAATTAATTATCCCCCAGTTGAATCACCTAAGTTAATAAAGTTGGCTGGAAAAGAAAGAAAAACAATAAGTTACTACTTTGCTAAAAGGATGTATTTTAAGGGTTCTTTTATTGATATTTCTTAGAAAGCTATTAAGTAAAGGTGATTGATCTTCAGAAAAATAGTAAAATGTTTGTATTGTTTATAGATGCACTCCTATGAAGAAAATCGTTATTAGCCTATCGACAGCAGTTGAACGTAGAAAACACATATCGAGTGAATTTGCTCAAAAAAATGTAGACTTTGATTTTTTTGATGCTTTAACTCCAGAACCAGCTACGATTTTTTCACAAGAATTGGGACTTAGAATTGATGAGCGTATTCTAACCAAAGGTGAACTCGCTTGCTTTATGAGCCATGTTTTTCTGTGGAAAAGAATGATTGATGAGAATATTCCGTATATGGCGATATTCGAGGATGATATTTATTTGGGGGATAATGTCGTTGACTTCTTAACGGATTCATCTTGGATTAATGATCAATGGCATTTGATTAAGTTGGAGGAGTTTACGCATAGAATTGCATTGGGTAAGCAAGTTAAGAATTTTAAAGGACAGATTCAAAGAAGTATTTTTGAATTAAAAAGTAAGAACTTAGGTACGGCTGGTTATATTTTATCTTTGCATGGTGCTAAAAGTTTATTAAGCTACATTCAAAAGTTAGATAAGCTAATCGCTTTAGATCATTTAATGTTTGAACATTTGATTTATGAAAATATTTTTTCAGTGTACCAAATGAAACCTGCTTTATGTATTCAGGATGTGACACTATATTCGTGCAAAGATAGTGTGAAGTTCGCAAGTCATTTGTACAAAGAGCGCTTAACAAGAAGAAAATATAATAAAAAGAAAGGTATGAATAAAATTATTTTAGAGCTTTATCGCATATTACATCAGCTAAAAAGCATCATTTTCTTTGGAACAGTCGGTTTTAAATAGTCAGAGTAATTTATGAAAAGTTTTGTGATCAGTTTGACGTCAGCAGAAGATCGAAGAGCCCATATCAAAGAGCAATTTGGCAACAAAGATATTCCCTTTTCTTTTTTTGATGCAATTGAGCCGATGCAATTAGATCATCAAGCACAGAAAATTGGTTTAGCGATACAGCAAAATAATCTGAGTCAAAATGAGTTGGCATGTTTATATAGCCATATTTCTCTATGGAAAAAAGCTGTAGATGAAAAAATGCAAGCAATCGCTATTTTTGAGGATGATATATATCTAAGTGCAGGCGCAGAACTATTTTTAAAAGATTCAAATTGGTTAACTGTTGACATTGTTAAAGTTGAAAAATCTTATAATCATGTAATTTTAGATTTAGAGAAAATACGCGTTTTTAAAAACCAAGATTTTGTACTGAGGAAATTAAAAAAAGCTCATCTTGGTGCTGCGGGTTATATACTTTCTTATAAAGGTGCTGTTGAACTTTTAGATTATATGCACAAGCAAGCGATTTTTGATCATGTAGATCAACTTATCTTTCGCAAGTATGTTTCAGATGGGGCTTTGGCTATATATCAAGTCAATCCGACTTTGTGTATTCAAGATTATTTATTAAATCCAAATAATCAAAAATTTAAGACGAGCTTGCAATGGCGTGATCAAGTTGTAATTAAACCAACTGGATTGCAAAAAATTTTTAGAGAAATAAGTCGCATATTTATTCAACTTATGGCTATTCCATTTAAAACAAAACTTATATTTACAAAAAGCTCAAAAGAATAGTTTATTTAAAATCAATCAAATAAATTTAATAGCAGTTCTAAAAGTGCTCAATTGTTATATAATCACTTTTGAATATATAGAGATCGTTTTTTTGTGAATTTTGTTATTAGTTTAGATTGTGCGCTTGAAAGGAGAGCACATATCGATTCAGAGTTTAAAAAACATTCAGTATCATTCAGTTTTTTTGATGCTATTACACCTTCTACGATTGTAGAAAGTGCCAAAAGCCTAGGTGTTAAAATAACAAACGCTGGTGTTTTAACACAGGGTGAGATTGCCTGTCTTTTAAGTCATGTCTCCTTATGGGAAAAGATTGTTGAAGAAAATATAGAATATATGGCGATCTTTGAAGACGATATACATTTTGGGGAAAATGTCCAAAGTTTTATCCATGATTTTTTATGGATTCCTAAGAATGTGCATCTCATAAAATTAGAGGCTTTTGATAGAAAGGTCGATCTTTCTTTTTTTCCAAAAGCTAGAGTGAATGATAGAGCATTGTATCAACTTAAAGCTAAGCATTTAGGTGGGGCAGGTTATATTCTATCTAATCAAGCTGCAAAATACTTTCTAGCATCTATACGTAATATGGATGAATTAGTTCCTGTAGATCACATATTGTTTGGTTGTAATGTAAAGTATGTAAAATATAAGACTTATCAAATGGTACCTGCTATTTGTGTCCAAGATTTTTATTTGCATAAAAAATATGATAATTTTCCTAGCCATTTGGAAGATGATCGTGCAATTCGACATGAAGCAGATCGAATAGAGCAATGTAGACAAAAAGCTGCGATGACTATAGGAAGTAAAATTCGAAGAGAAGTTTTCAGATTGCTTTATCAAGTTTGTAAATTGTCAGCATATCGATCAGTAAAATTTAAATAAATCTACTTTCTTTTTTTGGAATATTGATATAAAACAAAGCTTATTTAAACCAGAAATATAAATCATTCTGCTTTAATCCATATCTTGTTCCGGATGTAATATATGAATTTTGTTATAAGTTTAGCTTCTGCTAAAGAGCGTAGACTACATATCGTGAATGAGTTTCAAGCTCAAAATATTGAATTTATTTTCTTTGATGCGATTCAACCTGAACAGATTTCTTTGATGGAGGAGAAGTATGGAATTTCACTCATAAATAGTGGTTTGACTGCTGGAGAAAAAGCTTGTTTCTTTAGCCATGTAGAAATATGGAACATAGCTGTTTCTAAAAAAATGAAATATATCGCTATATTTGAAGATGATGTTTTTTTAGCTAAAAAAGCAAGTAGTTTCCTTAAAAATTGGGACTGGATACCTCCAAAAATTAATATTATTAAGTTGGAAATGTTTGAACAATATGTGTTAATGAGTATGAATAAAATACAATTGAAAAATGAAAGATTTTTGAGGGAGTTGAAAGAAAAACATTTAGGTACTGCTGGATATATATTGTCATTCGACGGAGCAAAGAATTATTTAAAATATATAAAAGATAAGAATATTGAATCACCTTTAGATCGATTAATTTTTGAAAATTATTTAAATGATGGATATGAAATTATTTATCAAATGGTCCCTGGATTATCGGCTCAAGCGGATAGAATTGGTAAAAGTGAATTTGAAAGTCAGCTTGAAATTGATCGTAAAAAAAATCAATTAACAAAGGATAAGCATAAACAAAAGCTTAGTTTAGTGCAAAAGCTGAAACGTGAAATTTTGAGGCTTGTTTATCAATTAAGACTAAGATTTTGTAAGATTGGGTTTTATTGATTTAATTTGATGGTTAAGTTTAATTCTAGATCTAAAATATATTTTAGATCTTAGGTGAAGTAGATTTTAAAATGAGTTGAAATTATATGGGCGATATATCAAATATTTTTAATTCAGAAACTAATTTTAAGAGTAATATTGATAGACTCAGTAAATTTCCATTCCGTATCTTTTATTTTACATTTGTTCCTAAAAGTTTTCGAAAAAAGCTCAACAGAAAAGCAAATATTTTGCAAAAAAAACATGTTGAATTATGTTGGGATATTTTCTTAGACTATTATTTTTCTAATCAATTAGAAAAGTATCAACTAAAAGAGAAAAAGCAATTTAATGATCAAAAAATTATTTGGCAATATTGGGGGCAAGGTATTCAAAGTGATTTACCTCATATTGTTAAATTATGTTTTTCTTCCGTTGATCAATTTAAAGCTGATTATCAAGTAATTAGACTTGATGAAAGTAATATAAAAGATTATTTGGATCTTCCAGATTTTGTTTGGGATAAAAGAAATAATTCTAAATTTAAACATGCCTTTTTTGCAGATCTTATCCGTCTTGCTTTACTCAATGTTTATGGTGGAGTTTGGTTAGATGCAACAATTTTATTAACCGCACCTATTGAAAGTGAAATATTAGATGCAGACTACTTTATGTTTCAAAGACATAGGGATACGCCAGAAAAACAGCTTTGGTATGATCGTAATCATGATTATTTTGATTGGTCCGATGAGCAAAATGTGAATGTTTTAAACAGCTTTATTGTTGGAAAAAAAGGCAATGAAGTTTTACAGATTTGTTTAGATGTTTTGCTGAATTTCTGGAGAACACAAGAGAATATTCCTCATTATTTTTTCTTTCAAATTATGTATGATGTTTTAATCAAAGATCGATTTAAATCCCAACAATGTGAAATTATAGATGACACTTTACCTCATTTGTTGCAATTTAAATTAAATGAGCAATTCAGCTCAGTGGAATACAATCAAATTTTACAACAGATAAATATTCATAAAATGAACTATATAGATAAAGTTGTAGAAAACTCATATTATGACTTTTTAACAAAACAGTTTTTGTCCAATGAGAACAGTTAATTTTATTTAATTTTTTATGGTTTATACAAATTCCGTTCACCCTCTAATTTACGGAAACGTTTATAGCCCCATAAATACTGTTCAGGTGCAACGTTAATCATTCGTTCCATTTCTTTATTGAGTGTATCAACAGAAAGTTGTACATCCTTGGAATTAATATCTGGAGACAATGCTGTAAAATGCAAATCAAAACCAGCGTAATCTGCACGACGAATACAGGTGAGTCCAACCACAGAACATTGGGTTTTCGCTGCTAGTTTAGACAGTAAGGTTGATGAAAAAGCCTTTTGTCCAAAAAAGTCCGAATATACACCGCCAGATTCTTTGGGAATATGATCTGGAAGTATGGCTGAAAAGCCACCTTGTTTTAAGTGTTTAAATAAAGCACGTACACCCGTATCATCTGTGGGAACTAATGTTGCTTTGAGTTGTTGTCTAGACTCTAGCATAAATCGGTCTAGATCTTTATTTTTACTCGGTTTATACATAATGACAGGATGTGTGTGCTGGTTCACCCAAGCATTCATCAATTCCCAATTCCCAAAATGAGGAACAACACCTAAAGTTCCATTGGGATTTTTTAACGCATTGAGAAAAATTTCAGCATTATGTACTTGTTTGATTTGATTTAAGGCAAATTCAGGAGGAGAGCCCCAAACTTTGATCGACTCTACATAGGTCATGCACTGACTTTTCAAACTGGCTTTAATCAATGCCTGGTGTTGCCGTTCTTCAAGCATAGGATAGGCAGCTTGTATATTGATTTCTGTAATTCGTTTTGCTGAGGAGTTACTGATAAATAATAAACTTCCTACTCCTCTCGCAATAGTTTGAATCATGCTTAAAGGCAAACGAGAAAAATTTTTAAGTAAGTTATACATGGATTAGAAATTAATCGCGATCAGCATTGCCTTTCAACACCAAATAGATCAGTGCCACAATAATAAAAAAACCAGCAATAAAACTACTCATACTGAAATAGAGAATACGTTGATAAGTATCTAAGTTAAATAACTGGTGATTGAGAATATAACGCATGAATCCCCATTGAACCACTGAAAATACAATGATAATGATTGTATGACGAAGTACATTAGGACGCATAGCCATCGGTTTTCACCTTAAAAGTTAACCTGCTCATTATGCCATTTATGAGAATTTATCTCAATTCGAACCTAAATAAATAAGATGCTACTTAAAAATAAAAAACCCTGTTAAAAAACAGGGTTTTTCATGCTGAATAAAGAATTAAGCTTCTTTGGTTTCAACTTTAGCTTTTTCACGTAAGCGAATACCAAGATCACGTAATTGATTTGGTTCTACTGGTGCAGGTGCTTGTGTAAGTGGACATTCAGCTGTTTTGGTTTTCGGGAATGCAATCACATCACGAATCGAAGATGAACCTGTCATCAACATAACCAAACGGTCAAGACCAAATGCTAAACCACCATGCGGAGGCGCACCGAATTTTAATGCATTTAATAAGAAGCTAAATTTCTCTTCAGCTTCTTCTTCGCCAATACCTAATGCTTCAAAAATCGCTTTTTGCATTTCTAAAGTATAGATACGAAGTGAACCGCCACCAATTTCAGTACCGTTAAGTACCATATCGTAAGCGACTGAAAGTGCTTGACCTGGATTGTTTTTCACCTCTTCAACACTTGATTTTGGTAGTGTGAACGGGTGATGAACAGAGGTCCATTTACCATCATCAGTTTCTTCAAACATTGGGAAGTCAACCACCCAAAGCGGTGCCCACTCACAAGTCGACATGTTCATGTCATGTCCGATCTTGATACGTAATGCACCCATTGCATCATTTACGACTTTGGCTTTATCTGCGCCGAAGAATACGATATCACCATTTTCAGCACCAACACGTTTTAATAGATCGAGTACGATTGGCTCGATAAATTTAACGATAGGTGACTGTAGCCCTTCAACACCTTTTTCAAGTTCATTGACTTTAATATAAGCCAAACCTTTTGCACCATAGATACCAACAAATTTTGTATATTCGTCAATTTGGCTGCGTGGTAAAGAACCTGCGCCTGGAACTCGTAGTGCAACAATACGACCTTTAGGATCTTTAGCTGGGCCTGCAAACACTTTGAACTCAACGTCTTGCATCATGTCGGCAACGTCTACAAGTTTCAAAGGAATACGCAAATCTGGTTTATCTGATGCATAGTCACGCATTGCATCTGCATAAGTCATACGCTGGAATTTATCGAATTTCACGCCAAGAAGTTCATTGAACATCTTCACAGTCATGCCTTCCATCAAATCCATAATATCGTCATCGTTTAAGAACGATGTTTCGATGTCGATTTGAGTGAATTCTGGCTGACGGTCTGCACGTAAGTCTTCGTCACGGAAACACTTAGCGATTTGGTAATAACGATCTACACCGCCAACCATTAACAATTGTTTAAATAATTGTGGTGATTGTGGAAGAGCATAGAAGCTACCATTTGAAACACGGCTTGGTACTAAATAGTCACGTGCACCTTCTGGAGTAGCACGTGTTAAAATAGGTGTTTCAACATCAAGGAAACCATGTTCGTCTAAGTAGTTACGAATTAATGTTGTTACTTTAGAACGGAAACGTAAGCGATCAATCATCTCTGGACGACGAATATCAAGGAAGCGATATTTCAGACGAATTTCTTCAGAAATGTTGGCATTTTCATCATTCAATGGGAATGGTGGGGTTTCAGATGCAGCAAGAACTTCGATTTCTTTACCTAAAACTTCAATTTGACCGCTCACCATATTGGCATTTTCAGTACCTTCGTAACGACGACGTACACGACCAACTATTTTTAATACATATTCTGAACGTGCTTTATCAGCGGTTGAAAATGCTTCTGGTGTATCAGGATCAATGACCACTTGAACGAGACCATCACGATCACGCATATCAAGGAAAATTACACCACCGTGATCACGACGACGATGTACCCAACCACACAGGGTTACAGTTTGGTCAATTTGAGCTTCGGTTAAAGAACCGCAATAATGAGTTCGCATCATAGCGTTAGAAATCCAACTATATGGGTTAAGGAAGCGAATACGTAAACAGCGCATCGCCTAAAAATGTAATGTGAGATTATGCCTCTTTGGGCGATGAGTCACAAGGACTTGTGCTAAAAACTACAACATTGCCTGATGAATTTAAGCCAATTTGTGTGAAATTTTGCTGACTCAACCTGCAAAGCTTAAACGAAAGTATTTAGTGTCTATTGACAATGCAAGCATGTATTTGTGACGTGTCAACAGACTCTAAACTGAGTCAAAATATTTTTTATGATTTAAATACAGAAAAAGACAGCAACCTAAGCTAAAGCAGATCATGGAAGCTTGAGTAAAAACTTTCATAAAGAAACCAATCAGTACATAAAGATCTGTTTGTTGGGGAATTATGCCACTTTCATTTGCTGTATGAATGTAATAAAGACAGCCACTAAAGAATGAAATTGCAAATAAAGATAGACAGAAAATGAATACTTTGCGGTTAAGTGGTTCAGAACTTCTATATTTAAAAAAATAGTGGAGTCCCATCCAGAATAAGAATGGTAAAGCAACAACTGAACAACCGATTTGTAGGACTTTATGCATTGGGTAAATATGGTCAAGGATTGAGACAGGTTGCGCTAAAAAGTCGTTAAAAGCAAAAGTTCTAAAATCTAAATGTGTTAAACCATCCCAAATAATATGGGTAGCAGTTCCTAATAGAATCGCCAATATCATCCAGAACAAAAATTTAAAGAAACTTAAAGCTGAATGGACATTAAGTGGCTTAGAAAGCCCCAAAAACTTGAACAATAAGGGGCGATACAGTACATACCACAATAGGCAAAATAACAATCCAACACACAAATCTGGATAAATTAGACCTTTAAACTGATGATTTAAATGGATTTCAGTTTGTACTAGCACACGATATAAATCAGGCGTCATTGTGCCAATTGCGAGTGCGGCAATTGGTAAACGATTACCTGAAAGTTTAGACAGTGGTGGCGCTAAAACAGCATGAGACAGTGTAAAAGGCATTGAAAATAGGTGGTTACAACTTATGGTAAAAAATTATTGGTTAATTTCATGTGTCTATCAATGAATTAAATGTAATTTCAAAGTAGAATATTACAAAAAATTGTGTAGATCTAAAGTGTCAATGTTAGAAAGTTATTATTTAATGATAAAAGATAAGAAACTTATTTTTTTAATTTCGATTCTTTTTTTTACTGTATTTTTTCATTATATTTTTAATGATAATTTTAGGCATTGGAATGTTTCTATCGCCTTTATTTTGATTTTTATTTATTTTTTTATAAAAGGCAGGGTGATAAAACCAAATTTTTACCTTATCGCATTTTGCTGTATAGGCTCAATCAGTGTCACATTGTTAAATCATTTACTTTTTCGACTCGATTCAGTTCCTGAAAATTTATTAAGTACTTATAAGAAAATTACCAATCAGTATATTTGGTTTATTCCATTTATTTTTTTACCCACAATTTATTATAAAAGTCACTTTAATGCTGAATATTTTTATCGGATATTATTTCTTGTTATTTTATTTTTGACACCATACTTATTGTATTGGGGGATAATGTTAGAGTTTGATCGAGGTCTTTTTAGTATCTTTTTTAATCCAGTGATTAGTTATGACATCGGCTTTATTTCTCTTACAATATTGTTGCTCTGTTATTCATTTTATTCAAAGGGTAAACAATCGTATTTATATTTAATTACCAGTTTACTCTGCATGTTTCTTTTAATCCTTCATGGTACTCGAGGTGCGTGGGTTGGGCTACTTTTTGTCTTTGCTTTCTTAGTTGTTTTTTATGCTAAGACGCAACTTAAAAAAATTATTTTAATGTTGAGCTTGGTGATTTGTTTTGTGGGGATCAATATGATTATTCCAAACTCACCATTACTGCAAAGGGTTGAAAATTTTCAATCAGATTCACTTAATATTCGAAATAATAACTATCAAAATAGCTCGGGAATTAGGTTATTCCTTTGGGGAAATTCAATTGAAATGTTTAAATCCAAGCCCTTCACTGGAATTGGAATGTACGACATTGAAGCTGAAAATTGTCGTCTCTATGAACGTGGTGATTTACCTCATTGTTTTCAACACATGCACAGTATCTATTTTCATGAATTGGCTGCCAATGGTTTGGTTGGATTGATTGGTTTATTGATGACTTTCTTGGTGGCTTTGATTTATTTTATAAAGAATATTTTTGTTAAAGATGGATTAATAAAAAATTTAGCAATTACGGGTGCATTATTTGTAATTTATTATATGTGTAGTGGATTGACCGAGTATTATTTATTTTTTCAAAATACCACCTATGTTTTTTACTGGATCGTTGCCTCACTTATGAGCTTTATCTATATTCATAAGCTTATGAAAGTAAATTAATTTTAGCTTTTACATAAAGGAAATCGATTTTGATTTCCTTTTTTTATTGCAAAAATATTGAAATGTTATAATATAACATAAATTCAAAACATCGAGCTTCGAGAGCACCTCATGTCTTTTTCTAAAAGCGTACTGACACTTTCAATAACAGCGATCATTTCGACCTCTATTTGGGCAGAAGATCAGACCAATACAGAGAAAAATCCACAACAATTAGAAACCATTACAGTTGTTGGTCATCCACTGGTTCCTTCTAGCCAAGATTTTGGTGCTGCAGATGAAACTGTTTCACGTGAAAAATTACAACAATCAGGAACAACTTTGGGGGAAGCGCTGAAAGATGAGTTAGGGGTTTACTCTAATACATTTGGTACAGGTTCGAGCCGTCCAGTCATTCGAGGTCAGGAAGGGGCTCGTGTAAAAGTTACACAAAATGCGACAGAAACGATGGATGTTTCTAGTTTATCGCCAGACCATGCTGTCACTGTAGATCCACAGCTTGCACAAAAAGTAGAAATTGTTCGTGGACCGTCCACATTACTTTATGGTGCAGGTTCAGTCGGTGGTTTAGTCAATGTGATTGATAGCAAAATCCCAACTGCAATGCCTGAAAATGGTTATGAAGGGAATGTGGGACTTCGTTATAACACAGGCAATGATGAAAAAATGGCACATGCAGGCGTCACCGTTGGACTGGGTTCAAATGTGGCTTTGCGAGTTGAAGGATTAAAACGTGATGCGAATGATTACATTACGCCAGACTATATGGTCACAGAGGAGCATGGTGATCACGCACATACAATGAAAGAACGTCGTGTAGGCAATACTTTCTCAGAATCGGATAATGTCAACGTCGGTTTGTCATGGATTGGTGAGCGTGGTTTCGCCGGAATTTCTTATAGTAATCGTAAAGATCAGTATGGTTTGCCTGGACACAGTCATGAGTATGAATCATGCCATTTGCATGGTTTATCATTACATTGTGGTGCGCATGATGATGGAAATGACGATGATCATGCTGGACATGATCATGGTGAAGAGGGTCATGATCATGCAGAAGCCGGTCCATGGATTGATATGAAAACGGATCGCTATGATTTCCGTTCTGAGTTAAATGAGCCATTTGCGGGCTTCAAGAAACTCAGAGCGCAGGCAAGTTATACAGACTACAAGCATGATGAAATTGAAGATGGTACGCCAATGACAACGTTCAAGAGCAAAGGCTATGAAGGTCGTGTCGAATTGGTACATAATCCCGTTGCTGCATGGGAAGGTGTTTGGGGTGTACAAGCAAGCCAACAAAAGCTAGATATTACTGGAGAAGAAGCTGTTCTTGCTCCAAATAAGACACAAAAATATAGTCTGTTTGGCTTAGAACACCGTCAATTTGGTGATTTCCATGTTGAATTGGGTACCCGTTTTGATCACCAAACTGTCGATGTCAATTCTGAACAAAAAGATTTCAATGGAAATGCATTCTCATATTCAGGTGCTGTAAATTGGGCTTTCTCACCGAATTACACGCTCTCTTTAACTGGTTCTCATCAAGAACGGTTACCTTTGGCGCAAGAGCTTTATGCGGATGGTAAACATTATGCAACCAATACATATGAATTGGGCAATGAAAATCTAGATAAAGAAAAGTCAAACAACGTTGAACTCGGATTACATTTTGACAATGACAAGCTCAGCTATCATGTGCATGTATACCACAATTGGTTTGACAACTATATTTATGCCAAAACGCTAGATCAATATGAAAACTTCCGTTTAATTAAATATAGCCAAGACAAAGCCAAGTTCTACGGTACAGAAGGTGAAGTTGCATATCAATGGAATGAAGTCTATAACACCAGTTTGTTTGGTGATTATGTTCGTGGCAAAATCGAAGATGAAAATGCTCCACGTGTTCCAGCAGGGCGTTTAGGTGCACGTGTAAATGCTGACTTTGACGATCATTGGTCTGGCTCTGCTGAATATTCGCATGTATTTAACCAAGACAAATTTGCGTCTTATGAGCAAGAGACCAAAGGTTATAATATGGTGAATGTCGGATTGGCTTATAAATACCCAATGTCAAATCAGCAAGAAGCAAAAATATTCTTTAAAGCAAACAATCTGTTAGATGAGAAAGTATATAATCACACTTCTTTCTTAGCGAACATTCCACAAATTGGACGTAACTTTGTGATAGGAATGGACTATAAGTTCTAAGTTATTTATTCTCATTCACCAAATCGTTATTGAAAAATAAAGGAATTCGACCTAGGCTCTAAGGGTCTGTTCATGATTGATCAATCTTTACTTAAACGTAAGTGATTGATCACTTGTACAGACCCTGAATTAGTCTAGGTCTTTTTTATGCGTATCTTTAATAGAATTCACAGCAAGCTGAATTGGTCAAAACGTCGCTATTTCGGCATTATTTTGAGTGTGTTGGCTTTGGGTTATCTCGCATCAGCGATTTACCACACCTATAAACCAATGCCGAAAGGTTTAAATTTTACTGGACCTTTGCGTCATGCAGATGTGAAATTCATTGCCGATGAAACCTATATTGATGCACAGGGTAAACAACAACTTGATCAGCATATTTTTGATCAAGTCTTACAATTGATTAAACAAGCAAAAACCACGATTGTCATAGATATGTTTTTGTTTAATAGCGAAGTAGGTGAATCAAAAGTTCAGCAACGTGCATTAACTCAACAGTTGACGCAAGCTTTAGTTAATCAGAAAGTTGTGAATCCAGCATTGGAAATTAAGTTTATTACTGATCCAATTAATTCGGTGTATGGTGGTATTCAACCTGAACAATATCGGCAATTACGCTTGGGGGGAATTGAGGTCATCGAAACCAATTTAACGCCATTACGAGCTTCGAATCCAGCATGGTCTGGGATTTGGTATCTGTGTTGTCAGGATATTGGAAATAATCCTGAAAAAGGATGGTTGAACAATCCTTTCGGTAAAGAAAAAATCACTGTACGTAGTTATTTAAACTTATTTAATTTTAAAGCCAATCATCGTAAAACCATAGTCGTGGATACGGATGAAGGCTGGAAAACGCTAGTCACTTCTGCCAACCCGCATGATGGAAGCTCTCGCCACTCCAATGTTGCTTTGTTGGTTAATGGTGCGATCGCAACAGATCTTTTGACATCAGAACAAGCTGTTGCGCATTTATCTGGTGCAGATACACCGTTTATTGTTTTTGGGAAATTGCCAGAAAACCCAAATGCTCCTCAAGTGCAAGTGCTGACTGAAAAAGCGATTTATGAGGCAGTTTTAAACATGCTGGCATCTGCAAAAGCCAATGATCAAATTGACTTAGCGATGTTTTATTTATCTGAGCGCAAGATTGTTCAAGCATTGATTGCTGCAAAACAACGTGGGGTAAAATTAAGAATTTTACTCGACCCCAATAAAGACGCTTTTGGTCGTCAGAAAAATGGTATTCCAAATCGACAGGTTGCTTCAGAATTACATAATGAAGGTATTGATGTCCGTTGGTGTAATACACAAGGCGAGCAATGCCATAGTAAGATGATTGTAAAACGCAACGCACAATCAGCAGAGTTGATTTTAGGTTCAGCCAATTTTACCGCACGTAATTTGAAAAACTATAATTTAGAAACCGATTTACGGGTCTTAGGCAATCCACAGCAGCAAGTATTTATTGATGCTGAACAGTATTTTAATACAGCTTGGTCAAATCTCAATGGTCGTCAAATGAGTGTGGATTACAGCAAATATGCGGATGATTCGAAACTGAAATATGGAGTTTACCGATTTATGGAGTGGAGTGGTTTATCCACCTTTTAAAAAAATATGTACCGAAATGAATGGTTTTCGGTACATAATCTTCAGCTGAGTATATTTTAATAACAAAGCTGAGCTTTTTATGAGAACTTTACAAACTTCATTTTTAAAATCCCTTTTTACATTTAGCCTTATTATTTCACCATTGAGTTTTGCTGAAAATCCTTTATTAACTCAAGCAAAAATATTGCAAACAGGTAGCCCAACTGTTTTAATCAATACGGATAAAGCAATTCAATTACTTCAACAGGCATCCGATCAAGGAGATGCAGAAGCTTACTTTTTACTTGCGAAGTATTATTCTAATTCAGCAGATTATCGGTTTTTACCTGAAAATAATCATTTATATAAAAAATTACGCTTAGAAGCTGCACAGCGTGGAAATTTTGATGCCTATTTATCATTGGATTTAGAAGCAGAAGTGGCTGAAGGCTTTGGTATTTCTAACGATATTAAGCAAAATTTATTAAAAATTCGCCCGAAAATTTTAAAACTTGCTGAACAAGGTGATACAGGTGCAATGCGTACTTTAGTTTATGCATTGGATAATGATGCTGACGGGTATAGTGATGAACAGTGTCAGTGGTTATTTCAGGCAGTCCAAAAAGGAGACACATTAAAAGCTGGAGCGCTGATTCAAAATTGTCCAGAGAAAATATTAAAAAGACTGGGGGCAAAGACTAAACAAGACTATGCAAGAGCTTATAAAGACAGTGATTTAGCTTATTTTAAAATGCTTCAGCAACGTTCTAATCAAGGCGATATTAATGCAAAAATCAAATTACTTGATGATTATGCTTCAGACTCATATTTATCAGACAAGGAGATTAAGCAACTAGAAAATTCAATTTTAGCACACTATGAAAAACAAGCTGCCAAAGGGGCAAGTGATGCATATTTGATGCTCGCATTAAAAAAAGACACAGATAAAGATAAGCAAGATTTGTATAGCAAAGCGGCTTTACTCAATAATCATGTTGCATTAACCGAGCTTGGATCTGATTATTTATTGGTGAATGATGAAGATCAAAAAGATATTCACAAGGGATTAGATTATTTAAAGAAAGCGGCTGCCCAAAACGATCCTGAAGCAATAAATTATCTTGGTGTTTGGTATTTCAATGAAGAAAATGAAGATTACGATGAAGTGCTTGCCCAAAAATATTTTAAGCAGGCTGCGGAATTAGGATCAGTCAATGCAATGGATAATCTTGCGCGTATTATGGATCAGCCTGAGGATTATCGTTGGGCGGTTTTAGCTTATGAAAACGGATCATCTGAGGAAGATACGCAAAGCAAAGCTTTAGAGGCGTATCAAACAGGTAAGGGAACAACGAAAGACCCCGTTAAAGCGAGAAAGCTTAAAACCTATATTCAGATGCGTGCGCAATTCAATAATAACCTCAGTGGTCTGATGAAAAGTTTGAATAATGATAGTGAGCAAGCTGAAACCGAATCTAAGAACCGAAAAAGATAGATTCGGTTCTCAGAATTTTACACAGATTATGGATTTGGCGGAATAATCTGATCCAAATCCTGATCAGAGACTTGATCCAACTCATGTAAATCGGTCTTTATTTTCCATTTTTCAAGGTCATCTACCGGCTTGGGTAAACGTGCTTCTAACCAATCACAGACCACATCTGGAGAAAAGTCTGAATGATTACATTGAATGACCCAGGCTAAAAACTGCTTTGCTTCACCATTCATATAGGGCGGTGGTGAAACAGGTAGAAACTGAGTAGGAAGTCGTTCATTTTTAGAAATGTAATTTAAAACATGACCCAGTTCTTGTACAGTTTGCCATGCGAGTGGATGGTCAATATTAATTTGAAACTTGAACCACCAAGCCTGTTTACCATCTGAACCATAGCTATCAATAAATGCTTCTTGCACACTTGGGACTTTGCAAAAAAATTGATGTAAACGGTCAAAGCACAGTTCAGCCACAATACAGCACTCATCAGATTAAAATCATATTTTATCAGATTGATGTCAGAATTTGCCCAAGTTGATGTATAAACAATTAAACAAGATAAATAATGCTTGTTATTTATCCATAATTTCTCTGGAATGATGTATTAAAATAATCTATCTGCTGAACTTTGGAGGTTGAAATGAAACAGATACTCAGTTTAAGTGTCTTGATGTGGATGCTTTCAGGTGTTTCGGCAACGACATGGGCAGATGGTAAAGATTGGGGCAACTATCGCAGTGTTGAACGCCCTCAAAAGAAATATCCGACCACGACGTACAAATACACAGATCAATATGGTCGACAAATGACGCAGGAAATTCCTGTCCGTCCACAATACCCGCGACCATATCCATCTTATCCAAGCTATCCAAATCGACCTTATCCTCATCCAAATCAACCCTATCCAAATTATCCACCACAAAATGGTGTGACGATTATTTATAACCATCAGTTTCCAACACGAACAGAGTATTCAGGCAATAGTTATGGTTATGTGAATGGAGAGGGTGGTCAGATTGAAAGCTCGCATTACACGTTAATTAGTGATTGGCGTCGTTATGGTTTACCTGATCCCCAGGTTGGAATGCATTGGATTTTTGAAAGTGGACGTTATTTACAAGTGCCGAATGACCGTTAATTCTGTTTACTATGGATTATGTTTGGAAATGAAATGTGAACACACTAATCTAAACATGATTGCAGCCTTCTTTGGCGATGTGAATCAAATTTGATGTTGATTTCACAACGCTGAGAAGGTTTTATTTCAGATATAGATAAAGAAATTTGATGTTAGGCTAACTCATCATCTTCGGGTCGTGGCGTTTTTCCATGTGCCAATGGTTTTTCACTATGTTTATCTCGAATCACAGAGGGATAAGTCCAAGATGCATAACGTACAATCAAGATTGCAATTGCCAAAATTAAAACTGAACCTGTAATAATCACCAAATCAATATCCGCTTTATGGTCATGTTGGATATCTGAAATCAATAATCGAGTCAGTGCTGTAATCGCGATATAAATTAAAAAACGCACAGGCATGTGATTGGTTTTAAAGTAAATCCCCACCATTGCCCCTAATTCTAGGTAAATAAATAAGAGTAAAATATCATCAATGCTGGCGTATTGTTTTACAGTCAAAATTTCGATGATGGTATGCACTGCGGACCATGCAATCATACAACCGATGATAAATAGGGCAATATAGTGAAAAGCTTCTACGGCAATATTGCCTAATTTATCGAGGAGGTTTTCTATTTTTTCTATACGTGGATCTTTGTTCATAACTTCCTCCATTTCTATGTTGTATTGTGAATTAAACATCATGCAAATTTCATGCACATCAAAGTTATATTTATTTTGTTTTTATCATGGATTTGTTTCAGCAACTTAAAGAGTAGGATCTATGATTACAAGTTGAAAATAAAGTTCACGTGATCAGCTATTTGATAAAATCGTCTTTCATTATAAATTCAATCAAAATAAAACAAACTTTTCACTATGGTGGAATCAGTGAAAATTCTTGTATCGTCTCAATACAAGACAAACCAATAGTGTAAAGTCATTAATATTCAGTCATGTTAGATTGTGATGTCGATAATTTTTTAAATTAAATGTTAATGATCAACGGATAGAAAAGATGAAAATAACCCGCATAGTTGCATGTTTCAATATTCTATTATTTAGCCAGTTTTCGAGTGCTGATACGATCAAAGTCCCTACAGTTGCAGAAGCAAAACAAGCCACAGCTGAGTTGTTGGGAACAGAAATCGGCGCAATGATTTCAGAAATAAAATTAGGTACATGTATTCCTGCTGTAAATCCTACACATCCAGAACAAATTGCATGTACGATTTCAGTCAAGTTAGGCGCTGCAACCAATGAAACACAATCTGATTTTTACCAAGACAAAGGTAAATGGGTTGCAATGCCTAGCGAGTCTCAGGATAAATTACCATTTCCAGATCCAAAACTACTTGAATGAATGATCAATGAAAAACGCCCGATGAATCGGACGTTTTGATTACTGGCTTCAATTCATTTTGAACTTAAGCTTGCGTCGTAAAATAGTCTTCACTGAAGTTCATTAATACTTCTGCACCTGCTTTGATTTTTGCAATACGTGCATGTAAATCAGGCAAAATACGTTGAATGAAGTAATGCGTTAATGCCAATTTATCTTGGTAGAACTGACCATCTTTATTTTTTGCAGCATTGGCAATGCGTGCAAACATATAGCTAAAGCTTAACAAGCCTACAGCGTGTAGATAGTCCACAGCAGTAGCATTAGCGAAATCTGCATTTTCTTTGGCACGTTCTAAAATGTGCTGAGTGATCATGTCCACTTCAGTCGCAACGTCTAAGGTTGCATCTTTGATGAAGTTAAGATCTGTGTCTAAATCATTAGCGAAATCACGGATTTCAGCAATATATTCGGCAATAAATTCGCCATTGCATTTAATGGTTTTACGACCGATCAAATCTTGTGATTGTACGCCGTTTGTACCTTCATAGATTTGGGCAATACGTAAATCACGTACGCATTGTTCCATGCCCCATTCACGAATGAATCCGTGACCACCGAAAACCATTTGCGCATCAATTACTGCATCAAAAGCAGTATCAGTTAAATAGGCTTTCGCAATTGGGGTTAATAGTGCAACTCGATTATTGGCTTTTGCTATCGCTTCGGCATCAGTAGAAAACTTAGTAATGTCGAGTTGTTGCCCAACATATACAGCAAAGGCACGAGATGCTTCATTATTGGCACGTGCATTCAATAACATGCGACGTACATCACCATGAACAAGGATGCTGTCTGCCGGTTTGTTTGGAGATTGAACACCATTTGCGCTGCGACCTTGCAGACGATCAGTCGCATATTGAGCTGCATTTTGATAAGCGTATTCAGAAGCACCAAGACCTTGAATACCCATCGACAGACGTTCGTAATTCATCATCACGAACATTGCAGCTAAACCTTCGTTTTCTTTACCGACCAAGTAACCTTTGGCAGCGTCAAAGTTCATGACACATGTTGCAGAGGCTTTGATTCCCATTTTGTGCTCAATTGAACCAGGACCAGCTGTATTGCGTTCACCTAATGAACCATCTGCATTGACAATAAATTTAGGTACGATAAACAGCGAAATGCCACGTGAACCTGCTGGAGCATTCGGTGTTTTTGCTAAAACAAGGTGAATGATATTTTCAGCTAAATCATGGTCACCACCAGTAATAAAGATTTTCGTACCCGTAATGTTGTACGAACCATCTTCATTTGGTTCGGCTTTAGTTTTGATGATCCCTAAATCCGTACCTGCATGTGGTTCAGTTAGACACATGGTGCCAGACCATTCACCTGAATAAATTTTAGGTAAATAGGTTTCTTTTTGCTCTTGAGAGGCATAGCTGTTTAACGCCATACCAGCACCCACAGAAAGAAGCGGGTAGAGCATGAAAGAAGGGTTGGTTGCAAATAGCATTTCGTCTGCAAGTACAGTCAGCATTTTCGGCATTGCCTGACCGCCCCATTCTTCATCTGCTCCTAAACCGATCCAACCACCTTCAGCGTATTGTTGGAAAGCTTCTTTAAAGCCAGCAGGTGTCGTTACTTTGCCATTTTCATAATGTGCGCCTTCTTCGTCACCAGTACGGTTGAGTGGAAGCGTAACATTTTGAGCAAATTTAGCCATTTCTTCTAAAATCGCTTCAGCCGTTGCTGCATCAACATGTGCAAGCTTTTCATTGGCTTGCCAGAATTGCTCTGCATTGAAAACGTCATTCAGAATGAATTTCATATCTGCAAGTGGCGCATTATAAATTGGCATGTTCGTTCACCTGTTTATTGTTTGAATCTGTAGACTCAGACCAGTCTAATCAACAATGATGAATGTTGTTAGATGATCTAAGTAAAATTACGGTCTATTTATAAAGAAAAAGGACTGTCAAAGCTATGACCGTCCTTTCTCTATTTCTGCACTCTTGAGTACAGTTTTTTTAATGTCTAATTCGACATTCTATTTAGAATGCAAAATCTTCAGCATCTAATGACATCAAAGGATCTAAGCCACCTGCAATCACATCTACATGTGAGCGAACACGTGGAAGAATCTTTTTGAAGTAGAAACGAGCAGTCTTGATTTTTGCGTTGTAGAAGCCAGTTTCGGTAGAACCTTCAGCTAATTTCTGTTGAGCAACAAGCGCCATGCGCGCCCACAAGAATGCAAGTGTTACATAGCCAGAGAAGTATAAGTAATCTACTGCTGCAGCACCCACTTCATCAGGGTTTTGCATAGCTTTCATACCGATCTGCATGGTTAAATCACCCCACTCTTTGTTCAGAGCAGCCAATGGTTCAACAAATTCTTTTAGATCAGCATTGTCTTTGTTTGCTTCTGCAAACTTATGGATAATCTTGGTGAAGTCTTTCAACATTGCACCTTGAGTTCCCAATACTTTACGACCTAGCAAATCAAGTGCTTGGATTTCAGTCGTCCCTTCGTATAAGCAAGAGATACGTGTATCACGTACAATTTGCTCCATACCGTGTTCAGAAATAAAGCCGTGACCACCAAAGACTTGTACACCATGTTTCGCTGATTCTGAACCTGTTTCAGTTAAGAATGCTTTTGCAATTGGTGTTAATAAAGACAAGATGTTGTCAGCGAATTTACGATCTTCTTCAGTAACGCCTTGTTCAACGATATCTGCATATTGAGACAAGAAGTAAACCAGTGCACGACCGCCTTCAGCAAATGCTTTTTGCGTCATAAGCATGTTGCGTACAGCAGGGTGAACGATGATTGGATCTGCTTCTTTCTCTGGTGATTTTGGACCAGAAAGTGAACGCATTGCTAGACGATCTTTGGCATAGGCAAGTGCGCCTTGGAAAGATGATTCAGATGCTGTTAAACCTTGAACCGCTGTACCGATACGTGCAGTGTTCATAAAGGTGAACATGCAGTGTAGACCTTTATTTTCTGGTCCAATCAAGAAGCCTTTCGCATTATCAAAGTTGATCACACATGTGGCATTACCATGGATACCCATTTTGTGTTCAATTGAACCACAACGAACGCCATTACGGTCTGCAATAGAGCCATCCGCATTGACATTGAATTTTGGTACGATGAATAATGAAATTCCTTTGGTGCCTTTAGGAGCGCCTGGTAAACGAGCAAGAACAATGTGAACAATGTTCTCAGCCATATCATGCTCACCAGCTGAAATGAAGATTTTCTCGCCAGAAATTGCATAACTACCATCTGCTTGTGGTTCAGCTTTAGAGCGGATGATACCAAGGTCAGAACCTGCATGAGATTCTGTTAGACACATTGTACCTGTCCATTCACCTGAAACCAGTTTAGGCAAATACGTTGCTTTTTGTTCAGCAGAACCATGGTGTTCGATAGTACGAACCGCACCATGAGAAAGACCAGGATACATGCCCCATGCCCAGTTTGCTGAACCTACCATTTCTGAAATAGCTGTTGCTAATGAGCCTGGTAAGCCTTGACCACCATGTTCTTCAGGAACTGAAAGAGAAGGGAAACCGAGTTCTACATATTTGTCATAAGCTGCTTTGAAGCCTGTTGGTGTAGTCACAACACCATCATCCCATTTACAGCCTTCACGATCACCGATCTGGTTTAAAGGAGAAAGTTCGTTTTCACAGAAATCCGCGCCAGCTTCTAAATACTGATCAATCAATTCACGGCTTACGGTTTCTTGGAACGCAGGGAGTTTAGCGTAATGTTCTTCTGCATTTAATAATTCATGCAAAACGAAGTGCATATCACGTAAGGGTGCTTTGTATTGTGGCATATCGGTTTCCTCAATACTGGTTAAACCAGATTTATAATCTTCATAAATACGATGTGTGTCTTCTATGACACATATTTGTTCTGCTACATCGTGCAACATCTTATAGTGACGTACAAGTATTTCATGGTTATTTCTCTGTGACTGTAAAGTCAAAGAAAAATAGCTTGAAACTTGTAAGTGCATTGAGTGTAAACAGTTTTCATTGAAAAATATGGATACAAATAGTCAAAATCGTAAAAAGTTGTGTCCAATAAAATGACTGTAAAAGTAGATGCTATTAGATGAAGGTTGGCTACAAAATAACTAAACTATTCAAGTAATGAAGAGTTTTATAAAAAACGGTGTTTTATGCTGATTTTGTGATGAGAACAAGCCATTACATTTACTCACTGATGTTACGCAGTAACTCTAAAATTAAATGTTGGAGCTAGAAGAATGTGGGTACGCGGAAACGTCATCCGCAATTGCTTGAGGCAGGACTCCTTCTAATAAGTAAAGTTTCTGCGAAACTTTGAATATTTTGACGATAGTGAACGAGTTCTGCGGTGAGCAGCGATGTCGCTGCTCAAGATGGTTGCCCTTGCGGAGCTTTGCTCCTCATGCCAAAACAAAAGTACCTTGAGCCGAAGGCTATTCCATAAATTTAAACTTTGGCTGTAAGACTCCGTCGTGTAAATTTAGCTTTTTCTTTTTCACCTACTTAATTTCAATCAAGTGCGTAACATCAGTTACTCATAGAATTTTTAAAATAGTTGAGCATTATTTAGATTTTTTAGCCCAGAGTTGTTCTACAATTTCTTCAGTTGAATATTCAAAGTATTTACCATTCTGATCTTTATTACGCTGAAATAGGCGATGATGAAAATATTTAAAATTGAGTTTTAAAAAATTATAGAAATAACCACCCGGAAAGACGGTGCGAATATAAAAAGAATGAATAAAATTATTTTTATGTTGAGTCGTAAAATCTGATTTTTTAATACGTTGTACAATTTCAGTTAGTTCTTGTTTTGAAATATCCTTAATGATTTTAGGCTCGGGTAGGCAAATATCAAAGCTTAAGTTTTCAATTCCTTCGGCTTCCCACCACTCCCAGAGATCATATTGGTTGATATCTTTAAGGGTGATTTGTGTAAGTTTTTCACTGAGTTTTTGATATTCCACGGAGTCTTCATCACCGAATTCATCACAAAAGCGGGTGTAATTTGCAATTAATTCGAGCACAGTCGGATAAAGTTGTTGTGCCGTTTCGAAGTCGGGTTCTATTTCTGTACGTAATTTATTCATGGCTTAGTATTTTATCGTATAAAACAAGGGACTAAAAAATCATCAACCTATCGGAGTCGCTTAGTCTATCATCAGGGCTTATCGTGTCCTCTCTTTTAGATCATTCACTTTGCTTAGACGAGCCAAAGATGATTTCTATGAAGAGAGAATCACGACATTTAAATCCTTACTGAAACTCACCTACAGCGCGTTCTTTTGCCCAGTCACGTAAGATAAATTTTTGTAATTTTCCTGTTGAAGTTTTTGGAATCTCACAAATCACCACACTCTTTGGTACTTTAAAACGTGCCAGATGTTGTTTGCAAAACTCAATCACTTCTTCAGGAGTTGTTTCTGCGCCTTGCTTAAGCTCAATAAAGGCGCAAGGCACTTCTTGCCAACGTGGATCAGGTTGAGCAACGACCGCTGCTGTCATAATAGCAGGGTGGGTATAGAGGATTTCTTCGACCTCTAAAGAGGAAATATTTTCCCCACCAGAAATAATGATGTCTTTTGAGCGATCCATGATTTTTGCATAACCATCTGGTTGGCAGACAGCTAAATCGCCCGTATGAAACCAGCCCCCCTTGAATGCTTCTTCAGTGGCTTGAGTATTTTTTAAATAACCTTTCATGACAATGTTGCCACGGAACATAATTTCCCCCATGGTCTTGCCATCATTTGGAACTGGCTGCATGGTTTCTGCATCGAGAACACGCATACCATCTTGCAAAGGATAAGGTACGCCTTGACGTGAATGTAATTGAGCTTGCTCTTGAATTGACAAATCACTCCATCCGGCTTGTGATGCACATAATGCAGAAGGACCGTAGGTTTCTGTAAGTCCATAAACATGATTCACTTGAACACCAATATGATGCATACCCTCAATAATCGCTGCTGGAGGTGCAGCACCAGCCACCATGACTTCAACATGATGTTTAAATTTAATTTGCTTATCTTTTGGTGTGTTAATCAACATTGACAAAACAATCGGTGCGCCACAGAAATAATCAACTTTGTATTGATCAATCAGTTGATAGACCAGTTCAGGATCAATTTTACGTAAGCAGATATTGGTGCCACCATTTGCTGCGATCGTCCAAGCAAAGCACCAACCGTTACAGTGAAACAAGGGAAGTGTCCAAAGATATTTACAACGAGGGGTCATTCCACAGGCAATAATATTACTCGCAGCATTGATATAAGCCCCACGATGGTGATAGACCACGCCTTTCGGGTTGCCAGTAGTTCCAGAAGTATAATTTAGGCTAATAGCATCCCACTCGTCTTGAGGTAAGTGCCATTCAAAATCAGTATCACCCCCTTGAAGCCACTGTTCATATTCGATTTGACCAATGCGAGAAGCAGAGTCATTTTTGTCATATTCAACGTCAGCAACATCAATGATATAGATATTCTGAGACAGCATGCCTACAGCTTCTTGCGCCAATGTCGCAAATTCAGGGTCAACCAAAAGCACTTTAGTTTCAGCATGTTCAAGCATAAATGCGATGGTTTTGGCATCTAAACGGGTATTCAAGGTATTTAATACTGCGCCAGCCATTGGGACTGCAAAATGCGCTTCAATCATGGCTGGAATATTCGGTAAGAGAACAGAAACCGTATCATTTTTCTCGATGCCTAGATTTCGTAATTGATGCGCAAATTGGCGACAACGTTGATAAGTTTCTCGCCATGAAATATGACGATGACCATGAACAATTGCATCCTGATCAGGATAAATATAAGCAGCGCGTTCTAAGTAACGTAAAGGTGATAATGCTACAAAATTTGCAGGTGTGCGTGGTAATTCGTCATATGCACTGACCATGTTGAGCTCCGTCTCTATTTGTTCTAATGTCCATGCTTAAAAGATAGGCATAAGATGATTAAAATTCATTTATGCTTTAGTCGAGTATTTGTAAAATGTAAATATGTTTACATAGTGTTGTCCTGTTGAGCGTTGGAAGTTTATTTTCAAAAACATGAATTAAATAAATATTTTAAGAAATTTTTGGCTGTTGGAACATGTGTATACTGTATGTATATTTACCTATTTAAATACTAAGAAACTGAACTTAAGAGTTTAGTTTTTTTATACTCACTTGGAGAAAATCCTGTCCATTTCTTGAATGCACGACGAAACTCTCGAAGCTCACTAAAGCCTAAATTAAAACTGATTTGGCTGATTGATTGATTGTCTTCAAGCCATTGTTTGGCTTTTTTTTCTAAGACTTGTTGCTTTAAGTGCTGAAAACTCAGACCATCATTGAGTAGTAAGCGTCTTAGGTGGCGTTCGCTTAAATGGAAATGCTGTGCAGCTTGGTGCATATCAAAACGCTCTGGCAAATGGCTCTCAATTAAATGTTGTAATACCTGAACTATGCTGTGTTGGTTGATTTGATTAAATTGCTTTAATGCTTGCTGACACATTTGAATCGCAATTTGATAGTTGACTGGACTATGATTTTTAAGTGTTTTGGCTAATAGGGTATTTGGAAATCGAATTAAATTCCTGTTGCTTTTAAAAAGTATAGGGCATTGAAAAATACGTTGATAATCTTGTGAATAAGCAGAATGATCATAACTCAGTTCTAAACTAATCAGTTCATAATCTCGATCTAACATCATGTTTAAACAGGTCATGATGCTGGCAAAAACTTCATCGCAAAAAAATGCTTTGAGTGGACCACAATCACTGCGTTCTATCAGCTCGATTTCACAATAGTCTTGACTCAAATGAACACTCAAATCCAAAACACTGCCTGAAATAGGGTGGTACTGCAAAGCTGTTTCCAGTGCTTCTGCAACAGTTTTACACGCTTGCATTGCAAAACCCAAAATACCAATAGAAATTTGACCCTCATGGCTACCCAGCAATAAACCTAAATGCTTTTGTTGAGTACAGTTGAGTGCATCTTGAATAACGCCACAAAGTTCCGAAAATGCAACGAAACCTTGCCCTTGGCGGATCTGTTCCAAATCAAGATTGTGTAATTTAAACCAATCTGCATATTGCCAATGTCGTTGTTCACCATAATGAATCAAACTCGTGAGTATCATTGGTGGGATGTAAAATTGTGAATTGCTAAATTCCGTTTGTTGTGAGCCCATAAAGTCCGTTTAGCCCCCCATATTGTTGTTGCTTTTACCCTAGCTGGTATCGCATATTTTTGATTAATATTCAATCTGGTTCTGCTGATGTATCACATAAAAAAGATAAAGGAATACCATATATGTTTAGGGTAGGCTGGGCAAAGCAAGAGATTGAAATCCAACCACAAGGTTATGCCATGTTTGGTTATGGCATGTGGTCACATCGCGCTTATGTAAAACGTACAGCCTTATTTGCACGAAGTTTCAGTATTCGCCGTTCAGACTCAGAACAACCCCTATTATTTTGCTGTTTGGATTTAGGTTGTATTACCTATGCAATGCGTGAAGGTGTAGTTAAAGCTTTAACTGAAAAGTTGAACGAACAATTTAATCCGCAACGATTGGTATTGATGGCGACGCATACCCATTCTGGACCAGGTGGCTGTGCCTATGAAGCATTATATAATATGCCGACGCCGGGTTTTGTTCCTGAGCATTTAAATGCTGTGATCAATGCTGCTTTGACCAGTATTCTTCAAGCGATTCAATCGGAACAAGAAACAGAAATTTTTTATCAAACCTGTCAATTCCCTCAAGATACACCAGTCGCATGGAATCGATCATTAGATGCCTATAATCGCAATCCAGACGTGATACATCGAACTGAGGCTGAAACACATCTTGCTTTAAATCGTGAAATGCAATTAATTGGATTTTATCGTGATCAGCAACTTGTTGCATTTATCTCATTATTTGGCGTACATGCTACCTGTTTGGGTAATCAACTCAATGCACATGATGGTGATAACAAGGGATATGCTGCGATACAGAGTGAAGAGTATTTATTGCAACAAGGTGTGCAAAATCCTGTTGCAATATTTGCACAAGCCACAGCTGGAGATGTATCTCCACATTTTCATGGTCCGAAACAAAATATAATTCGCAGTCGAATCAAAGGTGAAAAAGAATATCAATATGCCCAACAAAATGGGCGCTATCAAAGTGAGTTAGCCATCAAGGCTTTAACTAAAATAGATCTTCAAAATTCCGAGAATCAAAATAAAAGTGCGATTGGAAGCATGTGTCTAAAAGGCGGTATAGATGCCATTTTGAGTTATGTTGATTTAAGTCAGGTTGAAATCCCAAGCGAGTTCAGTCAAAAGTCTGAGAAGATGAGAACCAGTGCTGCTTGTCATGGTGTTGGATTTATGGGCGGAACACCCGTTGATGGTCAAGGTGCGTCAAAGCCTATCATTAAAATTTTAACACTGCTGTCAAGGCAAGTACGTAAGAAACGTTTAGCAGATCCAAATGCACCAGATTATGCAAAATATAAAGCATTGTATGACGCTCAATTTCCCAAAGATATTGTGCTTGAAAGCCCTGACAATCAATTATTGGGTAAGCCGCTGGATTTCACCCCGAGTTTTGTTGATCCTCTTATTGCAGAAATGAATCGACAAGTGAAAGCAGGTGCGATTCAGACCAGTCCACTTGTTCCGAGTGTTATTCCTTTACAGATTATTCACATTGGTGCATTAGCATTGGTGTGCTGTCCGGGAGAGATTACCACGACAGCAGGGCAGCGTTTGATTCAAACAGTGGCAAAGCAACTGACAACTCATCAGATGATTTCAACCACGGCTCTAGTGTCTTACTGCAATGATTATATGGGATACATTACCACACAAGAAGAGTATCAAGAGCAAGCCTATGAGGGCGCGCACACCTTATATGGGCAGTGGACACATGCTGCAATTCAATACAAGTTTCAATATCTTGCAAGCCAATTAATGATTGATGAGTCGCAACGCAAGTTTGATCAAGTCACTCGCCCTACAAAAATTTCACAACACGAAATAGACCTGAGAACAAATCATGGCAGTGTAAAAACCGCAGTACGCTAAAGGATCAGCATTATGAATCAGCAAAAATGGAACAATTGGTCTAGGTTTCAACATTCTCAACCAGAACATATTTTAAAACCCAGTAGTATAGATGAATTAAAAAATATTGTTCAAAACCATCATAAAATTCGTGTGGTAGGTGCTGGTCATTCATTTACCCCGTTGGTTTGTACCGATGCGACACTATTGTCCTTAGATCATTTTTCTGGTGTAGAGAACGTAAATACAGCATTAACACAAGCCAATATTTGGTCAGGAACACGTTTGTTTAATTTGGATCAATATTTAGAACCAATACAACAGTCTTTAATGCAACAAGGGGATATTGATCAACAAAGCTTGGCTGGGGCAGTATCGACTGGAACACATGGAACAGGTCTGAATTTGCACTGTATTTCTGCTTATGTGGAAGCCTTCGAACTCTTAACAGCTTCAGGAGATATACTGACGTGTAGTCGCCAAGACAATCCCAATATTTTTGAAGCAGGGCGTGTATCTTTAGGAAGTTTAGGAATACTCACCAAGATCACCATGCAAAACAAACCTCGTTATAAGTTGAAGGAGCATGTGCGACTTTGTTCAGTTAACGAATTTTTTGAAAATATCGATCTTTGGAAAACGCAACATCGCCATATTGAGTGCTTTGCATTTTCACACGCAGACCAATTGATATTAAAAACACTCGACATCACAGATGAGGATATTCAACCGAGAAAATTATCATGGCCATCAGAAGACGCCTTACTTACGATATGCTGTGGTTTGACGAAATCTTTTCCTGCATTGAATCCAAAATTGCAAAAATTATTAGGTGTCTTTGTCAAACCCACCACATTCGTCGATTGGTCCAGTCAAATTTTTCCGACTCCACGCGAAACAAAGTTTAATGAGATGGAATATCAGATTCCAATTGAGTCTGGTATGGAATGTTTAGAAGCAGTATTAACCGCGCTAAAAAATGCTAAAGCACAAACATTTTTTCCAGTAGAGTTTCGTTTTGTCAAAGGCGATGATATTTGGTTGAGTCCGTTTTATCAGCAAGATTCGATTTCAATTTCAGTTCATCAATATCACAAACAAGCTCCAAACCAATTATTTGATGAAATTGAACCGATTTTTCAGCATTATCGAGGTCGCCCACATTGGGGGAAAATGCATAATATGGGGGCTTCACAGCTCCAAGCCTTATACCCAAAGTGGGATGATTTTATGCAGTTAAGGGCTCAGTTGGACCCTACGCAAAAGTTTTTAAATCCGTATTTAGAAAAGTTATTCCTTACAGCGTAATTCAGGGTATTGGCGCAATGATGCATCAATAAGATTGAATCAAGTGGGTATACCGCAAATGAATAGTAAAATATAAGGATATGCGATGAATCATTTTTTTGAACAATTAAATCGTGATTTAAAACAATCCGCAGATGCGCTACCGCAATTGATCATTGATGGTCAAGCTTTGGAGCAAAATTTGCAATATGCAACAACCAAGTTTAAATACGCAACCCATTTACAACCTCGTCTTGTGGTCAAATCTTTAGCATGTATGGAATTGCTCAAGACGGTAAGTGCTAAGTTGTCCACACAACGTTTTATGGTTTTCCATTTACCTCAATTGCTGCCGATTTTGGAAAATTTTTCAGAAGCTGATGTTTTACTGGGAAAGCCGATGCCTGTAAGACTTGTACAGCAGTTTTATACCCAGCATCCTCAATCGGAACACGCCAATATTCAGTGGTTGGTAGATACCAAGGCACGTTTATTACAATATCTTGAAGTGGCGAAAGTTTTAGCAATTCAGCTTCAAATCAATATCGAGATAGATGTGGGTTTGCATCGTGGAGGTGTAGACTCAAAAGCGCAAATGATTGAACTACTCAGGTTGATTGAGCAGCATCCTGACAATTTAAAATTTTCAGGGTTGATGGGTTATGATGCCCATGTAACAAAACTACCATCCGTCATTAAGAAAGTTGAGGTGGCGTATCAGGAGTCGCAAGCAACTTACCAACGCTACAAAGATATCATTCAACAGCAATTTCCTCAGCTTTGGCATGCTCATCTTTGTTTTAATGGGGGAGGAAGTCCCACATTTTATCTGCACGTAAAACAGAGTGTGTGTAATGATCTTGCTTTTGGTTCAATGTTGCTTAAACCAAGTGACTTCGACAGTGAAGGGTTGCGTGTTTTGCAGGCGTGTCTATGGATTGCAACACCTGTACTAAAAGTATTGCCATATTCCCAATTACCGGGTTTAACGATCTTGAATAAGCTTCCACATCGGTCTAAAGCATTATTTGTTTATGGGGGCTATTGGATGGCTGACTATGTTTATCCTCAAGGTATTCATCCTCATGTGTTATATGGGCGCAGTACCAATCAAGAAATGGTGAATGTACCAAAAACAACTCAAATCGAAGTTGATGATTTTGTATTTCTACGACCGACTCAAAGTGAAGCCATTATTCCTCAGTTTGCTCAGATTAATTACTATCTAGATCGAAGTTTTAAAAAATGGCTAAGCTTTAGAGAGTGAATATATAAGAAAAACCGCCATAGAAATGGCGGTTTTAAAAATAACAAATGATAGATCAAATCAAAGTGCTTGATTTAGCGCATCCGCTAAAGTTTGTACTGCTGTTTTATTGAAGTAAGTTTCTGACATATCAAGTTTGTCTTCTAATGGATCCATTTGATCCTTTATTAAATCTCCAGAAATAACTTGATATGCTTGATATATTTTTCCATTCATTTCTACGCCAGTATAGTTATCAACAAAGCTCTTGGAGATACCTGTAGTTGGATTGATTGGATAGACAACTTTATAACCTGCAAATTGATCTTTATGCCAAATGTATCCAGATGGAAGTTCAGTGTTATCAGTAAACTCTTCTAAGGATTTATAATCAGTTAGATCACTGTCATTAAATGTAATTGTAGGTGTATTAAATATTGATTGTTCAACATAGCTGAGTTTAGAACCAGAAGGAAACTTTGTTTGATTTGCTAATAATTTTTCTAAAGAACCTTTATGGTTGTTGATTATAATCTGGGCTAGGTCTGAATTTATATAACGCTCTACATTACCAGCATTTGGATAGTCGTAATATTTAAAGAGATCAGCAATGGTCATTCCCGAAATATCGATGTGTTTTAAATTTAATTTAATTTGATTTTCTATATGAATCGTACACTTATCGGTAAAACTATTGAATACTACTGAGTTGTCATCTTGGCTGATGAGATACCCTAATGGAAAGCCAATCGTCAAATTGTTTTGTTTAAAGCTTGTATCGAGTTTAGATTTCGTTAAAAGATATGATTCTAAAAAATCAATATTTATTTGCTTTGGTTGATTTTTAAGTAAGGTCGTGAGATTTTGGTATATCACACCATTCGTAAGCTTATTTGAATATAATACGATAACATCATCATCACCACTGTCATTGGGTTGTGTCTCTAGAGAATAGATTTCATCACTAAAAAAGCCTTGTCCAGTCGTTTTAAGATTTTTGGGAAGTCCATTACTACATTCAATTTTTTCAGATTGGCTTTGTGTATTGGCTATATTTGATGTTTGTTCGTTATTGCTAGAACCTCCACCACAGGCTGTTAATGCCAAGCCAACGAGTATTGCTGAACTAAGTTTAGTTAAGTTTATCGAATTCATTTAGTTATCCATTCGTTTTATGTTTTTAAAGTCAATAAAATGTCACGCGGCGATGATAAATGACTGTTTCGACAAAATCAAAAACTAAAATTTAGATTAATTGAAGACAAAGGTTTATAAATATTCAGCAAAGGTGTAAAATTTGACACACTTTTTATTTTGTTCCACCGATTTTATCTTGAGGATCTTCCTCGATCATAATCTCGCGGTGACATGCTCCATTGTACGGGGCATCACTCCTTAAGGATTTTTAAATATGCCTATTATCACATTGCCAAATGGCGATCAGAAAAGTTTTGATCATGCTGTTTCCGTTATGGAAGTTGCTCAAAGTATTGGACCTGGACTGGCTAAAAATACAGTTGCAGGGAAAGTAAATGATCGCTTAGTCGATGCAAGTGATTTAATTACCGAAGATTCAACATTACAAATCATCACTCCAAAAGATCAAGATGGTGTCGAGATTATTCGTCACTCTTGTGCACACTTGGTGGGTCATGCGGTAAAACAACTCTTTCCAGAAGCTAAAATGGTGATTGGTCCTGTCATTGAAGAAGGTTTCTACTATGACATTTGGATGCCTCGTCCATTTACATTAGATGACATGGCTGCGATCGAAGAGCGTATGAAAAAGCTTATCGATCAAGATTACGATGTCATTAAAAAAATGACGCCTCGTGATGAAGTCATTGCTGAATTTACTGCGCGTGGTGAAGATTATAAATTGCGCTTGATTGCAGACATGCCTGAAGAAACTCAAATGGGCTTGTACTATCATCAAGATTATTTAGATATGTGTCGTGGTCCACACGTTCCAAATACTAAATTCTTAAAATCATTTAAACTCACTAAAATCTCTGGTGCATACTGGCGTGGTGATGCGAAGAATGAACAATTACAGCGTATTTACGGTACAGCGTGGGCAGATAAAAAAGAATTAGCTGCTTATATTAAGCGTATCGAAGAAGCTGAAAAACGTGATCACCGTAAAATTGGTAAAGCCTTAGACTTGTTCCATATGCAGGAAGAAGCGCCAGGTATGGTGTTCTGGCATGCCAATGGCTGGACGATTTACCAAGTGCTTGAACAATATATGCGTAAAGTTCAGCAGGATAATGGCTACCAAGAGATTAAAACACCACAGATTGTAGACTTTACACTGTGGGAAAAGTCTGGTCATGCTGCAAACTATGCAGAAAATATGTTTACGACACATTCAGAAAGTCGTAACTATGCTGTAAAACCTATGAACTGCCCATGTCATGTGCAAGTGTTCAACCAAGGCTTAAAGTCTTACCGTGATCTTCCAATTCGTTTGGCAGAGTTTGGTTCATGTCACCGTAATGAACCATCAGGTTCGTTGCATGGCATTATGCGTGTACGTGGTTTTACCCAAGATGATGCGCATATTTTCTGTACAACTGAACAAATTGGTAAAGAAGTTGCAGACTTTATTAAACTCACATTAGATGTTTATAAAGACTTTGGCTTTGAAGACGTTCAAATGAAGTTGTCTACTCGCCCTGAAAAACGTGTCGGCGCCGATGAACTTTGGGATGTCGCAGAAAAATCTCTAGCAGATGCGCTAGATGCTGCGAACCTAACTTGGGAAGAACAACCCGGCGAAGGTGCTTTTTATGGTCCTAAGATTGAATTCTCACTGAAAGATTGCTTAGGACGTATCTGGCAGTGCGGTACAATTCAGTGTGACTTTAACTTGCCGTTACGTTTAGACGCTTCATATGTAACAGAAGATAACGATCGTGACCATCCTGTGATGTTACATCGTGCAATTCTTGGCAGTTTTGAGCGTTTTATTGGTATACTAATTGAACACTACGCAGGCTTTATGCCACCATGGTTGGCTCCAATCCAAGCATGTGTCATGAATATTACAGATTCTCAAGCGGAAGCTTGTGAACAAGTCGTCGCAAAACTCAAAGAAAATGGAATTCGAGCAATTTCAGACTTGAGAAATGAGAAAATCGGCTTTAAGATTCGTGAGCGTACATTAGAGCGTATTCCGTACTTATTAGTACTCGGAGATCGTGAGGTCGAGGAAGGTACTGTGAATGTCCGTACTCGCTCTGGAAAAAATTTAGGTACTATGTCGATAGATGCATTTGTTGACCTAGTGAAAGCAGCCGTAGCCGAACGCGGCCGGTATATTGTGGAGTAAGAAAGATTAAACAGCCTGACCGTAACCAACAACAAGGTGCTAAAAGCAATCGTCCTGCATTAAATGATGAGATCAAAGCTAAAGAAGTGCGTCTCGTTGCTGCAGATGGAGAGCAAAAAGGCATCGTTTCACTTGCTGAAGCTTTGCGTGCTGCTGAAGAAGCTGATCTTGATCTTGTTGAGATCGTGGCGAATGCAGAGCCACCTGTTTGTAAAATCATGGATTTCAACAAACATTTATTTGACCTGAAGCAAAAGCAAAAAGATGCGAAAAAGAAACAGCATCAAGTTCAAGTGAAAGAAATTAAGTTGCGCCCTGGTACAGACGTTGGTGATTACAATGTTAAGTTGCGTGCTATTCTGAAGTTTCTTGAAGAAGGCAACAAAGTCAAAATTACTCTACGTTTCCGTGGTCGTGAAATGGCTCACCAACAGTTGGGTCTTGCGCAATTACAAAAAATTGAAGCAGACGTCGCTGAATCAGGTGTAGTTGAACAAGCACCAAAAATGGAAGGTCGTCAAATGGGTATGTTACTTGGACCTAAAAAGAAAAAGTAATGTTACATTTGTAGAAAAGAGCACTGCTTAAAGCGGTGCTTTTTTTATTATTGAAAAGAAAATATGTTAAATGTTGAGGAATAAAGATGTCATCAATCCAAAATTCAAACCAACTATCGAGTATTAACCAGAAAATTATTCAAGAGGGTGAAGTTCTCCCAGCGGTTACTTTGAAAGATGGGACTAAAGTGCAAACAGGAACTGTAGCGACCATGTTGCACAATATTGATTTATATAACCAAGGTTTAAGAGGGGAAGTTGAACAAGAACTGATACTTGCCATTCCAACTTTGATCAAAGTTGGATTATTTGATTTATTTAGTCCTGATGAATGGATGTCAGGAGATAATTTAGGACGTCGCTTTGTCGGAGAAAAAGCCAAGCAATTTTTAGCATCACAATGATCAAGATATTTTAAATATAAATGTCATAGAATGAGAAATCATCTTGTTAAGAAAAAGCGAATAACTGAATTTAAGAATAGATTATTAAAATAATCTATGTCTATTGCCTACAGATGACGAAGAATTCATGTTATAAAAGAAAACCATTAACGTAATAAAATTCAGAAAATACGTGAAAATGAAGAAGGACGGAATATGATTGATCTCTATTATTGGGGAACCCCCAATGGCCATAAAATTACCATCGCGCTTGAAGAAATGGGATTGGATTATCAGATTTTTCCAATTAACATTTTAGAAAATGATCAATTTCAACCTGATTTTCTGCGTATTTCCCCAAATAATAAAATTCCAGCGATTGTCGATCAAAATGGTCCCAATGGCGAAGCTATTTCAGTTTTTGAATCAGGTGCAATACTACAATATCTGGGTCGTAAAACAGGTTTGTATTATCCAAGCAATGAACAAGACCGTGTTGAAGTGGAACAATGGCTGATGTGGCAAATGGGTGGTTTTGGACCCATGTTGGGGCAAAATCATCATTTTGGAAAATTTGCCAAAGAAAAAATACCTTATGCAATTGAGCGTTATGTTACTGAAACAAAACGTTTATATGGTGTTTTAAATAAACAACTTATCGGACAAAAATATGTTGCAGGCGAATATTCAATCGCCGATATGGCAATCTTACCGTGGGTTTTGCGTTATGAATGGCAACAAATCGACTTAAATGATTATCCGTATGTGAAAGAGTATGTAGAACGTTTAACTGCTCGACCAGCGATACAGAAAGCACTCTCGATCAAAGTGTAAAATTCATTTTATGTTAAAATAAGAAACCACCTTGTGTGGTTTTTTTTAGATGTAAATTTTTGCACAATTGAAAGGTTTGGTCATGAAAGATTTCTTTTTAAATTTTACGAAAATATTAGAGACCAATCCAAAAATTTATTGGAGTGTCATTGTTGGTATCGTTGCTTGTCTGATTTTATATATTGCTGAAATTGTGCATATTCAAAATATACTGGGTCAAATGCAGGGGCAGGATGTTCAGTTGATCCGAGCTGTAATCGATCCCATTGCACAACGGTATCAATGGTCACGTATTGCATTGATTATTGTTGCTTTAATAGGGGCAATTTTTCAGTATCGTAAAACCAAAAAAATGCTAAATTTAGCATGATTAAACTGTTAGTCGTATATTCATCAGGAGGAGTATGAAGCAAAAATTTGTTTGGCATTTCCTTATTTCTTTGGGTGTAATGTTAATCACAGCAATGCTTTGTGGTATCTTGCAGTATCACTCTGCATATGATTACTTCTGGTTTATTATTTTGAGCATTGTGAGTGTTTCAGGCTTGGTTTTTGCTATTCTCTTTGGCTTTTTTCAAAGTACATTAAAGCAAAGTCTTTTGAATACCACGATTTTAGTCGTTTTGCTTTCGCTTTATTTTATTGTTTTATTTTACGGTTTTATTCATATTAAAATCGATTGGCAAGCGATTTCAGAGGGTAAAGCTCAACTTACATTGGTGCAGAAATTTTTTAAATCAGAACTTTCATTTTGGTTGGCTTTTCTTATTCCCTTTATATTGTCATTCTTGACTTATACCTTAAAACCTAAACCCAACTTTAACTAAGGGCTGTGGACATTTCATAAATGGCTTGCGTTGTAGGTTAAAATTGAGCAGGTATGAGGAGTATACTCCGCAAGGAAATGAAGAGAATAGCGAGACTATTTTTAAGTTTCATAGCGTAGCCTGAGATAATTTTAGCCACAACCTTGAGCAAGAACAAAGCACTGCTTTGTTTGCAGCGCAAGGCGCAGCGGGGACTAGCGTGTTTTTTGTCGCTTCGTCGTTCCCTTGCGAAACAGTGTTTCTCATCATTTAGAATGACTAAATTTCGTATTTCGCGCCTAGAATCGCCTAAAAAACACATCTAGTCGCAAACATAGACGAATTGTCCACAGACCCTAATCTTATGGCTTATTTGCTGTTATTTCTTTCTGCATTTGGTGCAGCGACGCTATTACCTTTACAGTCAGAAGCCGTGTTGGTTGGGCTCCTAGTACAAACACAGTATTCCGTGTATTTGCTTCTAATCGTCGCAACCATTGGAAATGTATTAGGCTCATGTGTGAATTGGTATTTAGGACTGAAAATAGAACAATTCAAAGATAAAAAATGGTTTCCTGTTTCTGAGAAAAATATGCTCAAAGCGGAAAAAATATATCAAAAATATGGTTTTTGGTCCTTACTATTCAGTTGGACCCCTGTGATTGGTGATCCAATTACGCTTATCGCAGGATTAATGAAAGAAAAATTTTGGCGTTTTTTGTTGATTGTAACAATTGCTAAAGGAGGTAGATATTGTGTGATCTACCTGATTTTTAGTGGATGGATTTAGTTGCAGTCTTTAGGATCGAAACTGATATAGTCTTGATGTGTCGTTTTAAAAATTTGCCACCACTTTTTATCTGATGTGATTTGAGCATTCATAAAAGCAGAAATAACCTCAGTATCAATTTGGTTAATTTGGGTGCTGTGAATCAATTTAACATCAGAAACTTTATCTTTTCTTGACAATTTAAAAGAGAAATCAATATGCCGTTTTTCCCCATTTAAAAGTGCTGGATTAACTGCTAAATAGGGTTGTTTAAGATAGCGAAAGCTGGTTGGTTTTCCCTTTGTTTGAGCTTGCCAAACCTCGCTATCAAAACGAAAGAAACAACGTCTTGCTGATGGGTTAGATGAGTTTTTAACTGCTTCAAAATTAAAGTCTTGTCTAGCCCATATCGGAGAGTTTGTGGGTTTAAATGATGCCTTATGTACAGCATATACAACCTTATCGTCTAAACTAGTTAAGCCAGAGCTTTGGATAATTTTTACGTCTGTCACACGTCCGCTAGGATCGGCTGAAATAAGAAGATCGATATAGCGACTTTGTCCATGTAATTCGTAGTCACGAATCTTTAGTTTAGGTAATTTATGCCAAACTGCTTCATCATCTGGGTAAGTAGCGGGCGTTTTTATGTGCGTTTGTTCAGCATATCCCATAAATAGACTACTCAGAGAGAGTAATATGACAGCAAGATAAAGTTTGTTCATTGTATTATTTAAATTTTTGAAATAAATAGATTGATCAACTCAAACAACAAATCTATTTGAGTTGATGATTAAACTCGTTGCAATCGTTGATTTTAAATTGAATTTCATCATTAAATGAACGTGGTTTAAAAGTCCATAAGGTTCGATAAGAGCGTTTTACTTGTATTTGAGTTTGCTCAACAGCTTGGATAACCTGTTGGTCAATCGCATTTACACCTGATAATTGAGTTAATTTGACACGCTTTATATTGCCTTGTTGATCAACTTTAAACTTAAATTTGACTGTTCGATCTTTGTTTTTGAGTAAAGCTGAGTCAAGCGAGAGCTGAGGCTGTTGCGTATAATGAAAGGCAACTGACTTATCTTGAGTTTGCTTTATCCAGTGTTTTGAATTAAACGCAAAGGTACATTCAGACAGTTGTGCATGAGCCTGTGTATTGTCTTGGGCATTATCCATATTTAAAGTAAACGTTTGATAACCCACAATCGGTATGGCTTTACCATTTTTACTATATGGTTTTACCTTGGCAGCCTCTACAGCATCAATGAGTTTTTGATCGAGAGCCGTGATTCCTGTACTTTCTTGCACTTCAGCATCTGTGACTTGTCCTAAACTGTTGGCGCTCACGCGGATGATGGCAGAACGATCCTGTGTTTTTAATTCTGCTGTTTGATATTGGACTTGAGGAAATTTAACCCATTGTATACGTGTCGTGAGGTGTAATGGGGCATTGCGGTCAGATTGTTCTCCTTTAACTTTTATTGTTGGGAGTTTTTCTGCGCTATGTCCATAAGTTGAAAGGCACATCAGACCAGTGATTAAAAGAGCTTTATTCATAAGTTTAGCTTTCCATGCAACTGAGTGTGCATGAGGTTAATTTAATTGCGCAAAGTATTTATCGAATTTGCTCATCTCGCAATAGAAAATGCACCCTAAGGTGCATTTTTTACGATTATTTATGTCAACAATCGCTATTTTTGCCCTTTGGTAATATCGACTGAAAACAAATCAGCGGTTTTAATCCAGCTGATTGCAACGACTGCCATGGTCATGCATCCGCCAAATATCGTTGCTGTGATCGTTCCTAAGTACTTGGCGGCAAGCCCTGATTCAAAAGCACCCAGTTCATTACTCGATGAAACGAACATCCCATTCACAGCTGCAACTCGACCACGCATATTTTCAGGAGGGTAAACTTGTAAAATAGTTTGGCGCACCACCACGGAAATACTGTCACATGCGCCAGTCATGCCTAAGGCAAACAAGGAAAGCCATAGATTGTTTGAACATGCAAAAATGATGGTAAAGATTCCGAAACCAGCAACCGCAATCAGCATATTTCGCCAAGCGTGATGTGTTGGTGGGAACTTAGTGAGTGCAATCATCGTGATGAGCGCGCCGATCGATGGCGCTGCACGTAGATATCCCAAACCTTCAGGACCTACTTTCAGAATATCTTCAGCAAAGATCGGAAGTAAGGCGATGACACCACCAAACAACACTGAAACCAAATCCAGCGAGATCGCCCAAAGTACAATCTTAGTTTTCCAGATAAATCGAAAACCTTCGCTTAAACTGTCCCAAAGATTGTCTTGTTCCATGGTCGGGAAAGTACGCTTTTTTAACAGTGTGATTAAGCAAAAGCAGATAAATAAAAGCATGGATACAGAAAGTAAGCTATTTTCCCGTCCAATTCCAGCAAGCATAAAACCGCCCAGCATGGGACCAATAATGACACCACTTTGCCATCCGATCGTGGTCCAAGTTGCACCATTTGCATAGAGTTCACGGGGAATTAAAAATGGTTTTAATGATGTTGCAGATGGATTATAGAAACCACGAATAGTACCCAAAGCAAAGATCACAGCATAAATGCCCCAAGACAGGGTGGTGACATCAATCTGTCCATGATCGTAACTGTGAAATAAGTACCAAAGCACTAAGGGTAAAGGGAAAGAAAAGAATAAACATACTTTCATAATACTTTGTTTATTCAGCTTATCGGCAAAATAACCACCCCATAGGGACAATGCGATAAAAGGAATCGCCTCAGCCAATCCAATCAAACCGAGTGTAAGTGGATCTTTGGTAATTTGATACAGTGAATAGGCGACAATAATTTCTTGGATCAAAATTGCCAGTGTTAAGCAAAATTGATTGATCGTGACGATGGAGAAATCTCGATAGCGAAGCGCAGCAAAAGCATCCTGTGCAGGGGTCATAACTGTCCAGTTTTATCATGATGTGACGATTATAAAGATTAAATACAGATTTTCCTTATGAAAAATGATGAAATTTTCATCGGAAATTACACTGAATAACTGATAAATAGTGCAAGGTTTTGCTTTTGTTTTGTACAGAGATGATTTAGAATATTGCCTCCCTTACCTGCAGGTCGTACTCGCAATGGTGCGAACGTACCGAACAGGTGTTTAAAGAGGTTGTTATGGCTAAGTTAAAAACTCGCCGTGGTGCAGCTAAGCGTTTCAAAGCGACTGCTAACGGTTTCAAGCGTAAACAAGCGTTCAAACGCCACATTTTGACCAAAAAATCTGCTAAACGTATTCGTCAATTGCGCGGTTGTGTCATGGTTCACGTAAGTGACATGAATTCAGTTCGTCGTATGTGCCCATACATCTAAGGAGATTATAAATGGCTCGTGTAAAACGTGGTGTACAGGCTCATCGCCGTCATAAAAAAATTCTTGCTCGTGCTAAAGGTTACTATGGCGCGCGTTCACGTGTTTATCGTGTAGCGTTCCAAGCAGTAATCAAAGCAGGTCAATACGCTTACCGTGACCGTCGTCAAAAGAAACGCCAATTCCGTGCTTTATGGATTGCGCGTATCAATGCTGGTGCTCGTCAAAATGGTTTGTCGTACAGCCGTATGATCGATGGCTTGAAAAAAGCTCAAGTGATCATCGACCGTCGCGTACTTGCTGACATTGCTATGCATGACTCAGTTGCATTTGCTGCTTTAGCTGAAAAAGCTAAAGGTGCATTAGCTGCTTAATCATCTTTGATGATTGAAAAAAGACCGCTTTGTAGCGGTCTTTTTTATGCTTGAATGTTGGCGTTTGAGTAGTGATTTGCCGCATTGACAATAAGAGATGGATAAAAATTATTTAAGGCTTGTACGGCTTGATCAAATAACTGTAGTTCATGACGAGTTGCTTGATTACACCAGGCTTGATCATTTCTCGTTTCACTTTCTAGTAGATAATTTTTATAAAGATTTTCAGCATGAGTTAATAAGCTTGCTGCATAATTGTTTGTGAAGTCCTTTGGGAAAAGATCAAAATGTGTATTGTAATTTTGATGGTCCTTAAATTGAATATTTGCAAGGTGTTCAATCTGATTTGCAGATCCCAATGTAAAAGCGACTTCATTGATATAAACGCAGTCAAAATAAGATTGCGAAAAATGTTTCCAGTCTATGGCTTTTAATTCTCCCAAATTCTCAATAAAACTTTCATTTAAGTCGAACAGTGTATAGGTTGCGATTCTGTCTGTGAGCGCATTGACATTGTTAAAATAAAAATCAGCATCATTGTTCTGGTGGTGTAGATACCATAGCTCTTTTTCCTCACAACCGATTAAAATTTGTGGGTGATCATGCCGGTACTGAATTAAAATCATATAGTTATAAAAGTGATCAGACAGATAAAAAATAGGGGATTCTTGTATTGTCGATGCTAATCGGGGCGCGTGGATCAAACTTAATTTATACGCGCCTTTGTGCTTTAAGTGATAAAGCATGAGTTGTAATGAACCCGCCAAAAGTTGACCACAATGAAAATCTCTAAGAATTGGATGTAAAATTTGAAAATGAGGCATTTTGTTTAAATCATCTTGAAGATGATCATTGAGAAATTGGTTGCCATAAATCACCAAAGCCATTTGTCTATAAATTAAATTGAAGTTCATGATACTTCCTTATGCAATTTTTCTTACTTATTTGACCAGATGGAGAGGAAAATAATAATAAGGGTGAATACAACAAATCTGGCAATTTCATAATGTGTTACTAGTCAAAACGCACCGTATAAAAGCCCAATTGTGATAGCACAAAATAAGATCAAGTAGAATATAGAGGTGACAATAAAACTTGATTGGTCTTCACGAGTTTCCAAATCACGGACCAGAAATAAGCGATTAGTCGCTGAACATCATGGATGCTGGCGATGGTGTTCACTCCTTGGTTGATTCAAGTAAAGTTGGGCATTATGTTGTAAGACGAAATTAAATTGCCAATAGTTATTTTGCATGGCAAACGAATAAGCTTAGGTTTATTGTTGAGCTATCAATATAGCATTAATTTTTAATCAGAAGGTTACGGAGCATCTATGCGTAGGCAATACCATTTCCGTCTTGTGGGTACAGACACATATATTTGGGATGTACACTGTTTGGTTAGATTAAGCCGATATTTGCCCATTCATGAGGTTTTATTATCCGAGATACAGGAACTGAACGAACCTTATTGGTTTCCAGATAAACATCCCACGACACAGCAAATAATTGAACATTTCCAACTGATCCAAGAGGCTGATTTAGCTTATCCTATTATTCTGTCAGCAGATGGAAGAGTCATGGATGGAATGCATCGAGTTGCCAAGGCAAAATTACTCAACCACCAAAACATTAACGCTGTTCGATTCGATATTACGCCACCACCGGACTATATCAATGTGGATGAAGATGATTTGGATTATGAGGATGAATTGATTGATGAACCAGCTAGACATAAGCCTTCTGAATGATGAATTTGAATATTTGCAGTTGAAATGTACCGTTATTACATAATTTCAACGTGAAATTATTATCGATTTTAAAATAGCTCGCATAGAGTAGAATGATAAAAGTGAAAATATTCTGGAGTATTTATGCGTGTAGAAATTGCGGGTTTACAGCAAGGTGCTATTGAAGTCGAATTACAATTATTGCCAAGAATTGGTGAAACTTTAAAAGTGATGTATGGTGCAGATGCTGAGGTAAAAGGTGAAGTAACTGCTGTAGAACACTATATCAATCAACATGCCAATGACCATAAAGTGATTTTGACGATTCGTCCACTTTTCTAAAAGTTGATCATTCAGCTCAGAAAAATTTTTAAAATCTTGGTGATAAAAAGTAGCTGTCAGGCTACTTTTTTATTTAAGAAGTGAATTCCAATGAATAAAATTAATGTGGTGGGCACCTCTGCTGTTGGTAAAACCACTTTTGCAAAAAAGCTTGCTGATAAATTACAACTTCATTATATCGAACTAGACGATTTGTTTTGGTTAGATGATTGGGAGGAAACTTCAGACCATGCTTTTTTCTTAAAAATTCAACAGGCAATTGAATCGGCAAAGCATGGTTTTGTAATCGATGGAAATTATACGCGAACAACACATGTTAAATGGCAGACCATTGATACTGTTATATGGTTAGATTTTCCTTTTCATATCAATCTTTACCAATCTATAAAACGTGCCATATCTCGGGCAGTTTTTAACAAGAAGTTGTGGCAACATTCGAATAATCGGGAAAGTTTTGGCAAAATGTTCAGTGCTGACTCAATTATTTGGTGGATGATCAAAACTCATCAAAAAAATCGCCAGCAATATATTACAATGATGAATGATCCTCAATATTCACATATTCAGTTTATACATCTGAAATCTCGAAAAGATTGCGATCAATTTTTACGCTCGCTCTAAGTCCTTTATGCTTGGCTAAATTTTATTAATCATCCTAACGGGCTTGATGATGAAGGATTTTAAATAATTTTTGTGATTTTTTGATTTGGAAATGATCTGTATGTTTTATTGAGATGCATCAAATACCATAAGTGCTGGTTATTAAAGCGATATATTGAAACAGACGTTGGATGAGTGACTTATAGCGATTATGATGATTGCGTGATATCAGTTAAAAATAGAAGTGAAAGACAGACAGGAAAATAAAATGAGTGATTCTCAGTTATTAACAACTTTACAAGAACATATAAAGCGTGGACAAAAATATAGTTATTTGTGTTTTTGGGGGCATCGTCAAAAGACACCGGAAAAGATAGACAAGAGCTGTTTAAGCCAATGGTATCCTGCAAAATTTGAAATTGATGGTGTGGATTATCAAAATACCGAACTGTACATGATGGCGCAAAAAGCTAAACTGTTTAAAGATGAAAATATTTTTCAGCAAATTCTTCACACTGATGATCCGAATAAAATAAAAGCATTAGGTCGTCAGGTCAAAAATTATCAAGATGAAATTTGGATTGCACATCGTTATGAGATTGTGGTTCAAGGAAATCTGGCAAAGTTTTCCCAAAATAACCATCTCCAACAATTTTTGTTGAGTACCTCTGAGCAAATCATTGTTGAGGCTTCACCTGTAGATCAGATTTGGGGGATTGGACTAGCTGCTGATCATGCAGATGCGATGAACCCACTGAAATGGAAAGGTTTAAATTTATTAGGGTTCGCATTGATGGATGTGAGAAAGCAACTTTAGGGTTACTTTCTCATGAGTACAGATTTTATTTGGATGTTAAGCCTTATAGTCCAAAATAATAAGCAGCCAGACAGATAAGAATAGTCACGATAATTAAAGCAAAAACGCCTGTCTTTGCTGGTTTGTGCTCATGCTGTGTATGGGATGGATGAGAACTAAACGATTGGCGTTTGTCTGTCTTTATATCCTCAATATTGTCAAATGGAGATGCAATAGCTTTCGGGGTTAAACGCGCAGATTGATAGTGATTGGCAACTTTGACAATAAATTTTGCTTTTAAATCCTCAATCTTTTGCAAGAAGTGACGCAAATTCATTTGTTGTTCTGGGCTCAGACTTTGTTCACTCTCATCAGAGGGATGTTTTATTTTTGCCGAAATAAATTCTTCGAGCGCATCGAAACGATACAGTGTTTCATTGGCATAATCTGCTTGATCATCGCTAGGAATAAGGGCAAGTTTAAGACTACTATCATCTACAATATATTCGCTACTATTTAAGCCATAATAAGGTAAGTCTTTGTTGATTGGTTCAGGAAAACCTTTGGCATATTGGCTATCAAATAATTCATTGTCTGTATAAACCTGAATATCATCCCAATTTGGGGTCACAAGATCTTGTTCAATACGCTTAATGAGTTTCGCATTAAGATCATAACGCCAAAATATTTCTGTTCGAATATTTGGACGTTGTTGTTCTGGTGCCTCATAGTCATTGTCAGCGCTATACCATTCCGGTAATTCTTTACCAAAAATCCAAGCAGTTTTCTTTTGAGATTCGTGACTGACAATAAAATGAGGAATCGCCAATAACTCAACATTGGCATTGGGGTTCTGCTCATCATTCAAAAGACTTGAGCTATGTAAACTGATGCGATTTACCCCTTGCTTTTTTAGACCTTCAAGCCAAATTTGAAAGTGTTGTGCTAGAAGATGTTGGGTGGTTAAATCTCGAAAGCCAAAAGCGTGGTGATTAAAAATGGCATGATTGACCCAACGAGAAAAACTAATTTCTTGGGTCAGATATTGATTGCCATAAGTGACGAGTGCAAGTTGACGTTTCCAGATTTGATCAAGTGCCATTTTTTATAGATCTCAGCGACATTGGATTTATTTTATACCGTTTATAAATCAGAGTTCTAGCGTTTCAACAGTATTCGCACAGGGAAATATACAAATTATCGAGAATTAGTTGTGACTAATCGTATTTTTCGTCAGGAGGAAACTTCATCCAACTGCATAAAAACTGTTAGAATATGCAGTTATATTATTTTTCTAAAATATTGCTTTGAGAGTTACTATGTCACTGGAAGCCCTGACCACTGAAGCGCTCGCTGCGATTGCAGCAGCTCAAGACCTTGCAACACTCGATCAAGTACGAGTGCAATTTACAGGGAAAAAAAGCCAGCTTGCGGAACAATCTAAGGCACTGGGTAAAATGGACCCTGAAGAACGTAAAGTTCAGGGTGCAGCAATTCATGCTGTGCGTGAAGCCATCTCTACAGCATTGACTGAGCGCCAAGATGAATTACAAAAAGCAGCGCTAGAACAAAAGCTTGCAAGTGAAACCATTGATATTACCTTGCCTGGTCGTGGACAGGTTGTAGGCAGTATTCATCCTGTTACTCAAGTTCAGGAACGTATTTGCCAATTCTTTACCAAAGCTGGCTTTACTGTTGCAACAGGTCCAGAAGTTGAAGATGACTATCACAACTTTGAAGCACTCAATATTCCAGGGCACCATCCTGCACGTGCAATGCATGATACTTTTTATTTTGATGCCAATCATTTGTTGCGTACGCATACTTCAGGTGTGCAAGTCCGTACTATGGAAAACAATCAACCTCCGATTCGTATTGTATGTCCTGGTCGTGTTTATCGTTGTGACTCTGACCAAACGCATTCACCTATGTTTCATCAAATCGAAGGTCTGTACGTTGCTGAAAACACCAGTTTTGCTGAATTAAAAGGCTTGTTGATTAACTTGTTGAACGAGTTTTTTGAAAAAGACTTAAAAGTTCGTTTCCGTCCTTCATATTTCCCGTTCACTGAGCCAAGTGCGGAAGTGGATATTATGGATGAGCGTGGTCGCTGGTTAGAAGTTTTGGGGTGTGGAATGGTACATCCTAATGTATTGCAAGCCGCGGGTATTGATCCTGAAAAATATAAAGGTTTTGCTTTTGGTTTGGGGGTAGAGCGTTTTGCAATGTTACGTTATGGCATTAACGATTTGCGTATGTTCTATCAAAACGATGTGCGTTTTTTACGCCAATTTGCTTAACAAATTTATACCTCTCCCTAACCTCTTCTAAACAAAGAGGGAATGTCCTAGACAAAAGACGAAGGGTTCTCCCAATTTTCAAAGGGAGTTAGAGAGGAATTCATAAATATTGAATATAGGTTTTAGAAATGAAAATTAGCGAAAATTGGCTTCGCACATGGGTTAACCCAGCAATTGATAGTGATACTTTATCTGACCAACTCACGATGTTGGGACTTGAAGTTGATGAGCTTGTACCAGCCGCTAAACACTTTACTGGTGTTGTGGTGGGGGAAGTTTTAACGGTCATTCAACATCCTGATGCAGATCGTTTACGTGTAACCACTGTAAACATTGGTTCAGGAGAACCTCTACAAATCGTATGTGGTGCACCGAATGTACGTGTTGGCATGAAAGCACCGGTTGCGACAATTGGTGCAGTACTTCCTGGTGATTTTAAAATCAAGAAAGGTAAGCTACGTGGCGTTGAATCACAAGGGATGCTATGTGGTGCTTCGGAAATTGATCTTGAAGATAAAATTGATGGGCTTTTAGAGCTTCCTGATGATGCACCGGTTGGTGTAAACATCCGCGAATATTTAAATCTGGATGACCATGTCATTGATATCAGTATTACCCCGAACCGTGGAGACTGTTTTAGTATTCGTGGTGTAGCACGTGAAATTGGTGTAATTAATCAACTTCCAGTGACAGCGCCTGAAATTACAGAAGTGGCTGCAACCATTGCAGATCAAAAACAAGTCCATGTCAGCACTGATGGATGTCCACGTTATTTAGGTCGTGTTATAAAAAATGTAAATACCAAAGCAGCTACCCCTGAATGGATGGAGCAGGCTTTGGCTCGTTCAGGGATTCGTCAACACAGTATTTTGGTGGATATTACCAACTATGTATTGATGGAACTAGGACAGCCTTTACATGCTTTTGATGGTGGTCAAGTTCAAGGTTCAGTCCATGTACGCCAAGCAACAGCAAATGAAAAACTTGTTTTATTAAATGAGCAAGAAATTGAATTGACTGAAGATGTTATGGTCATTGCTGATGATGCTAAAGCGCTCGCTATTGCAGGGATTATGGGGGGATTATCTTCTTCTGTAACAGATGCAACGACAGAGATCTTTCTTGAGTCTGCGTTCTTTGCACCATTGCATATTGCAGGTCGTGCGCGCCGTTATGGCTTACATACTGATGCTTCTCAACGCTATGAACGTGGTGTGGATTTTGAATTGCCAATGATCGCGATGCACCGAGCATCACAATTGATTCAGAGTTTAGCGGGTGGTGAATTTGGTCCAATCACTGTGGCTGAACGTACCGCGCTTTTACCTAAACGTGAAGCCATTGAATTAACTCAAGCACAAGTTGATCAATTACTTGGTTATTCTGTTGAATCAGCATTTATTACTGATGCACTTCAACGTTTAGGTTGTGTTGTAACAGTCAAAGCTGAAGGCGAGTGGACTGTTGTACCTCCATCACATCGCTATGATATGGCAATTTATCAAGACTTAATTGAAGAAGTTGCTCGTATTCATGGTTATGACAATATCCAAATTAGTTTGCCTGTGATTGATGTCAAGCTTGCTAAACATCAAGATCAGTTTGAATTGCCACAATTACGTCAAACACTGGTGACTTTGGGCTATCAAGAAGCAATCAGTTTTAGCTTTGCTGATTTAAAGCTGGAGAAGCAATTAAATTCTCAAGTTAATCCATTGGCATTGGCAAATCCAATTTCAAGTGATTTGGCTGTAATGCGTTCTACTTTGCTTTCAAGCTTAATCCCTTGTGTTCAATACAATATTAACCGCCAACAAAGCCGTGTGCGTTTCTTTGAGTTAGGTTTACGTTTTGATTATCAAAATGCTCAAACTATTGATGACTTGAATCAGATTCCAACTTTGGCAATGATTGCGGTGGGCTCAAAACAAGCTGAATCATGGCATGGAAAAGCTCAAGCAATGGATTTCTTTGACTTTAAAGGAGAGGTTGAAGAAGTTTTAGCTGCTGGACGGGTTCAAGTTGAATATGTGCGTTCTGAGCGTGAATGGTTACATCCAGGTCAGTCAGCAGAGATTTTAATAGATGGAAAATCGGTTGGTTATTTGGGACGTTTACATCCATCTTTAGAAAATGCACTGGATTTGAGCACGACTTGGGTTGCCGAACTTGATCAATCGGCTGTTTTGCAAACTTATGTATCTAATTTTACAGAATTATCACGATTTCCGTCGGTTAGACGTGATATTGCGCTTGTAATTAGTGATAAGATTAATGTCAGTGAAATTCAGCAACTTATTGAAAAAACCGGTGGGGAGCTTTTAGACTCTACATGGTTATTCGATGTGTATACAGGGCAAGGTGTTGAGCAAGGTAAGCGCTCTTTGGCATTTGCATTGTTATGGCAACATCCATCACGTACACTTGAAGATGCTGAAATTAAATCCGGTATGGATCATATCATTCAAGTGTTAGAAAGCACTTACCAAGCGACATTGAGGGCCTCATGACAGCATTAACAAAAGCAGAAATGGCTGATCATTTAAGTGAGCTTACGAGTTTAAACCGTCGTGAAGCAAAACAAATGGTCGAGTTGTTCTTTGACGAAATTAGCCAAGCATTAATTGCAGGCGAACAAGTTAAACTTTCAGGTTTTGGTAATTTTGAACTACGTGACAAACGTCAACGTCCAGGTCGAAACCCAAAAACTGGCGAAGAAATTCCAATTTCGGCACGTCGAGTTGTTACGTTCCGCGCAGGACAGAAGTTTAGACAACGTGTAGGCACAGAACAAGAAGGTTAATCAACCCACTTGATTTTGTAAAAACCCCAAGCCATTTTGCTTGGGGTTTTTTATTATTTACGCATACGAGAGCTTAAAAATAAATTAAACTATAGCTAATCTGTTGAAAAAACCATACAGTAAATATAATTTCTAGATCAATAAAATCAATGTGATCAATATATTGTTTAATGATATAAAGCTTTCACTGCCAGGCTTTAGCGCTAAAGTTTAAATCGTTTTGCGTAAGCGATGACGCTCATTACTTAACCCGTTTCTTGTTTAACCGCATTATTGCGCAAACAAAGTAGTATTTTGTTTTTGCTCATATATCTTTAGCCATCATATGGCGTCCATGTGGCTTCACGATGGAAAGATGGTCTATGATTTAAAAGTATGATCCTAGCCAAAATAAATGAATTGGCAGATCTTTTAATCCTTTGTCTCAAAGTATATAGATCATTGACTATAAATGATTGATATCAAATTATTGGTATGAATAGTCTGAGGCTTTGATTATAAAAATAATGTTCGTTTTTTAATGATTAAAAGTGAGATGGAGGATTCATCACTTGAGTGTATTTCAATATAACATACTTGACAGTATTGAATCGAAGCAGGGCGTTTTAAATTGGCTGGATAAGTTCATTCAATGAATTAGGGCATGTGTTTCGAATCAGTTCGCAGATTTGAGCATAATCATTGATTTGAAAGCAAAAAAAAAGAGAACCAAAGGTTCTCTTTTTTTTGATAATAATCTAAGCGATTATTATTGAGCAGCTGAAGCAGCAGCTGAAGCGTCAGCAGCAGCAGCAGTAGCGTCAGAAGCAGCAGCAGTAGCGTCTGCAGCAGCAGTAGCAGCAGCGTCAGTTGCAGAAGCAGCAGCAGCATCAACAGCAGCAGTAGCTTCAGAAGCAGCTTCTACAGCTTGAGAAGCAGCAGCGTTTGCGTCAGCAGCAGCTTCTTCAGTTTTTTTAGCACAACCAACGAAAGCTAAAGTAGTAGCAACTGCAGCAGCAATAGCGATTTTTTTGAATAACATGGCATCACTCTCATAAAATTAATTGAGACAAAAAACCCAAGTTAGCCTGTTTTTTGCTTTTTGCATGAGCAGTCTAACTGGTATGCGAATATGCTATCACTGCGCATTTTGAATTGCTACTGTCTAGATGAAAAAAACTGACCAAATTGATGAAAAAATGATGCTTTTTTAACAGTTAATTACAATTAATTCGCACTTTTAGATTGGATTATTGATAATTAAGTTATTAAAAAATATAAAAAATATGCGAGAATGATTTTTATATTCAATTATTTGCAAAATGCTGTTACGCCAAAAATCAGCAATTGTATATTTATGTAAATTCTGTCAACCAAAAAAAAGGTCACTATATCAGTGACCTTTTTTGACTTTTCATACCAATCAGTTGGCAGCTTTACGCTTCATTTGATCGAAGAAATCGTCATTGGTTTTGGTTTCTTTCATACGATCTAAAAGGAATTCCATCGCCGCTAACTCATCCATTGGGTGGAGAAGCTTACGTAAAATCCAAACTTTGCGTAAGTTTTCTTCACTCATGAGGCGTTCTTCACGACGAGTACCTGATTTCTTGATATTCATGGCAGGGAAGACACGTTTTTCAGCAATACGACGATCCAAGGTAATCTCTTGGTTACCCGTACCTTTGAATTCTTCGTAGATCACTTCATCCATTTTACTGCCTGTTTCAATCAATGCAGTTGAAATGATTGTCAGTGAGCCGCCTTCTTCAATGTTACGTGCCGCACCAAAGAAACGTTTCGGGCGTTCAAGTGCATGTGCATCTACACCACCAGTCAATACTTTGCCTGATGACGGTACAACAGTGTTGTAAGCACGTGCTAAACGCGTGATTGAATCTAGCAAAATCACCACATCTTTCTTATGTTCAACAAGACGTTTGGCTTTTTCAATCACCATTTCGGCAACTTGTACATGGCGTGCTGGAGATTCATCAAATGTTGATGCAACAACCTCGCCACGAACAGTACGTTCCATTTCAGTCACTTCCTCTGGACGTTCATCAATCAAGAGAACGATAAGGAAACATTCAGGGTTATTACGGACAATGGATTGAGCAATGTTCTGTAACAACATTGTTTTACCCGCTTTAGGCGGCGCAACAATAATTGAACGTTGACCTTTACCAATAGGAGCAACCAAGTCAACAACACGTGCTGTTAAATCTTCCGTTGAACCATTTCCTAGTTCCATTACCAATTGCTCAGTTGGAAACAATGGAGTTAGGTTTTCGAATAAGATTTTATTACGTGAATTTTCAGGTGTGTCATAGTTAATTTGATTAACTTTTAATAATGCAAAGTAACGTTCACCTTCTTTGGGTGGGCGAATCGTTCCCGTAATCGTATCACCTGTGCGTAGGTTGAAACGACGGATTTGTGATGGGCTAACATAAATGTCATCAGGACCTGCAAGATAAGAACCTGCAGCCGAGCGTAGAAAGCCGAAACCATCAGACAAAATTTCAAGAACACCATCACCAAAGATTTCTTCACCATTCATTGCATGGCGCTTTAGGATGGCAAAAATGATGTCTTGCTTACGGTTACGAGCCATTCCTTCAAGGCCCATAAACTCAGCAATTTTAATGAGTTCGCCAATCGGTTTTTTCTTGAGTTCAGTTAAATTCATAAATGGTCAGATTGAATAAGGATGTGTGGAACACAGATAAAGAGAAAAGAAGCAAAAGTCGCCAACAGTGCAATAGGTGAGTTGATGTTGTATAGACACAAAAACAAACTCAGAGTCTATGTAGTTCTTTCGAGGAGAAATATGTAAAACAATTTCTGTTGCCGAACGGCGATCTTATGTGTTGTCCTTTAAGAAACAGGCAGAGAATCCTTATGTTCCTTGAGCATGAAATATAAGTGAGATCAACAAGTTTGTCAAATTATAGTCGAAAAAAAATACGCCAGAAAATCAAGCGTATTTTTTGTTTTTGCAGATTTATACAAATAATCTATAAATTCAGCAAATTAAATATTTTCTTCGATGAAAGCGGTCAGTTTAGATTTCGGCACCGCACCGATTTGTTGAGCAACCACTTCACCATTTTTAAACATCAATAATGCTGGAATGTTACGGATATTATAGTTAACCGCAGTTGCTTCGCATGCCGTCACATCCACTTTAACAATCTTTACTTTGCCTTCAAATTCTGTAGAAAGTACTTCAAGAACAGGTGCAATCGCTTTACATGGTGCACACCAACCTGCCCAGAAATCTACAATTACAGGAATATCTGATTCAAGAACGTCTGCTGCGAAGTTGTCATCAGTTGTGTTTACGATATTGCCAGACATGGATTTTGCTCCAAAAATATTTTAAAGATGAATCAATCTATGAAGCTAAGTATTACATAGACATCTTTAACAATGTAGGGGAATGTTTAAATTTTCATTCTTATTTGTGAGAATGTCCAATTGATGCTCACGATATTTACAATCGGTTCCTTAGAAAACTCAATCTAATTGTCACATAATTGTCATATATGCTGAAAAAATAATGACTCATCAAATTGTCTAAATAAATGGCTTTTAAAAAGCGTGCATGTGAATTAATCTAAGCAACAATTCAGTATGAGTTTGTATAAATAATGTCTGATTTTTTGATTGATGAAGAATTACTTGCTGCCATCGATATGGGGTCGAATAGTTTCCATTTAGCAATTGCTCGAGTGGATCATGGTGAAGTTAAAAAAGTTGCTTCGATGTCAGAAAAAGTTCAGCTTGCTGCTGGATTGGACGAGAATAAAAACTTAACTGAAGCAGCGCAACAACGTGGTTTAGCCTGTTTGGCACGTTTTGTAGGAAGATTGAGTTCAGTGCAACCGAATCGTTTACGGATTGTTGCGACGAACGCTTTACGTCAAGCAAAAAATGGGCATGAATTCATTCAAAAAGCAGCTGAAATTCTACCTAAACCGATTGAAATCATTGCAGGACGAGAGGAAGCACGTTTAATTTATTTAGGTGTGTCTCATACCATGGTCAATAGTGGGCGCCGTCTGGTGATTGATATTGGTGGTGGTTCTACAGAATTAATTATTGGTGAAGAATTTGAGCCAATTCATACTGAATCTTTACAAATGGGATGTGTGGCATTCACAAAAGCCTATTTCCCTGAAGGTGATATCAACAGTAAAGCTTTTGAAAAAGCAGTTGTTGCTGCACGTAAAGAACTATCTTCTATTGCCAATACATATAAGGCAGCTGGATGGGACACTGTGGTGGGTTCGAGTGGAACAATCAAAGCGTGTCGTCAAATTGCTGTCAATATGGGATGGAGTGATGAACAAGAGAATTTAACTCGAGAAGGTTTAGAAAAATTAAAAGACAAACTTTTAAAATTTAAACATATCTCCGATATGGAGTTTGATGGATTAAAAGAAGATCGTCGTGCTGTTTTACCTGCGGGTATTGCGATTCTCTATGCTGTTTTTGAAGTACTGAATATCGATAAGCTGGTTTACTCTGATGGTGCATTACGAGAAGGCGTCATGTATGACTTGCTTGGGCGTTTTCAACATGAGGATATTCGAGACCGTAGTGTGCAAGCGATGGTGGGGCGTTATGGTGCAGATGCCAAGCAAGCTGAACGTGTGGTTGAAACAGCACAACATCTCTTTAATGGTGTAGCAAATACCTTACATTTAAATAGTGATGACAGTGATCTATTGCGTCGCGCAGCTTATTTACATGAAATTGGTTTGGCGATTAGTCATAGTGGTTATCAAAAACACAGTGCTTATCTCTTACAGCATTCCGACATTCCTGGTTTCTCACAAATTGATCAGAATCATTTGTCACATTTGGTCGCTCACCATCGTCGTAAATTACGTACCGATGCCAAACTTGATGTGCTAAAAGTAGGTGGAAACAAGCTACTACACCTATGTTTGCTCCTCCGTCTCGCTGTTTTACTCAATCACAGTCGCAGTGATGAGATGCTTCCTGCCATTGAATTGACAGTGGATAATGCGCAACAATGGCAACTCAGCGTTTCTGGCGATGCCAAGCAATGGCCTTTACTGGTTGCAGATTTGCATGATGAGCAAGTGCAATTTAAGCATTGGGACATTGAATTGAATATTCAGTCGGAACAGTTTATCGATTAACTAAAGGTCTTGTGTTGATTGAATGAATTGTATAAACCATTCAATAGCACTTGATCCTGAACTTCCGATGTGTGAGGCATCGGTGAATTAGGGATAATACTCGACTTATGAAAAATAAAGCTGCTCAATCTAAAGCTTGGAAAACGGTTCAAATTGCACGTCATCCTGAACGCCCGCAATTTTTGGATTATGTAGGCGAAATTTTTACTGAATTCGATACCTTACATGGCGATCGTCTTTATGGTGATGATGGTGCAATGGTTGGCGGATTGGCGCGTTTTAATGGTCAGCCTGTCATGGTCGTTGGTCAGCATCGTGGTCGTAGTACCCGTGAAAAATTACAGCATAACTTTGGGATGTGTAACCCAGAAGGCTATCGTAAGTCACAGCGTTTGCTGGATATGGCAGAACGTTTTAATCTTCCAGTATTCACATTTATTGATACGATGGGGGCATACCCAGGCATTGGTGCTGAAGAACGTGGTCAAGCAGAAGCGATTGCAACCAGTCTTGCTCAACTTTCAAGCTTAAAAGTTCCTGTTATTGCAACAGTTTTAGGTGAAGGCGGCTCTGGTGGGGCTTTGGGAATTGGTGTGGCAGATCGTGTGGTTATGCTTTCTCATAGTATTTATTCAGTGATTTCACCAGAAGGCTGCGCTTCTATTTTATGGAAAACAGCGGACAAAGCGGAACAAGCCAGTGAAGCACTTGCACTTACAGCAGACAAACTCAAAGAGTTAGGTGTAGTTGAATATGTTGTCGATGAAGGCGAGGGAGCACATTTGCAACCATTTGAGGTTATGGAAAAACTCAAAGATGTGTTAAAACAAGCGCTTGATGAATTACAGCCTATGACTGCGGAAGATCGATGCGAAGCACGTTATCAACGTTTAATGAAGTTTGGCAGCGACAATTTAGGTCTCGCTTCTTAAAACAACACGCTCAATTTGCTGAAAATACGCATTTTCTCATCGGATGTAGTGGTGGCATGGATTCCATGTTATTGCTGCATTTGATGGTGCAGTTTTTCCCTCATCACGTTCGTGCAATATACGTCAATCATCAGCTACAAACAGCCAGTGATGAATGGGCTGATTTTGTTGCTCAACAATGTACCATCTTACAGATTCCTTATATTATTCAAAATGTTCAAGTTGCAGAAGGCAATCTTGAAAATCAAGCGCGTCAAGCCCGTTACGATGCTTACCTTCAACATATAAAAACCGACGAAGTATTGGTGCTCGCCCATCATCAACAAGATCAAGCTGAAACCCTGATTTTACGCCTATTATCAGGTGCAGGTGTTGCTGGATTATCTGCGATGAAATCAAAAGATCAGCGCGAACGATTGACCATTTGGCGCCCCTTGTTGGATATCTCACGTGAGCAGATTTGCCAATGGGGGCAACAGTTACAGATTGCCTATGTCAATGATCCGACTAATCTAGATACCCAGTATGATCGTGCGTGGTGTAGACATGAACTTTGGCATATTTTGCAAAGCCGTTACCCCAAAATGCAACAAGCATTGGCGCGCACCAGTTATTTGATGCAAGATGCCAATGAAATTCTCAATGAAGTGCTACAACAAGATCTTAGTTTCTGTGGAAATGAAGAAAAGCTTGATTTAATAAAACTCAAGCAATTGTCATTGGCAAGACAGCGCCAACTTCTATCTACATGGATGAAGGGACGGGACACCTATCGACCTGCTTTTGAAATGGTGCAGCGCCTACAGGATGAAGTGATTGACTCTAAAACAGATTCACAAGCAGCATTACATTGGAATCATTTCTATTACTTGCGTTACCAAAATCATTTATATCGCGTTGAACAGCAACACTATTTAGCAGCTCAATCGAAACAGCAAGTTCCCGAGCAAACATATCAATTTCAACTTCATCAGCAACTACAATTCACATCTGGTGTATTTCAAATTGAACGCTCTAAAATAGGTCTGTCTTTTGCATTATTTAATCAGAAGCTGACATTGAAACCACGTTTAGGTGGTGAAAAAATTCATCTTTATGGCAGAATAGGCGCTTGGCCTTTAAAAAAGGCGATTCAAGAAGCACATATTTTTCCTTGGATGCGTCATACAATTCAAATATTAAGTGTAGATAATGTTATGCTTGGGGTGTTTACACCAAATGGTTTTTGGTTGGCACAGTCTGAATACTGTGAAATCGGTGGTTGGCAACCAAATTTAATCTCTAAGATAAAAACTAAGGTCGAGTGTGATTCATGAGTGCAGCTTTAAATTGTAATATTACTTTCATTGGTGGTGGGAATATGGCTCAAGCCCTAATTGGTGGCTTATTGAGTCGTGGCTTACCTGCTACACGTATTACAGTTTCTGATCCCTTTGAAAAAATTCGACTGTTGTTACAAGAAAAAGATGTCCATGTTACTGAAGACAATATAGAAGCGATTAAACATGCAGATATTGTTGTATTTGCAGTAAAACCTCAAGTTTTAGGGAGCGTGCTTAAGCCCTTGAAAGGTTTACTTGATGATAAATTGCTGATCTCTATTGTTGCAGGTGCTGAAATTAAAACGATTTCAGATTTGACGGGCAGTGAGCGAATTGTCCGTGTAATGCCGAATACTCCTGCATTGGTTCAAACTGGTGCACATGGTATCTATGCCAATCCAGAAGTGAGTGCAAAAGACCGTGAATTGACCACGCAGGTTCTTGCGGCAACTGGTTTAACCCTTTGGGTAAATTCAGAGGCACAGATTGATGCTGTAACCGCAGTTTCGGGTTCAGGTCCTGCATATTTCTTCTATATGATGGAAAGTATGATACGTGCTGGTAAAAATATGGGGTTGGATGAAAAGGTGGCAACGGCATTGACTTTGCAAACCGCATTGGGTGCAGCACAAATGGCAATTACCAGTTCAAGCGCTCCATCTGATTTACGTAAAAATGTAACTTCCCCTAATGGGACAACTCAAGCGGCTTTAGAAGTATTTGATCGCGCTCAAATCTCTCAAAATATTCAAACAGCTTTGGCTGCTGCGCAAAAGCGTAGTCAGGAATTGGCTCAAGAATTAAGTGACAGTATTAAATAATTTTTGATTTTAGGAACGTTCAAGTATGGGTGCAAATTCTGCGCAAATTTTTGGCATTATTATTAACGTAGCGATTTTGCTCGTATTCTTTCGTTTTTTAATGCAATTGGCGATGGTCAGTCCATACAACCCTGTGGTGATGTCGACAGTCAAAGCAACCAAGATTGTAGATCTATTTAGCCGAATTTTTCCGACGATGGCGAAAGGGCGTGTCAATACGGCTGCTTTGGTTTTAGTGGTGGTGTTATATCTACTCAAAATCTTTGGCATGATGTATTTGCAAGGTGCAATGCCAAATAGTCCTGTACACCTCATTATTCTCACTTTTGTGACCATGATTCAGGACTTAATTCGCTTTTGTCGTTATTTAATTTTTGCGACGATTATTTTGAGTTGGGTGGTGATGTTTACTCAATCAAGATCGCCTTATATTGAAGTGATTCAAGAGTTGGCTGAGCCATTATTGGCGCCGTTCCGTCGAATTATGCCAAATATGGGGATGATTGATCTTTCTCCTATTTTGGCTATCTTGGCATTGATCATTGCTGAAAAAGTCATGGAATATGCTGCAATTGCGCTACTAACTGGTCTTTAATAGGCAGTATTCTTTTAGCGTCAAATAGATTGATGATCCTTTATAAAAAACCGAGTTGTATAACCAACTCGGTTTTTTTATAGTTTATTGATGTCTTTTTTAATCGTGAATTCAATTTACATCTATCGCCACTCTGTTGAAAAACTTATATTTTAAAATCAATGTGATGAATGCATTTTTGAATGAGCGAATGCTTTCATTGCTAAACCTTACATCTAAAGTCTAAATTGTTTTGTGTAGGTGATGCTTCACTTTGCTTAACTAATTTTTATTTAGTCGCTTTCTTGCGCTGTAAACAAAGCAGTGCTTTGTTTTTGCTTATATCCCCCCGCTCAACATGGCGACATTCATGTCTCCTCGCGATAACAAGACCATCTGTAAATCAAAAATACAAAAAACTGTTTCAGCAAAACTTTTTAAAAAAATCATATAAAAAGCATAAAGTTGATTAAGTATACATGCTTGAAATTAAAACCTTTGTATGAACAATTGGGCAATTTAGCTATATTTTTTAAGGTTTTATATTCTATCGTATTCAGTGATCTTAGCTTAGCTCTATCAATATTAGAGCCTTCAATAAAGACTTATATATCACATAAACGAACTATAAATTTATAAAAACTCATAAGGACATATTTAAATAAATCATATGAGACTAGACAGAATCGTATGTATACTGATCAATATTTTTAACAAATATTAAAAACTATGTTAAATAATATTTACTTTTTATTAGGAAAATTGGGATTAACAACACAAAAGCGTGCACTACATGCCCAGTTCAGTAATCATACTCTCAATGACCATGTATTCTTGCAATGTATTCATGGGACACATGCCATCAATGATGGGGTGAACTTACAACTGATTTGTCTATCTACGCAGAACAATATCGCATTAAAAAGCTTTATTGGGTGTCGTGTAGCCATTGATGTGGTCAATGATCGCTCCGAACTCAATCGTATTTCAGGGATCGTGACCAAAGCAGAGGTGGGTGCCTCTGATGGTGCGTTGACGATTTATCGCTTAACAGTAGAAGACCCAACCGCACTATGGAAACAGCGTAGAAACTCGCGCGTATTTATGAATATGTCTGCTTTACAAGTAGTCGAAGTTATATTTAATGAATGGCGAGACAGATCTCCACTGTTTGCTTCAAGTTTAACTTTGGATAAAAGCGGTCTAACTAAGGCTTACGATATTCGACCCTTCATTATGCAGAATAATGAACGAGATATAGATATTATTCAAAGGCTTCTAGCATCGGAAGGTGTGACCAGTTTAATTGATGAGACACAACTAAAAGTGTCTCATTTTAATGAACCCATCCAGCCTCAAAAGCTTCGATTGATTGATGACAATACTCAATACGAAAGTTTAGAACGACGCACGATCCGCTTTCATCGAAGTTCATCTGTAGAGACTCGCGATTCGATTATCAATTTTACAGGACAACGTTCACTTCAACCGACGTCTGTACATATTCAACGTTGGCAAGCCGATATTCTTGAAACCGAACAAGGTGCAGGCAATGTACAAAGCAAACATCAGCGCAGTGACCAGTACGATAACGCCAGTCTAGGTTTAGAACAAGTATGGCACTTTAGCCCTGCATGGACTCAAGACTTAAATGGGGAAGATGGTGCAACACCATCGGGTAACAGTCAGATCGAACGCTTTAACCAAAACATCAGCAACTACTACGATGCGCAAGCCAAACAATTTATCGCAACTTCAACGGTACGAGATGCGCAGGTGGGTTATCACTTTGAACTTAACCAACATCCAACTCTAGAGCTAAAAGATGTTGCCGATCGGCAATTTCTGATCATCTCCAAAACCTTTTATCACCAAAATAACTTACCCAAAGACTTGAGCCATCAAGTCGAAGCACTCATCCGACAAAGCCAATGGCAACTCGCCCATCTCACCACAAACAATAACGAAGAACGCCAAGCCAATCAGTTGGTGCTACAACGACGTAATATTACGGTTGTTCCTGAGTATAATCCCTTAACCCAAACACCCGCAGCCCATCCAATGCGAGCGAGAGTGGTTGGACCAAGTGGAGACGAAATCCATGTCGATGAATGGGGACGTATCAAGGTTCGCTTCCTGTTTACCCGCAATGAAGATCACAGCCATGATGGTGGTGCAGGTGCGAACGACAATGATACCGACTCAGCTTGGGTCGATGTACTCACGCCTTGGGCAGGCGAAGGCTATGGAGCACGCTTCTTACCGCGTATTGGAGAGTTGGTCGTGGTTGACTTCTTTGCGGGGGATATAGACAGACCTTTTGTGGTGGGACGTATTCATGAAGGATACCGTTATCCAACCAAGTTTGATGATAAAGGCAAGTTACCCGATACCAAGAAGTTGGCAGGGATTAAAAGTAAGGAATATCAGGGGAGTGGCTATAACGAACTGAGATTTGATGATACCACCAACCAGATCAGCAGTCAGTTACACAGCAGTCATGGGACAAGCCAACTGAATCTTGGCAACCTCAGCCATCCGAAAGAGACAGATAGAAGTGAAGGGCGAGGTGAAGGCTTTGAGCTAAGAACTGATCAATGGGGTGCAATACGTGCAGGACAAGGCTTATTGCTGAGTACTCACGCTCAAAATGGCGCATCAGGTAATCATCTAGATACAACCGAAGCCAAAAGTCAGTTAGAAAATAGTCTCAACAATTCAAAAGCTTTAAGTGAAGTTGCCAAACATCAACAAACTGATCCTTTAGACAATTTGGAACACTTAAAGTCTTTTATTGCAGCTTTGGAAAAAGATGATACAGCACAAACTAAAAGCCAAGCCGATGCATTTAAACAAGCACTTATGATATTGGCGTCACCAAACTCAATTGCACTTAGCAGTAATCAAGATATCCATCTCTCGGCAGATGGACAAATTAGCCATAGTGCGAGCGATAGTATCAACCTCAGTACGCAAAAGAGCGTAGTAGCACATGCGCAAAACAAGATTAGTCTATTTGCAGCGCAGGAAGGTGCAAGGTTATATGCTGGCAAAGGCAAAGTTGAAATACAAGCTCAGAATGATGGTGCAGATTTGATTGTACGTAAAGGCGTTCAAATCATTTCTACTGAAGATCGCATCGAATTTATTGCCAAGAAGAAAATAGTAATTCTATCCGATACTTCTATGCTTGAGGTGAGTGGTAAAGGTGTGCTTACAACAACACCAGGTTTGTTTGAAGTGAAATCTGGACAGCAGAATTTTTTGAGTGGTGAGAAAGTTTCAGTTTCTCTACCAATTTTACCATTTGGTTCTTTTAATAATACCTGCCCTTTAAAAGGTTGTTATGGGAATAATAATACTCAAAAAGATAAAAATAGTGATTAATGGAGAAAATATAATAATGACTATAGATCATGCACCCTATCCAAACTCAAAGGGCGAAGATATAAATACCCCTGCAATCAATAAACTTCCAAAAGTTCAACCTCCAGATTTTTCAAAAATTCAAGGGCATACTTGCACCAAAATTCCAGCATTTAACGAACGACAAAAGCGTTTTGAAAGTTTATCAGGGAGTTATTATCGAACCAAAGCTGATGGTTCTTATGAGGGTGTTGTTGAGTATGACCCTGAAGAAAGCTATACGGATAAACTTAAAATTGTTGAACAAGATGGCAAACAAAAAGTTGTCCCTTTTTATAATTATGGAGAGAGATCTAAAAATATTGATATTGAATTTGATTCTAAGAAAAATGTCCTCATTTTTTCTCGTAAACTTATTTTTATACTGAAAAAAGTGATAAATTCAGACAATGGTAAAGAATACCCTTACGAAAATCAAAAATCTACACAAAAACCCTATCAAATACAAGATAGAGAAATTACCCAAGAAACCATGCAATTTATTCAAGATAGACAAGATAAAGTGAATGAATTACTGAATTATGCTGGTTATTACCTAACACCAACGGATTGTAACATTGAAGGTGGGTGTACTTGTGTTGTTCCAATCATTATGAAAGTTACTATGCAAGTACAGCAGGCAAGTGAACCGCAAAACTTAATCGCTCATTATATCAACCTGTATCCTTCAGCTTCTCGTGCAGATGAGAGTAATTGGGGGGAAGTTGAGTTAAAAAATGAAAAGTTTACTAAACATGGAGAAACTAAAGTTATCAATGGAAATGTGATTTCTTCACCATCTATATTAGTTCAAGAAGAACGCACCCAAGATTCTACCGCCGTATTTCTACATGAAACTGCACACTTGTTTGGTTTTCCTGATGAGTATTTTGAGGGAGGGGGCGCAGTCCATAAGATGTATATTCATGCTGACACTCAAACTGTAGATATACATTTCCTTGAACCAAAAGATGATTGGAAACGTCAAGTAGATGGTCAACTCATGTCTTCAGCAGTACCTGGAACAATGCCAGTCATTCCTCCCTATTATTATGAACAATTTCGACAGTATTTTGAGAAAAAGACAGGTGTGAGATGGACAATCAAAAAATTAGTAAATTAATAAAAAAAATTACGTTTTGTTTTTTATTATTTGGAATAACCACAATGAATTACGCTGAAAATTTTAAAATTAAACATCGCTATGTTCAAGTTAATCACAGTTTTGGTATCCCGATGCAAACATGGAAACATGAGATTGTTGTCAGTAATGATGACTATATTGTCACTGGACGCTTAAGTGATATATTTTCAATTAAAAGCGATGACTTTGGTGTATTTAAAGTTCCATTAACAGCAGATTTAAAAAAAACAATGTATGAGGTTAATAAAATATTGAGAATTCCAAAAATTGACAAAATACTGGCAACCAGCAAGAAAGAAAAAGACTTTTATTATGTATTAGATCATGATACACCTCAAAAAAAATATGCAACTATTCAAGGGTTTGAAATCTATAATAAATGGAATATAAATGAATACCTTAAATATGGTAAAAAAAATCAAACTAATTTTAGCCAAAAGATCAGTGATTTTATTGAGGATTTAGATAGATTAGGATATTCAAAAGAAAAAAAGAAATTCGCTGATTTTTATGGAACAACCAATATTATTCCAAGAAAAGAAGGCTTAGAAGTAATTCTAACTTTAAAAAATGTAGGTCCTTTTGATGTAACTTTTTCTAATCCATCACATTGGGGGGATATTGCTAACCTTGAAGAACCTTTTAATGAAAATAAAATATGGTATGAAGTCCGTTTAGGTGCACAATGTCATGAAAAGTCATGTTGGACTAGATTAGCATTACAGTCTGAATATCTAATTAAAAATGATTTTTCACCTGAAGAATTAGCAAAATATTACTTTATATTAAAATCAAATAGTGAAAGAAATTTTCGTTATTTAATACCCTACAATAAAATTACGACGACTTTTACCAATGGTGAAATAAATTCCAATCGAACTAAAGAAGGTTATATTCACTTTGATCAAGGATTAGCACTTAAATTAACTTTTTGGAATATGGATGTCGATTTTGGGGGAGTTTTTTCAAAAAGAGTTTGGAAAGAAGAAAAAGAGTCACAAATCAAAGGTTGGATAAATTTGGAGTAGATTATGTTTATTATCACAGTATGTTTTTTAATTTTTTGTATTGTGTTAAAGGTTTATCATTATCAAAATGCATTTAAAGAAAATAACCCATATCCAAAGGATTACTTTGAGAAAAAATGAAAATAATTGAGGGCAAAGTAAAGAATTTAAGAATTCAAAAAACTAAATATGAAGTTCTAAAAAATAATGGTAAACAAGCTACCGTATCTGCTGCATTGGGTACAGCTGTAGGGAGTGCTGCTCTAGCTTCACAAGCCGTTTTAGTTGCCGACAGTCAATGGGATGTAAAAGAGTGTATAGCTATATGTGAATTAAGAGCTACATCTCTTTAAATCCGATATCTAGAGCATCAAAAATAGAAATATTTTGCTGACTTACAAGGTTTCTGACTTTCATTTTCAGTACAGATCATGCTTGGTTTGGCTTTAACGAGTTTGTTAACTTAGAGCATTTTTAGCATATAGATATATGGGTTTGCATATATATGAAAACTCGTATATAAAGGTGTTATAAAATCTCAAAAGAGCTTAATTCGATGACAACTTCATCAAATGTGAAGATTTATCACAACCCAGCTTGTGGGACATCTAGGAATACTTTGGCTTTGATCCGTAATACAGGGATCGAGCCAATTGTGATTGAATATCTCATTACACCACCTAGTCATGACGAATTAGTTAAATTGATTCAGGACGCAAAATTAACAGTGAGAGAGTCCATTCGTCAGAATGTAGATCCTTATCGGGATTTAGACCTTGATCGTAGTGATTTGAGCGATGAGCAGTTACTTGGTTTTATGCTTGATCATCCAATATTGATTAATCGACCATTTGTTATTACTGAATTAGGCACTCGCTTATGCCGTCCCTCAGAAGTTGTTTTAGATATTCTACCATTACCTCAGAAGGGTGCTTTTACGAAAGAGGATGGTGAAAAAGTGATTGATGAAAATGGTCAACGAGTGAATTAAAAATTTTACTTTTATATATGATTATCTGTATATCCAAATAAGTGAATAGGAATTAAGAATGGACCAAGTTAATTTTTTTAAATGCTTATCAGATGAAACTCGACTCAATATCGTGACTTTAGTCACTGAGAATAAAGAATTATGTGTTTGTGATTTGACTGAAAAGTTGCAACTGAGTCAGCCAAAGATTTCAAGGCATTTAGCGTTATTGCGTTCCTCTGGTCTCTTACAGGACAGAAGACAAAGCCAATGGGTGTATTACAGCATCAATCCGCAGTTACCAACGTGGTGCCATGACGTTCTGAATCTTTTGGTAAGCAGTCAAACCTTAGCGAATAAAGCTTCCCAAAATATCCAAATAAATAGTTATTGTGAGTAACAGAATATGAAATTTCTTTTTTTGTGTACAGGAAATAGTTGCCGTAGCATCCTGTCAGAAGTTCTTTTTAACAGCCGTGCGCCTGAAGGGTGGAAAGCATACAGTGCAGGAAGTAAGCCATCAGGGCAAGTACATCCATTGACCATAGAAACTTTACAAAATCTTAGTCTCTCAACAGATGGTTTGTGGAGTAAAACCATTGATGACTGCGAACAATATCAACCTGACGTGGTGATTACTGTTTGCGATTCAGCAGCTCAGGAAGCGTGTCCACTTTATTTAGGTGGAGCGATCAAGGCACATTGGGGCTTGGGTGATCCTTCACATTTAGATTTGCCGAAAGAAGAAAAATTAAAAGCATTCCAAGTTACTGTTGATCATATCAATCGCCGCTTAGACGCTTTATTGGCATTAAATACAACTCATATGACTCGTCCTGATTTGATTGCAGCAATCAATCAAATTTCGCATATTGAATGAGAACATCATGGCTCAACAAAGATTATCCTTTCTAGATCGTAACCTCACTCTATGGATTTTTATCGCCATGGCATTGGGGATTGCGATAGGTGTGTTCTTACCGCAAGCCTCCGTCGCTTTAGATAAAATCAGTGTGGATTCCGTCAATATTCCAATTGCGATTGGTTTGATTCTGATGATGTATCCACCGTTAGCCAAAGTGGATTATGCAGCCCTACCACAAGTGTTTAAAGACAAAAAAACCTTAACTTTGTCTTTGGTGCAGAACTGGGTGATAGCACCAGTACTAATGTTTGCATTAGCCATTATTTTTTTGCATAGCTATCCTGAATATATGACAGGCCTAATCCTGATTGGGTTGGCTCGCTGTATTGCAATGGTCTTGGTGTGGAATGGCTTAGCCTGCGGTGATAACCAATATGTAGCTGCATTGGTAGCATTTAATAGTATCTTCCAAATTTTATTTTTTAGTACCTATGCGTGGTTATTTCTGACTTTCTTACCGCCATATTTTGGTGTTGCAGGGCAAGTGATCAATGTCGATTTCTGGACAATTACCCATGCGGTATTAGTGTATTTGGGAATTCCATTTTTCCTTGGCTTTATTACACGATTCACTCTAGTGAAAGCTAAAGGTCTTGATTGGTATCAAAATGTCTTCTTACCTAAGATCAGTCCACTGAGTTTATTGGCTTTATTATTCACGATTGTGGCGATGTTTAGCCTCAAAGGGAATGATGTGGTGAGCTTACCACTAGATGTCTTACGTATTGCCATTCCATTGACGATTTACTTTATCGTGATGTTCTTCATTAGCTTCTTTATGAGCAAATGGATGGGGAATGACTATCCTAAAACAACAGCAATTTCGTTTACTGCTGCGGGGAATAATTTTGAACTAGCATTGGCGGTTGCAATTGCAACCTTTGGTTTAGCTTCACCTGTGGCATTTACCACAGTGATTGGTCCATTGGTTGAAGTGCCTGTATTGATTGCTTTAGTCAGTGTGTCTTTGTGGCTTAGAAAAAAGTTTTTTAAAGAAGAGGTGTAATTTTTATGACTCTCCCAAATGTAGATATGAATCTTCTCGATCAACCTACTTTAGATAAAGTACAGGCAAAGGAGTTGGATCATCCACCTCGTATTTTGCTGCTGTATGGTTCTAATCGTGAGCGTTCATACAGCCGATTGGCAGTGATGGAAGCAGGGCGTATCTTGGAGCAGTTTGGTGCCGAAGTAAAAATCTTTCATCCTAAAGGTTTACCTTTACCTGAAGATGCAGATATGGAACATCCAAAAGCCAAAGAACTACATGAGCTTTTGGCATGGTCAGAAGGGATGGTGTGGTGTTCACCTGAACGTCATGGTTCAATGAGTTCAATTTTCAAATCGCAAATTGACTGGATACCATTGGCAGGTGGTGCAATTCGTGCAACGCAAGGAAAAACTTTGGCATTGATGCAGGTCAGTGGCGGTTCGCAGTCATTTAACAGCTTAAACCAGATGCGTATTTTAGGCCGTTGGATGCGTATGATCACTATTCCTAATCAATCATCTATTCCAAAAGCTTTTTTAGAGTTTGAAGAAGATGGAAGAATGAAATCTTCATCCTTCTATGATCGAATTGTCGATGTAATGGAAGAACTATATAAGTTCACCTTGCTCACTCGTGGGCAAAGTCAGTACCTCACAGATCGTTATTCAGAGCGAAAAGAGTCGGCAGAAGAATTATCTAAGCGTGTCAATCAACGGAGTCTATAGCTCGAAAATAAGGTTGTGTATACAGATATACTTACTTTTCTATTTTAAAAAATCTGCTTATCAATCGAATAATGATAATACTTCTCTTAACTATGAGAAATTCATTCAAGTTTGAAATAAATAAAAGCCATCCACTAAGGGATGGCTTTTTATTCAAGGAAATTACAATTGTCGCTAAGGAAATTTCAATTGTCGTTATTCGCGACGATGGTCTACCTTACCAGCTCAACGCACCACCAGTTTGATAATCAGTCACACGCGTTTCAAAGAAGTTCTTCTCTTTACGCAAGTCCATCATTTCAGACATCCACTGGAACGGGTTATTTACACCAGCAAACTGCTCAGGAAGACCAAGCTGTGCTAAACGACGGTTACAGATGAATTTCAAATATTCTTCCATCATCGCTGCATTCATACCCAAAACACCACGTGGCATCGTGTCACGCGCATATTCGATTTCAAGCATGGTGCCTTCAAGAATCATTTGAATGATTTCTTCTTGGAACTCAGCAGTCCATAAGTGTGGGTTTTCGATCTTGATTTGGTTAATCATGTCGATACCAAAGTTCAAGTGCATCGACTCATCACGTAGGATGTATTGGAATTGCTCAGCAACACCATTCATCTTGTTACGACGACCCATAGACAAGATTTGGCTGAAACCACAGTAGAAGAAGATTCCTTCAAGTACACAATAGAATGCAATCAAATTACGCAGTAAGATCTGATCGTTTTCAGGTGTACCCGTATGGAAAGTAGGATCACTCAAAGACTGTGTATACTTCAAGCCCCACGCTGCTTTACGGGCAACAGATGGAACTTCGCGGTACATATTAAAGACTTCGCCTTCATCCATACCCAAAGATTCGATACAGTATTGGTAAGCATGGGTGTGAATCGCTTCTTCAAATGCTTGACGCAAAATATATTGACGGCATTCAGGGTTGGTAATATGACGGTAGATCGCCAAAACCAAGTTGTTTGCAACCAAAGAATCTGCAGTTGAGAAGAAACCTAAAGAACGCATTACAATGGTACGCTCATCTTCAGTCAAACCATTTTCAGACTTCCACAATGCGATGTCATGATTCATGTTGACTTCTTGTGGCATCCAGTGGTTTGCACATCCGTCTAGGTATTTTTGCCAAGCCCACTCATATTTGAATGGAACAAGTTGGTTCAAATCTGCGCGACAGTTGATCATGGCTTTATCATCAACTTGTACACGTTGTGCACCCATTTCAAGCTCTTCCAAGCCCGGTGCAACATCCAGCTTTTCTAAGGCGTGAGATGCTCTTGCCAATGAATCGGTTGGATTTGTTGATCTTGCTGTATAGGTTCCAGCGGATTGTGCAGCTGCCAAATTCTGCGATGATTGCTTTGCATCAGATACCACCTGCGAATCAGTCGTTTTTTTCGGTTCGACGGGCGCAGGCTGGTGAGCTTGTGCAGCTTGTTTCGGTTCATCATCTTCAAAATCGTCCCAACTTAGGATAGACATCGTTGTTCTCTCTTCGTTGTTAATATCTATGTTCGACATCTCACAAAAAAGATGTCACTACTATACGCTTATTCTGTGCAAGCAAAATTAAGTTTTGCCGATAGTTGTTTCGTTCTTGTTCGAAAGAACAGATACCCACACTACTTATTTTGATTACGCTTTTGCTGTTTGCGGATCGCAATAAATGCATAGACCGCAGGGATATAAAAAACCAAAAAGGCTAAGATCAGCACAATTATGCCTAACTCATAGTTATGACTTAAATGGAACATGGCTCAGCCTTTTGTGATTTTAGAGTTATTCAATCCCCTTAAATTCCCTGTTAAAAAGGAGGGATTTTCATCCCACCTTTTATCTTGAGGAATCGCCCTCCTTTTAAAAAAAGAGGGTCGGGGAGGATGACTTACTGACAAGCTTCACAATCAGGATTGTCAATTGAGCAAGCTTGTGGCACTGGTGCTGCTTGAGAGAAACCTTCTTCTTCAGCAGGTGCTTCAGGTTTAGCTTCTGGTGCAACCGCTGCCACTGGAGCAGCCACAGTTGTTGGTTTAACTGCGTTTAAAGCACCTGTGTTAATGGTTGATTTTTCAGCAGATGTTGCACCCAATGCACGGAGGTAATAGGTTGTTTTAAGACCACGTAACCAAGCCATCTTATACGTGATGTCAAGTTTTTTACCATTTGCACCCGAGATATAGAGGTTCAATGATTGTGCTTGATCAATCCATTTTTGACGACGTGATGCAGCATCAACGATCCAACGTGTATCCACTTCAAACGCTGTTGCAAAAATTGCTTTTAGTTCATCAGGAATACGGGCAATTTTTTGTACAGAACCTTCGAAATGTTTAAGATCATTGACCATCACAGAGTCCCAAAGACCACGATCTTTTAACGCACGTACTAAGTACGGGTTGATCACTGTAAATTCACCTGAAAGGTTTGATTTTACATACAGGTTTTGGAAAGTAGGTTCGATTGACTGAGAAACGCCACAAATGTTAGAAATCGTTGCTGTAGGCGCAATCGCCATCACATTTGAGTTACGCATACCGTCTTTTTGAACTTTGGCACGTAAAGTGTCCCAGTCTAAACGTTGTGTGCGGTCAACTTCGAACATGCGCTCTGGACGAGATTTTGCAACGATCTCTAAAGAGTCGATTGGTAAGATACCTTGATCCCACAATGAACCTTTGAATGTTGAATAAACACCACGTTCAATCGCAAGGTCGCTAGAAGTTTGGATCGCATAGTAGCTGATCACTTCCATAGACTCATCAGCAAAGTCGACTGCTTCATCTGAACCATAACCCATACCCAATTCATATAAAGCATCTTGGAAGCCCATGATACCCATACCGACTGGACGGTGTTTTAAGTTTGAATTACGTGCTTGTTCAACTGCATAGTAGTTGATGTCAATCACGTTATCGAGCATACGAACTGCTGTTTTTACAGTACGTGCCAATTTTTCACGGTCAAGTTTACCGCCTTGAACGTGTTGAACAAGGTTGATTGAACCTAAGTTACATACTGCGATTTCATCTTTATTGGTATTTAAAGTGATTTCTGTACATAAGTTAGATGAGTGAACTACGCCAACATGTTGTTGTGGTGAACGTAAGTTACATACGTCTTTGAATGTGATCCACGGGTGACCAGTTTCAAACAACATTGATAACATTTTACGCCATAAGTCTTTTGCACGGATTTTCTTATGAAGCATGTTGCTTTCTTTAGCGATGCCTTCATAGTAAGCATAGCGTTCAGCAAATGCAGCGCCAGTTAAGTCATGTAGATCAGGTGTTTCAGATGGCGTGAACAATGTCCACTCAGCATCTTCAATCACACGTTGCATAAACAAATCTGGAACCCAGTTCGCTGTGTTCATGTCGTGCGTACGACGACGGTCATCACCTGTATTTTTACGTAGCTCTAGGAATTCTTCAATATCCAAGTGCCAAGTTTCAAGGTATGCACAGACTGCACCTTTACGTTTACCGCCTTGGTTAACGGCAACAGCGGTATCGTTAGCAACTTTAAGGAAAGGAACCACACCTTGAGATTTACCGTTTGTGCCTTTGATGTAGGAGTTCAAAGCACGAACAGGTGTCCAGTCATTTCCTAAACCACCCGCCCATTTAGATAGGAGGGCATTGTCACGCATTGCACCATAGATGTCGTAAAGATCATCTTGAATGGTGGTTAAGTAACAGCTTGACAATTGTGGACGTAAAGTACCTGAGTTAAACAGTGTTGGTGTAGACGCCATATAATCGAAGCTAGACAATAAGTCATAGAATTCGATTGCACGGTCTTCACGCTGTTCTTCATTTAATGCAAGCCCCATAGAGACACGCATAAAGAACAATTGCGGAAGTTCAAAACGTACATCATTTGAATGAATGAAGTAGCGGTCAAACAAAGTTTGTAGACCTAAATAGGTAAATTGGTTTGAACGTTCTGGTTTGATCGCTGCTGCCAATTTAGCAAGGTCGAAGTTTAAAAGTTCTGGTGAAAGAAGTTCTAACTCGATCCCTTTTTTCAGGTAAGTTTCAAGCGCATCACCTTCTTCGGTATCTGTCGCTAAACCTAAGAATTTTAAACCTGTTGCAACTAAATCATCACGAAGTAAACGTGCAGTTACATAGGTGTAGTTTGGTTCTTGTTCGATACGGGTACGGGTCGCCATCATCATCGTCGTTGAGATGTCTGACTGTTTTACACCGTTATATAAGTTTTTTACTGTTTCATCGACAATGGCTTGAACATCAATACCTTCTAAGCCTTCACTCGCTTTTTCAATCGTGGCTTGAAGTTTGCCCAAATCTAGAGGCTGAAGCTGACCATTCGCATCTGTGATTTGTAAAGTTGGGTGATGATGAGCACCTGTTTGTTTACGTGCTTCAGAACGTTGTTCACGATAGATCACATAAGCACGTGCAACTTTTTGTTCGCCTGTACGCATAAGTGCCAATTCAACTTGGTCTTGAATTTCTTCAATGTGAATTGTTCCGCCAGACGGTAAACGACGATTAAAAGTGTTCATAACCATTTCTGTTAATTGTGTAATACGGTCATGAATTCGGCTTGAGTCTGCGCTTTGCTGGCCCTCAACAGCCAAAAAAGCTTTACCAATTGCTACAGCGATTTTATCTGCATCAAAAGCGGCAACATCACCAGTGCGTTTAATCACTTGTAGTTGACCAGGGGTTGTAATGGCGTTCATTGTCAGCGTAGCTCCATTGTCATCATCTTTGTTATGTTTATGGACCATTTGAACCGGACGAGATGCAATTTTGTTCGTCACGATGTTTGAGGACTAAACACAATACTTAGTGGTTTAATTTAATTTAGAACACAAGATACGGTAATTTTAAGGTCAGATCAATATTGACATTTTAAGAATGTTTTATCTCTAATCAGTAAATTTTTATTTGTGTCTTTTTCCCTTAAAGAACCATTTTTGTTATATGCCTTATTTGGCAAGGACATAGCATAACAAACACTGCCAAGAGTGCTTATAGATAACTATGTGGATAACTTAAAAAACGACGAACTGTTTAAACAGAATATGAACAATGAAATATTTTGTATAAAAAATAGTCTGCGTATTGATTGTGTTAGGAATATTGCTAAATACTGACAGGTGTTCTTGGAAAACTGTCTACAATTCAATAGTTAATAAAAATATAACAAATTGATACGCTCATGTATCAGTTTGGTGAATGAGGTCTTGTTTACATTGTAAACGTGTGTATATTGCAAAACATAGTGTCTTGAATCTGCGAGATTTGTAGCAGGGACCAAACCAAATATAGGGGCAAATAGATGAGCCAAGAAGAAAAGTTACCAAAGATTTTGATTGTTGAAGATGACGAGCGTCTTGCTCGCTTAACTCAAGAATATTTAATTCGTAATGGTCTTGAGGTTGGGGTAGAACCAGATGGTAATCGTGCAATTCGCCGAATTATTGCTGAGCAACCAGATCTTGTGGTCTTAGATGTCATGTTGCCAGGTGCAGACGGTTTAACCGTTTGTCGTGAAGTTCGTCCACATTATCATCAGCCGATTTTGATGTTGACTGCACGTACTGAAGATATGGATCAAGTACTTGGTTTGGAAATGGGTGCAGATGACTATGTTGCTAAACCTGTTCAACCGCGTGTACTGCTCGCACGTATCCGTGCATTGTTACGTCGTACAGACAAAGCCCCTGAAGATGAAGTGGCTCAACGTATTGAGTTTGATGATCTGGTGATTGACAATGGTGGTCGTTCAGTGACCTTAAATGGTGAGTTAGTTGATTTCACTAGCGCTGAATATGATTTGCTTTGGTTGTTGGCGTCCAATGCAGGGCGTATTCTCTCCCGTGAAGACATCTTCGAGCGTTTACGTGGTATCGAGTACGATGGTCAAGACCGTTCAATCGACGTTCGTATTTCTCGTATACGTCCAAAAATCGGTGATGATCCAGAAAATCCAAAACGTATTAAAACTGTACGTAGTAAAGGTTATCTATTTGTTAAAGAGACTGGTCTATAAACGATGGGTCAATCATCTAAAATGCTTGCCTATGCAACGGCAAGCATAACGAAGGTGAGTTTGCGTGTCTAAACACAGTATATTCCTGCGTATTTATGCTGGACTAGTTATTCTTGTGGTGTTGGTGGCATTGTTTGGATACTTGCTTGTTCAAATAATCAACTACCAACGTGCGCAGGAATATCGCGAATCTTTAACAGATGGTATTTCATTTGTGATTAGCGAAGGTGTGGCACGTCAACAAACCGAGCAACAACGTCTTGATTGGATTTCGGACGCTTCTGATTTATTGGAATTGCCTATTTATTATCTGGATGCACAAAAAGTTGATTTATCACGTACGGAAGAAAAACGTATTGAAAGTCAAAAAGCAGTTGTGCGTTATGATGCTGAACAGGGGATTGCTTATTTGGTGTTGGGCATCCGCAATGATCCTAAACACTATCTTTATATCAAAGTAGATCAAATTGGCGAACGCCAAATGAAGGCATTGCCTGTCTTTATTTTGGATTATCTGGTTTATTATCCGGGTCAAGAACAAGAATATCTTAAAAAAATTCAACAGCATTTTTCTTACCATGTTGGTGTAGAAAAAATATCTCAGCTCAATCTTGATTCTGAGCAAATTGGTCGTTTAAGGTCAGATCAAAGTGTTATTTTGTGGCGGGACAGCGCAACAGTCCGTGGCACAACTATTTCCATCGTTTCTCCGTTGCCAAACTCACCAACCGATGTACTCGTACTCGGACCTGTTCCAATGTTTAATTGGATGCCAGTCAAACTTGCTGCGGGAATTACCTTGTTGAGTATGTTCTTGCTTTGCTTGGGTGTATACGGTTTGATCGTGCCAATGCAACGTAAACTGAAACAGGTCAATCAAGCTTTGGATGTGATGAAAACAGGTGATATGTCACAGCGTGTACCGGTTGAGGGTTATGATGAGATGGCGAGTCTTGCCAGTAGTTATAACAGCATGTCCGATCATATTCAGCGTTTGATTGAAGCTCAACGAGAATTGATGCGTGCAGTGTCGCATGAGTTGCGGACGCCTGTGGCACGTATCCGTTTTGGTATGGAAATGTTGGCTGATGAAGAAGATCATGACTATCGTTTGCAACAGGTTGAAATGATCGACAAAGATATCGAGGCATTGAATACTTTGATTGATGAGATTATGACCTATGCCAAGTTGGAGCAGGGTACGCCTTCTTTAGACTTTGAAAAAATTGCATTGATTGATGTTTTACAACAGGTTGCGACAGAAACTGAGGCTTTAAAAACTCAGAAAATAATTCATCTCAATCCACTTTCGTCTGACGTGGTGGTTGATGCGGAACGTCGTTATTTACATCGTGTGGTGCAAAACCTTGTCGGTAATGCGGTACGTTATTGTGATCATCAAGTTAGCCTAAGTGGTGGTGTCAATCATCAAACCAAGATGGCATATGTGTGTGTCGAAGATGATGGTCCAGGAATTCCCGAAGAAGACCGTAAACGTGTATTTGAAGCATTTGCCCGTTTGGACGACAGCCGTACCCGCGCTTCTGGTGGTTATGGTTTGGGATTGTCGATTGTGAGTCGTATTGCTTATTGGTTTGGTGGCACGATTGAGGTTGATCAAAGCCCAGAACTTGGTGGGGCAAGATTCACCATGTCTTGGCCTGTTGAGCGGTTTAAGAAAAAGAAAGTGTAAGCAAGTAAAGTGAAAGCTTAGTGTTGTGGTTAAAAGCTAAGCATAAAAAACACCGAAATATTTCGGTGTTTTTTTATTTAAGCACTCAACAGGCTTATTTTTAAGCCTTGGAACTTATTCTTGAAGCGTCGCATCAGGTGCAATAATCGGTTTACTTTCTCTTAATGCTTGTAAAGCGTCTGCATTAAAGTCAATCAATAAGCTATTTTGTTCTGCATCAATTTTATAGCCACTGATAATTTTTTGATCACCTTGAATGGTGTCAATTCGATATTCATCTGCAATGTTTAAAATACCTTCCAGATTTGTTGTGGTTGCAGCAAGATCTTGACGGAAAATTTCATAAACATCACGAAGATCAAAAATCGCATTTTGTGCATCAGGATGCTTTTTGACATAGTTTTCAATATGACGAATCAGTAATTGTGCAAATAAAAAATAGTTTGGTTTGCTACTAAATTCCATGTTTTAGCCCCTAAATTATTGATTTAAAGTGAATGATATTTAGCATACACAGGAAAAATTGTTAAATGTGTATAGGCTGTGTAGATAATTCGTCTATGTTTGCGACAAGTTACCAGGATTGATTCAATGTTTAAAACAGTACAACAAGATGATGTAAAGCATCAATGAAATGTATAGCGTTAATGAAATGGGAAACGCAAAATAAAATAAGCGGTGGAGGGGGAGGGTGTATAGTAAATACAGATATTGATATACGAGAGTTTATACATAGGATAAAACATGATTAAAGGCTGGAACTTCATATTTGTTTAAAAAATGAGGTTGGATCAGTTCTGATAAAATGAAATATTGATATTGTAAGGTAGGTCAAAAGTAGGCGTATTGGATTTTAGAGAAGCTAAATAAAAAATCTATTTTAAGTTAAGGGTGCTTTTTTTGATAATGGAGTTATCAAGATGAGAATGTTGATTTAATTAAATGACATTATTTATCATATTGAGATAATTTTTATGAAAAATACGGGCTGCTTGAATATGACTTTTTTACATAGAATGTAACAAAATATTTTGTGTATAATTTCGCTAAAAGAAAGCAGATTTGTTGTTGAATAAACACAAAAAGTTGCACAAAAGTGATGTCTGAAAAATTTTAATGAGAATTAAGCTACTGATTTGTCATTTTTAATTCATCTCTTTAAAATATACTTCGGAAAAATTAATAAAAAATAGGAATGGAATTTGATAAAGCGATAATTGAACGTGGTATTGCGTCGAATCATGAAAAATTATGTGTTTTGTCTAAAAAATCATCCGAAAGACTTAGAGCTATTAACTAGCAACAGATGACATCAATCGGGTACAATTGACCAGATTTATTTTGTGTTTGGTGTATTTGCAAGGCCAATACATACATTCTTTGTTAAATAATAGGCCTGCCAGGAGTTATCCCCGCATGAGTGCCATTACTCCATACGATTGGGCAATCATTGCCTTCGTGATCGGCGTGACATTTTTATGTGTCTTTATGCTCACCGTTCCTTTGCTCCTTGGGGGTAAATCATGGGGACGTGCGAAGCAAGAGCAATTTGAATCAGGTGTGGTTAGTGCTGGTGGAGCACGTATCCGCTTGTCTGCAAAGTTCTACCTCGTCGCAATCTTCTTTGTTGTATTCGATTTGGAAGCCCTCTATTTATACGCGTGGGCGACATCTGTACGTGAAGTAGGTTGGTTCGGGTTTTCAGCTGCGGCTGTATTTATTTTAGTTTTACTCGTTGGTTTAATTTATGAATTATCAACAGGTGCCTTAAACTGGTCGCCTTCGGATAAACGTAAAATAGCAGGGATTAAACCTAAAATTGGTTCACCGAATATGGACCTTGCAGAAATTACTCGCTTCAATTCAATTGAAGAGTTGGTGACAGATCCTACAGGAACGATTCCAGCTCAATCTTCTGGTCGTGTGAAAGATAAGACATCGACCATGTCTCTGAACAAGGAGTAACTCGGGAATGAAATATACCTTAACCCGTGCGAATCCAGAAGCTGAACAATATCCGCTTCAAGATCGTCAGATTGTGACAGATCCACTTGAAGAAGAAGTGAATAAAAATGTATTCATGACTCGTTTAGAGGACGTGTTGCATACAGCTGTGAACTGGGGCCGTAAAAACTCATTATGGCCTTTTAACTTTGGTACTTCGTGCTGTTACGTAGAATATGCAACAACCTTAACAGGTGTGCATGATTTATCACGTTTTGGTGCTGAGGTTATTCGTGCTTCACCGCGTCAGGCTGACTTAATGATTGTAGCAGGGACTTGCTTTGTCAAAATGGCACCTGTTATTCAACGTTTGTACGAACAAATGCTTGAGCCTAAATGGGTGATTTCAATGGGCGCTTGTGCAAACTCTGGTGGTATGTACGACATTTATTCTGTTGTGCAAGGCGTAGATAAAATTATTCCTGTTGACGTGTACGTTCCAGGTTGTCCGCCACGTCCAGAAGCATTAATCCAAGCATTAATGTTATTGCAAGACCAAATTCAATTAGAACGTCGTCCGCTGTCTGCGGTAATTGGTGATGATCTTCAGCCAGTATATAAGCCAAAGATGATGCCAGAACGCGACCGTAAGAACGCTGAACGTATTGCAGTGAAAAACTTACGCTCTATGGATGAGATTGAGTAATTTTTTCTGATGAATGTTTGACATACCTGAAGGGTATGATCATCAGAAAATTTCACAGAATTTGTATTAAATAGGAAGCCAAGCCAATGGCTGAAACTGAAATTGCTATGCCAGAATCAACTCCAGTTGATTCCCGCCCAGCATTTGCGATTGTAGAAGATCTCAAAGCCAAATTTGGTGAGAACTTTTACGTGCAACCGACGTTTGAAGATTTTCCAACGGTCTGGGTTGAGCGCGCACGTGTACAAGAAGTTTTAATGTACCTGCGTACAGTGCCACGTCCTTATGTGATGCTGTTTGACTTATCTGCGGTAGATGAGCGTTTGCGTACTCACCGTGATGGTTTACCTGCATCAGACTTCACTGTGTTCTATCACTTGCTTTCATTGGAACGCAATAGTGATATTCGTATTAAAGTGGCGTTGAATGAGAATGATATTAACATTCCAACAGCAACCAACATTTGGCCGAATGCTAACTGGTACGAGCGTGAAGCATACGATATGTTTGGGATCAATTTCGAAGGGCATCCGATGCTCCGTCGTATTTTGTTGCCAACGTATTGGGAGGGTCATCCGTTACGTAAAGAATATTCTGCACGTGCGACGGAATATACGCCGTATATGCAAGACAAAGCCAAACAAGATTTCGAGCAAGAACATCTTCGTTTTGTTCCAGAAGATTGGGGTTTAAAACGCGGTAACGCAGATGAAGACTTCATGTTCTTGAACTTGGGTCCAAACCATCCATCTGCTCATGGTGCATTCCGTGTTATTTTGCAGTTAGACGGTGAAGAAGTAAAAGACTGTGTGCCTGATATCGGTTATCACCACCGTGGTGTGGAAAAGATGGCTGAACGTCAAACTTGGCATTCATTCATTCCTTATACTGACCGTGTAGATTACCTGGGTGGTTGTGCGCAAAACATGCCTTATGTGATGGGTGTGGAGCAAATGGCAGGGATCACTGTTCCTGACCGTGCGCAATGTATCCGTGTCATGATGTCTGAATTATTCCGTATCAATAACCACTTGTTGTATATCGGTACTGCGATTCAGGATGCGGGTGGTATGACACCTGTATTCTATATGTTCGCGGACCGTCAAAAAATCTATGACGCAATTGAAGCGATCACAGGTTTCCGTATGCATCCAGCTTGGTTCCGTATTGGTGGTACAGCACATGATCTTCCAAACAACTGGCAGAAACTGATTCGCGAAATTCTCGAATGGATGCCAAAACGTTTGAAGGAATATCATACTGCGGCGCTTAAAAACTCTGTCTTTGTTGGTCGTACCCGCAATGTTGCGCAATACGATGCAAAATCGGCATTGGCATGGGGTGTAACAGGTACTGGTTTACGTGCAACAGGTATTGACTTTGATGTGCGTAAATATCGTCCTTATAGTGGCTATGAAAATTACGATTTTGAAGTGCCATTGGAGTACGAAGGCGATGCTTATGCACGTGTGATGGTTCACTATCGTGAAATTGAAGAGTCATTGAAAATCATTAAACAGTGTTTGGATAATATGCCTTCGGGTCCTTATAAAGCGGATCATCCATTGGCAGTTCCACCACCAAAAGATAAGACTTTACAAGATATTGAAACTTTGATTACGCACTTCTTGAGCGTGTCATGGGGTCCTGTAATGCCAGCTGGTGAAGCGTCTGTAATGGCAGAAGTGGTAAAAGGTGCGTCTAACTATTACTTGACTTCTGATAAGTCAACGATGAGCTATCGTACCCGTATTCGTACACCAACTTTCACCCACTTGCAGCAAATTCCTTCCGTGATTAACGGCAGTCTTGTATCTGACTTGATCATTTATTTAGCGACAATTGACGTCGTTATGGCTGACGTGGATCGCTAAGGGGTAAACGCATTATGATGATTTTGACTGATAAAAAGCCACGTGTGAATGTTGAAGGGATTCTGACCAGTGAAGAAATCCATGAAATTGAACATCACATAGGTCATTACCCATACCCACGCGCAGCGTCTTTGGATGCCTTAAAGTGTGTACAACGCCGTAACGGTTGGGTAGACGATGCGCAGTTACATGCAATTGCTCAATTATTGACAATTACAACTGCGGATTTGGAAGGTGTTGCAACATTCTATAACCGTATTTACCGTCAACCTGTGGGTCGCCACGTAATTTTATTATGTGATTCGATTGCATGTTTCTTGATGGGTGCGGAAACTTTAGCAGAAGCTTTCCAACGCGAACTGGGTATCCAATTTGGTCAAACGACAGCTGATGGTCGTTTTACTTTATTGCCGATCTGTTGTTTAGGGAACTGTGACAAAGGTCCAACCTTAATGATTGATGAAGATACTCACGGTTTGGTTGAAGTGACTTCTGTGAAACAGTTATTGGAGAAGTATGTATGAATACCGAACCAAGACCAATATATGGCGACGGAAACCCTGAAACTCACCCATTAACATGGCGTTTGAGTAAACAGGAATTTGTTCGTAGTGCTGATGACTATGAAGCTTTAGAAGGCTATGCAGGCTTTAAAAAAGCGCTGTCTATGCCACCTAAAGATGTTCTTGAAGTCATCAAAGCAGCGACTGTAAAAGGTCGTGGTGGTGCAGGTTTCCCAGCAGGGATTAAATGGTCATTGATGGCACCGAATGATGGTGGTCCTCGTTACCTGATCTGTAATGCCGATGAGATGGAACCGGGTACATTCAAAGACCGTTTGTTGATGGAAAAACTTCCACATCAATTGATCGAAGGAATGTTGATTGCAGGTTATACCCTTGAAGCTACACAAGGCTATATCTTCATTCGTGGTGAGTACATTGAAGCTGCTCAATACTTAAATGAAGCTTTAGAGCAAGTTCGTGCTAAAGGTTATTTGGGTGACAACATCTTAGGTACAGGTTGGAACTTTGATCTCCACGTACATACAGGTGCGGGTCGTTATATCTGCGGTGAAGAAACTGCGTTGATTAACTCACTCGAAGGTCGCCGTGCCAATCCACGTACTAAACCTCCATTCCCGCAAGTTGCAGGAGCATGGGGTCGTCCTACGATTGTGAATAACGTTGAAACCTATAACAACTTGCCTGCAATTATGTTGCGTGGTCCTGAGTGGTATATCGGTTTGTCTGCGGGTAAATCTAAAGATCCAGGCACTAAAATCTATGGTGCATCAGGAAAAGTTACTTTCCCTGGGTTATGGGAATTACCATTCGGTACAACTGCACGTGAAGTGATTGAAGACTATGCTGGCGGTATGCGTGATGGTCTTAAGCTTAAAGCATGGTTGCCGGGTGGTGCATCAACGGATTTCTTGGCTGCTGAGCACATTGATCTTCCAATGGATTCAGAAAGCATTATGAAAGCAGGTTCTCGTCTAGGGACATGTTTGTTAATGGTGGTTGATGAAACCCAATGTATGGTTTCTGCGACCCGTAACTTAGAAGAATTCTTTGCACGTGAATCATGTGGTTTCTGTACACCATGCCGTGATGGTTTACCTTGGGCAGTGAAAGCACTTGTCGCTATTGAGAAGGGCGAAGGGAAGATGGAAGACATTCAACATCTTCAAGAACTGACTCGTAAGTTATGGATTGGTAAAACATTCTGTGCTCACGCACCAGGTGCGATGGAACCATTGATGGGTGCACTCAAATATTTCCGTAGCGAGTTTGAAGCTAAAGTGACAGATCGTCCTGTAGCCCAAGCCAGCCACGTAGAACAAGTTTAAGGAATTCGACTATGGCTACAATTCATGTCGATGGAAAATCGTACGAAGTCAATGGCTCGGAAAACCTGCTACAAGCATGTTTGAGCCTTGGCATCGACATCCCATATTTTTGTTGGCATCCAGCTTTAGGTTCTGTCGGTTCTTGCCGTCAATGTGCTGTTACTCAATATGCGAATCCAGAAGATACTCGTGGTCGCTTAGTAATGTCATGTATGACCCCTGCATCTGACAATACCTATATTTCGATTGAAGACAAAGAAGCAAAAGATTTCCGTGAGTCTATCGTGGAATTCTTAATGACCAACCATCCACACGACTGTCCAGTCTGTGAAGAAGGTGGTCATTGTCATCTTCAAGATATGACTGTGATGACACAACACGACCGTCGTCGCTATCGCTTTACTAAACGTACACACCATAACCAAGAGTTAGGTTCTTTCATTGCACATGAAATGAACCGTTGTATCGCATGTTATCGTTGTGTTCGTTACTATAACGATTATGCAGGTGGTACAGATTTTGGTGTTTATGCCAATGCATCACGTGTTTACTTTGGTCGTCCAGAATCAGGAACTTTAGAGTCTGAATTCTCTGGTAACTTGACTGAAGTTTGTCCAACAGGTGTGTTTACCGATAAAACACATTCGGCACGCTATAACCGTAAATGGGACATGCAGTATGCGCCAAGCGTATGCCAAGGCTGTTCTTCAGGTTGTAACATTTCACCGGGTGAACGTTATGGTGAATTACGTCGTGTAGAAAACCGTTTCAACGGTGAAGTTAACCAATACTTCTTGTGCGATAAAGGTCGTTTCGGTACAGGTTATGTGAACCGTGAAGATCGTCCACGTCAGCCACAGTTCCGTAATGGTGCAGATGTTGAAATCGTTTCTGTAGATACAGCACTTGATACAGTGATCGCAAATGTTCAGGGCAAAAAAGTCTTGGGTATTGGTTCGCCACGTGCATCATTAGAATCAAACTACGCATTGCGTGAGTTGGTGGGTCAGCAAAACTACTCAACAGGGATGTCTCAAAAAGAGCAAAACTTGGTTGAGTTGGCTGCATCGATTATGCAGGCTGAGGGTGTTTATAACCCAGGTATGCGTGAGATTGAAAGCTATGACGCTGTATTGATCCTCGGTGAAGATCTTACTCAAACAGCACCGCGTATGGCATTGTCAGTTCGCCAAGCTGCGAAAAACAAAGCCAAACAAATGGCAGCAGACCGCCGTACTCAAGATTGGTTAGCCGAACCAGTAAAACGTATTGGTCAGGATGAAAATTCTCCGATTTATATCTTGGCTGCGACACAAACACGTTTAGCTGATGTGGCTGCGGGTGAAGTTGTTGCTTCTCCAAACGACATTGCACGTTTAGGTTTTGCTGTTGCTGCTGCTGTAAAAGGTGAGGCAATTCTTGGTTTAGATGACGATGCGAAAGCATTTGCTCAAACTGTTGCGGATACATTAAAAGCTGCGAAAAAGCCATTAATCATCTCTGGAACAAGCTTACAAGATGTTGCCATCATGGAAGCTGCTGCACAGGTTGCGCAGAATCTAGGTGAAAATGCAGGTCTAACATTGACGGTTCCTGAAGTGAACTCAATGGGCTTGGCACTGTTCGGTGGTTTAAGCTTAGAGCAAGCATTTGCACAAGATTATGATTCAATCATTATTGTTGAAAATGATCTATTCCGTCGCTTACCAGCAACTCAAGTAGAAGCTGCATTAGCCAAAGCGCAAAGTGTGATTGTGCTTGATCACTCTGAAACTGAAACTGTAAATGCTGCAGATGTGGTTCTTTCTGCTGCAAGCTTCGCTGAAGGCGATGGTACGGTGGTCAGTCAAGAGGGTCGTGCACAACGTTTCTACCAAGTTTATGATCCAAGTTACTACAAACCAGAGTATGCCATTAAAGAATCATGGCGCTGGTTGCATGCCATTGAAACAGGTGTGCAAGGTAAAGCGATTTCATGGACCTTGTTGGATGATGTGATTGAATCTGTTGTGAAAAATGTTCCAGCATTGGAAGCGATTCAAGATGTTGCGCCTGATGCAGGCTATCGTGTTCATGGTTTGAAAATTGCCCGTGAACCACGTCGTTACTCAGGTCGTACTGCAATCCGTGCACCGTTGAACGTACATGAGCCGAAACAACCTGTCGATGTCGATACCGCATTAACATTCTCAATGGAAGGTTATGTTGGACCACAAAATGCATCGTCATTGGTACCATTTGCATGGGCACCGGGTTGGAACTCTCCACAAGCTTGGAATAAATACCAAGACGAAGTAGGGGGGCATCTGAAAGGTGGTGATTCTGGTGTTCGTTTATTTGATCGTTTAGTGAAACGTCCTGCTCGTAGCTATGTTGCACCAAGTGCAGTTGTAAACAATCCAGACAGTTTCCGTCTTGTTCCAATGCATCATATTTTTGCTTCTGGTGAATTTACAGTAAAAACACCAGCGATGGAGTCACGTATTCCAGAAGCTGCTTTTGCTGTAGGTGAACAAGATGCAGCACGTTTGAATGTTCAAGATGGTCAACAACTGACCGTCCAAGCTGGTGAAACGACAATCAGCCTTCCTGTGCATGTGATTGAATATTTACCAACAGGTTATATCGGTTATCCAGTTGGACAAGCTCCAACCGTTTCACTTGCTGAACCTGTATCTGTAACGGTAGGAGTGTAATCATGAATGAATCTTTACGCGCCCTACCGACTTGGGCACAAGATTGGCCGATTGCTTATTCGGTCATCCAAGCAATTGTGATTTTGTTGGTTGTGGTTTTGCTTGCGGCATTGATGTCATTTATTGAGCGTCGTTTGCTTGGCTTGTGGCAAGACCGTTATGGTCCAAACCGTGTAGGTCCGGGCGGGATGTTCCAGATCGTTGCTGACATGCTTAAAATCATGTTCAAAGAAGACTGGACACCTAAGTTCGTTGATAAACTGACTTTCCGTTTAGCACCAGCAGTTGCGATGGCAACTGCGGTACTGTCATTTATGGTTATTCCTGTTTCACCTTATTTAGGTGTTGCAGATATGAGCATTGGCTTATTGTTCTTTATGGCAATGGCAGGTATCGCTGTTTATGCTGTGTTATTTGGTGGTTGGGCTTCAAACAACAAATATGCATTGCTTGGTGGTCTACGTTCAGCAGCACAAACCATTTCTTATGAAGTCTTCTTAGGGATTTCATTGATGGGTGTGGTTGCGATTGCAGGTTCATTCAATTTGCGTGAAATCGTAGAAGCACAACGTGATGTATGGTTTGTGGTTCCACAATTCATTGGTTTCATGATCTTTGTGGTTGCTGGTGTTGCAGTGACACATCGTCACCCATTTGACCAACCAGAAGCTGAGCAAGAGTTGGCAGAGGGTTACCACGTTGAGTATGGTGGTATGAAATGGGGGATGTTCTTCGTTGCTGAATACGTCAACATCATCCTGATTTCAGCACTGATCGTGACTTTATTCTTCGGCGGTTGGTTAGCACCATTTAATTTAAATATTCCATTCATTCCAGATGCGTTCTGGTTCATTGCGAAAACAGCATTCTTTGTAATGATGTTTGTCTTGGCTCGTGGTTCTTTAATGCGTCCACGTTATGACCAAGTGATGAATTTTGGTTGGAAAGTGTGTTTACCACTTGCATTGGTCAACCTTTTGGTGACTGGTGCTGTGATTCTGATGAATCAAGCCTAGGACAGCAGGGAGTACAAAATGTATAAAATTCTAGCTGGCGTAGGATCAATTGTTCGTTCGTTGTGGATGGTGTTTAGCCATGTCACACGCAAACGCGATACGATTTTATATCCAGAAGTTCCAGCCGAGCAAATCGTACCTCCACGTTACCGTGGTCGTATCGTACTAACACGTGACCCAGACGGTGAAGAGCGTTGTGTTGCGTGTAACTTATGTGCGGTTGCATGTCCTGTTGGCTGTATTTCATTACAGAAAGCTGAAAAAGAAGATGGACGTTGGTATCCAGAATTCTTCCGTATTAACTTCTCACGCTGCATTTTCTGCGGTATGTGTGAAGAAGCATGTCCAACAACTGCAATTCAGTTAACACCAGACTTTGAGCTTGGTGAATATGTACGTCAAGATCTTGTGTATGAGAAAGAAAACTTACTCATTTCAGGTCCAGGAAAATATCCTGACTACAATTTCTACCGTGTGACTGGTATGACGATTGATGGTAAAGAAAAAGGTCAAGCGCAGCGTGAAAGCGCGCCTGTAGATGTACGGAGCTTATTACCATGATGTGGCCATTTTATTTAATGGCTCTTGTGGCCATTGTTTCTACGGTTCGTGTTGTGACTAACGCGAATCCTGTACATGCTTTATTAAGTTTGATCGTTTCATTACTTGCAGTTGCAGGTATGTTCTTGACGATTGGTGCACCATTTGCAGCTGCACTTGAAGTGATTGTTTATGCCGGTGCGATCATGGTGTTGTTCGTATTCGTTGTGATGATGCTCAATCTTGGTCAGCATACAGTTGACCAAGAACGTAAATGGTTGACTTCAGATGCTTGGGCTTATCCAGCACTTATGAGCTTTTTAATGGGCTTATGTTTAGTTTGGGTATTGGGTTCAGATCATGTACAGCAGGGTGCTGTACTTGGAACTCAAGTCATTGGTCCTAAAGTTGTTGGTCAAGCACTCTTTACCCACTATTTATTATTGGTTGAAGTTGCCGCGATGTTATTGCTTGCAGCCTTGGTTGCAGCATTCCACTTAGGCAAACGTGAACCAAGTGCAGAAGAGGATAAACAGTAATGGGCAACATTCCTTTAGAACATGGTTTGATCGTTGCATCTATTCTTTTTGCACTGGGTTTTTACGGTGTAATGGTGCGACGCAATTTATTATTTATGTTGATGAGCCTTGAGATCATGATGAATGCAGCCGCATTGGCATTCGTTGTGGCAGGAAGTGCATGGGCACAACCTGATGGTCAAATTATGTTTATTTTGATCCTTACTCTTGCTGCGGCAGAGGCGTGTATCGGTCTTGCGATCGTCCTTCAGTTCTACCATCGCTTCCATCATCTGGATGTAGATGCTGCTAGTGAGATGCGCGGATGAGCTATTTATATTTAACAATTTTATTTCCGCTCATTGGTTTTGTCCTTTTAGCGGCAGGGCGTAATAAACTTCCTGAAAATGTAGCAGCCATTATTGGTGCAGGTTCTGTTGGTCTTTCAGCATTATTTGCATTGCTTGCAGGCATGGACTTTGTAAAACAGGGTTCAGTTGCTCAAGCACAGCATTTGTGGACTTGGTTTAATGTGGGTGGTTTTGCGCCAGGCGTAAGTTTGCATCTTGATGGCTTATCATTATTGATGATGGGCATGATCACAGGTGTGGGTTTCTTGATCCATATCTTTGCAACTTGGTATATGCGTGGTGAAGAAGACTTTGCTCGTTTCTTCTCATATTTCAACTTATTCGTTGCCAGCATGTTGGTGTTGGTGTTGGGTGACAACTTAGCGTTGTTATTCTTAGGTTGGGAAGGCGTAGGTCTGTGTTCTTACCTGTTGATTGGTTATTACTATCAAAATCCTGCAAACGGTTTTGCTGCAATCAAAGCATTTACAGTGACTCGTGTGGGTGATGTATTCTTACTGATCGCATTGTTCTTGCTTTACCAACAATTTGGTACTTTGCATATTGGAACGATCGTTGCCAATGCTTCACAAGTTTTAGCCCTTGATCACAACCTCGCACTTTGGACATCGTTGATGTTGTTCTTGGGTGCTGCGGGTAAATCTGCACAAATCCCATTACAAACGTGGTTGGCAGATGCAATGGCTGGTCCTACACCAGTATCTGCATTGATCCATGCTGCAACAATGGTTACAGCAGGTGTTTACTTGTGCTGCCGTATGTTCTCTGTGTTTGAAATGACACCAGAAGTAATGCAGTTCATTTCGATTACTGGTGCAGTGACATTGCTCGTTGCAGGTTTTGCTGCCTTGGTGCAAACGGACATCAAACGTATTTTGGCTTACTCTACAATGAGTCAGTTAGGTTATATGTTTATGGCTGTAGGTGCTGAAGCATACCAAGCTGGTCTGTTCCATATGCTTTCACACGCATTCTTTAAGGCATTATTATTCTTGTCTTCAGGTGCAGTGATTCTGGCTTACCATCACGAGCAAAACATCTTCAAGATGGGTGGCTTGTTCTACAAAAACAAATTCTTATTCGCTTGTTTTGCAATAGGTGGTGGTGCACTTGCTGCAATTCCATTTATTACGATCGGCTTCTTCTCTAAGGATGCAATCTTGGGTGCTGTTTGGGCGCAAGGTCAATCTGTAGCACTGTATGGCTCATTGTATTGGGTTGGTGTTGCTGGTGCATTCCTGACTTCGATTTATACTTTCCGTTTAATCTGGGTGGTATTCTTCGGTGAAGAAAAAACACATTATCACGAAATCAAAGGTGCGACTTATTGGGCGCCTTTAGGTATCTTGGCTGTTCTTTCAACTGGTTTGGCTTATTTCTTAAAAGCGCCAGTCATGAATGTTTTAAATGCTGCTCATATTCCTGCATTTGAAGTATCAAAAGCAGTTGAAGAAGGTATGCATGGTGCAGAACACCTTGCTGTAGGTATCGCATTGGCTGGTTTAGCAGTAGGTGTTGTATTATTTGCATTTGCTTATAAAGCGGTTAAAGGCTTTGCAGCAACTTCATTTGGTGCTGGGCTTGCGAATATTTGCCGTAACGCATTTGGTTTCGATTCTTTATATAACCTTGTATTCGTTCAACCTTATTTGCTTATTGCGAAAATCTTAGGTCGTGATCCAATTGATGGCTTATGGCTTGTCTTACCTGCAATTGTAAAAGGTGGTAATAAATTTACAAGTACCCGTCAAACAGGTTCATTACGTGAATATGCATCAAGTATGTCACTCGGTGTAGTGGTATTGCTGATGATCTTGATCGTGATTCAGGTAGTGGGGAAATAAGATGGAAATCACAAACAATTGGATTTTACCCGCACTGATTCTTGTACCTTTTATTGCAGGTTTCGCGTGTTGGTTAGTCGATAAACTTGATAAACATTTGCCTCGTTATATCGCATTAGTGGGAATGCTCATTACTTTGGGCTTAACCGTTATTTTGTGGAAACAAGGTGGATTTGATTATGCTTTAGGCGGTCAAGCGCCGACTTGGGCAGCTGAGTTCTATGTCCCTTGGATTAAAACACTGGGTATTAACATTCACTTAGCGGTCGATGGTCTTTCGCTTCTTATGGTCGGTTTAACAGCATTACTGGGTGTACTTGCTGTTGGCTGTTCATGGGGCGAAATTCAAAAGAATGTTGGTTTCTTCCACTTAAACCTTTTATGGTCATTGGGTGGGGTAATCGGGGTTTTCCTTGCAATTGATATGTTCTTATTCTTCTTCTTCTGGGAGATGATGCTGGTTCCTATCTACTTCTTGATCGCACTTTGGGGTCATAAAGGTGCAGATGGTAAATCACGTGTTTACGCAGCAACCAAGTTCTTTATTTATACCCAAGTCGCGGGTCTCATCATGCTTGTTGGCATATTGGGGCTGGTAATCATTGGTTATAGCACGGATGGTCGAATTGGGTTTGGTTATACGCACTTGATGAGTGTTGCAAATGCATTAGACGCTAATCCTAGTACAGCTGGTTATGCTTATGCATTGATGATCTGTTTGTTTATTGGTTTTGCCGTAAAACTTCCAGTCTTCCCCTTGCATGGCTGGTTACCGGATGCCCATGCGCAAGCGCCAACCGCAGGTTCTGTAGACTTAGCTGGTATTTTGATTAAAACTGCTGCATACGGTTTACTTCGTTTTGTAATGCCTTTCTTCCCTGCAGCATCTGCACAGTTTGCTGATATTGCAATTATTTTCGGTTTGATTGGTATTTTCTACGGCGCTTGGTGTGCTTTCCAGCAAACGGATATGAAACGTTTGTTGGCGTATACTTCTATTTCACACATGGGCTTCGTATTACTTGCACTTTATGCAGGTAATATCCTGACATTCCAAGGCTTAATGATCATGATGTTGGCACATGGCTTGTCATCTGCTGCATTATTCATTATGTGTGGTCAGGTCTATGAGCGCTTACATACACGTGATTTACGTTTGATGGGCGGTATTCGTGGTCAATTCCAGTATCTACCATTCTTCTTAATGTTCTTTGTATCAGCACTTGTGGGTATCCCAGGTCTAGGTAACTTTATCGGTGAATTCCTGATCCTTATGGGCTCATTTGCCAAGTTCCCAACATTTACAATTATTGCTGCGATTAGCTTAGTCTTTGCTGGTCTTTATGGTCTAATTCTGATTCATAAAGCATTATTTGGTACACCGAATGAAGCACAGAAGCCACATTATGAAAGCCCGTTAAAAGACTTAAATACACGTGAAACTGTGATTTTATTGGTCTGCGCACTTGGCTTACTTTGGTTAGGTGTACATCCACAAACATTCCTTGATATTTCAAACTCAAGTATGGCGTGGTTAGCAAATAGCTATATTCCAGTTCAAGAAATTGTCGATACAGCTCAACAAGTTGTATCTCAACAAAATGTGGAGATCCAATAGTCATGAACTTCACTATGTCATTTTCGGATCTCATGCCTTTAGCACCAGTTTTTATTGTTGCATTGACAGCGATAGTGGTGATGATTCTGATTGCGATTAAACGTAATCACAATCTGATTGCAACTGTTTCGGTGATTGGTTTAAACCTTGCTTTGGCAAATATATTACTTACTTTGTTTGGTAAGGCATTTGTCCCAGGACCGGTCATGAACATGTTTATGGTTGATCCATTTACATTGTTCTACCAAGTGATGATTTTAATTGCCGCATTGGCTTGCTGCACATTGTCACATGCATATATTGAAACTTATAAAGACAACCGTGAAGAATTGTACCTGCTTATGCTGATTTCAGTTTCAGGTGCAATGTTGATGGTTGCAAGTTCTCATTTTGCATCGTTCTTTATCAGCCTTGAATTGATGTCTATTCCTATATATGGCTTATTGGCATATACCTATCAACGTGGAAAATCGCTCGAAGCAGGTGTGAAGTATCTTGTACTTTCTGCGACAGCTTCTGCCATGTTGTTGATGGGAATGGCTTATGTCTATTCAGCAGTCGGTTCTCTGTCTTTTGCAGGTCAAATTGATGATTTGTTCTGGAAATTGAGTAAAACTCAAAATCCAGAACTGATCATGGCAATCCAATCGGCACTTGGGCAATATCACCAACTGATCGAAACACCAATGGTCATTATTGGTTTGGGGCTGATTATTGCAGCTGTGGCATTTAAACTTTCTCTTGCGCCATTCCATAAATGGACACCAGATGTTTATCAAGGTGCACCTGCACCGATTGCGACGTTCCTTGCAACAGTTTCAAAAATTGCAATGATCGGATTGTTGGTCCGTTATTTATTATCTTCAGGCGTGATTGGCATTGAATCAATTCAGACGGTTATCGTCGTTATTGCAGTTCTTTCAATCCTTGCAGGTAACTTACTTGCAGTGCGTCAAGTCAACTTGAAGCGTATTTTAGCGTATTCATCAATCGCTCATTTTGGTTATCTGCTTCTTGGTTTAGTGAGTGCTTCATTCCTTAGCCTGACATCTGTTGGTGTATATGTATTTACTTATGTCATCACAACCATCGGTGCTTTCGGTGTGGTTGCCTTGATGTCTAGTCCATACAATAATGTTGATGAAGCTGAGTCACTTGCGGATTATCGTGGTTTGTTCTGGCGTCGCCCTGTGCTTACTGCAACTTTAACAGTCATGATGTTATCTCTAGCAGGGATTCCATTGACTGCTGGTTTCATTGGTAAGTTCATGTTAGTGATGACCACTGTGTCTCAACAACACTGGTTCTATGCGGCAATGATCATCATTGGTAGTGGTATTGGTTTGTACTATTACTTACGTGTCATGATCGTTTTGTATATGACACCACCGGATACACCACGTATTGATGCTGATAAGCATTGGGGGCAAAAAGCAGGCGGTATCATGGTTCTTCTTGCTGCCTTATTGGTACTGGTATTTGGTGTTTACCCAGATCCGATTATCGCTTTGGCACATGGTGCTCAAATCGTTGCGCCTTTGCATATCATTTTGCAATAATCTGATGAAAGTAAGTTATTAACAAAAAAAGCCCTCATTTGTTGAGGGCTTTTCTTATCTCTTATATAAAAAACAATTATAATAGCGGAAATTTACTTTTATCCTTTTAGGTAATCTCCTGTGTCAATTCAAGAAATCCGTCATCCGCTTATCCGTCATAAACTTGGTCTATTACGCCGTGCTGATATAAGTACCAAGAACTTTCGTGAGCTTGCTCAAGAAGTGACTATGCTTTTGACTTATGAAGCGACTAAAGATTTACCAGTTTGTGATCACGAGATTGATGGCTGGAATGGCAAGGTAAGTGTAGATCGTATTGCCGGTAAAAAAATTACGGTTGTGCCGATTTTACGTGCGGGTATTGGGATGCTCGATGGCTTCTTGAACCTCATTCCAAGTGCTAAGGTTTCAGTATTAGGGCTTGAACGTGATGAAGAAACTTTGGAAGCACGTACCTATTATAAAAAATTAGTTCCAGATGTTCAGAATCGTTTAGCCATGATTATTGATCCAATGCTGGCAACAGGTTCGTCTTTGGTTGCTGCAATTGATGTATTAAAAGCCAGTGGTTGTAAAGATATCCGTGTGATGGTGCTTGTTGCTGCACCAGAAGGGATTAAACGTGTTGAAGCTGCACATCCTGATGTAACGATTTTTACTGCCTCTATTGATCAAGGCTTAAACGAAAATGGCTATATCGTACCGGGCTTAGGTGATGCAGGTGATAAAATTTTTGGTAGTGTGCAAAAAGATTAAAATTTAGTATGATCAAAGGAGGCGATAGGGGCCTCCTTTTTTTATTCTAATAAATGAGAAAAAAATGTTTCGTAAGGGGATAGTCATTTTTTATGATGAAAAATCTGCTAAGGGCTTAATAGAATTAAAAAACGATCATCAACAAGTTGTTTTTAAATTAGAAGATTTTTCAAACCAAACTGTTCTCCCACAACTTGGAGAGCGGATTAAGTGTGTTGTGCTGGAACAAAATGGAGAAGTTTTAGCTAAATTTATCGTACGTCTAGATCATAAAAACTATGTCACTGATCCAAACCGATCTTTACCTATTCAGCATTTATATGAAGAAAATGTCTATGAGAATGTAAGAAAAGCGCGAAAGGCACATAAGAAAAGAAGAGTGATTGAGGATGAGCAATTACCAGACAATGTTCAATCATTGACAAGACCTGCGTTGCAAGCCCAAACGATGCAAATGAGTGAAGACATAAAACTGGATGTTGTTGTACAAGACATATGTAGTCCAGAAAATAAGACTCAAGAACAGCCCAGTCAAGACAAACAACTACAAGATTATGCGCCAACACTATCGTATCAAGTCGAAGACAAATCATTATTGACAGATCCAAACCTTGTTAATATAGGCAAAGATACAGCTGAAGCAATTTCTGCAATAGCACTATTCGATACAGTCCAAATCTCGAAAACTGAACCATCTTTAGCCCGAATTCAAACGGACAATCGTGCTGCTCAAAAAAATATAAGCCTGCACTGCGAAAGTGAGGAAAGAGCGATCGTCCATGAAAAGCAACAGAACTTGGGAGATAGCAAGCGTGAAGCTGTTGTTGATCTTCAGACGCAAACTGTAGTTTTAACGCATCCAGTTGAACATAGAATTCTTGAAAAAAATATGCATTTGAATGTGTTACAGCAATTTTTTCAAAATATTAAAATTCAATTCTTTTATTCTAAACGTAAGCAGCCGAAGAAGAAAACAGCTTCTGAACCAGCTATACGGTTGAATCCTTGGATAGTCATTATTGGCATTATTTTATTTATCGGTGTAAATTGTGTTATGTATGCCATGGATCGTTATAAGCAGTACAAAATTGAAAGTGTAATGAAGTTACAACAATATCAACAGCAACAAAAAGATGCAATTAAACAGCAGAAACGCGAGGCATACTCGCGCTAAGTCTCTGAAATGAGTAAAATATATTGTGATTCATAAGTATTTATAAGAGAAATGCTATGTTTTATTTGGGGCAAATCATTGAGTATCACGATGATAAAGGATATGGGCTTTTATTAGATCACCACTCTGCACAAACCGTGGCGTTTTATATTGCCGATTTTCCAAAAGAAGGGGGACAGCCTAAAAAGGGTGAAACCATCAAATACGTTGTGATCAATGATAAAGGTACGTTTAAAGCACATCAAATGATCCGTTTAGATGTGGCGATGAGCAATGATCTTAAAAGTAAAAAGGTGGATATCGATAAACAAAGAAATATTTTAAGGGCAAGTCAAACGGATAGTCGTAAATTCGGTTTTATTTCTTTTGTAATTTTGGTGATGGTTTTTGGATTGGTTTATTTTAGTTTTGCGGCTTGGACCCAATATCAAAGTTATCAAAAAGATCAACTGGCAAAATTTGAATTGTTTGAACAACAACAGAAACAAATTGTAGCGCAACAGCGAAAAGAAGTAGGTTATGTAAAACCTGTAAAATTTAGTGAAAAATCTGAAAATGCTTTAAATGGAAAAAATGAGGCATTGCGTGTACAAAATGCGCCTGCTGTAGCCATGACTGCAAATACTCCTGCAGTGGCTTCCACAAATACATCACCATATCGTTGTGATGGAAGAACCCATTGCAGTCAGATGAATTCCTACGAAGAAGCATTGTTTTTTATTCGGAATTGTCCAAATACTCAAATGGATGGTGATCATGATGGTCAACCATGTGAACGCCAATTTGGGCATTAACCCATTCAAAAAGCAAAAGAAAAGCTCCACGTGGAGCTTTAAAACTATTTAATTTGAGTTCGATAAAAATTCTTGATGAAATATGATACTCGGAACCGTCATCCGCAGTTGTTTGAGGCAGGACTACTTTTATAAAGTATTGTTTCTGCGACTGATTGAATGTGTTGCTGGTGATTGACGAGTTTTGCGGATGACAGTGGTTTTGCCTACTTTTCCCGAAAGAAAAGTAGGGCGAGCCGCAGGCTGATCCTGAAATTGGGTGAAAAATCAACAAGACTCCGCCGAGACTTATTGTTTTCCAATAAGTTGAAGATGTGGTTACATCGAACTCACGTTATTTACTTTCACAAAACTTCATGAAGGCTCTTAAGCCGGGACCTTGGTATTTCTGACGGTGTACCAACATAAACAATGGACGAGCCAGTTGCCAGAAAGGAGTATTTAGAATCACCAATTGTCCCTTATCCAGTAAGGGTTGAATAGCCAATTTAGAGATACACGACATACCTAAGCCACCAGCGACTATTTTTAAGATGGCTTCGTTATGACCCAATGTTAAGCGGATATTGGCATCTTGAAGGTCTTTAAGAATCGCATTATCAAATACTTCACGTGTTCCAGAGCCTTCCTCACGTAAAATCCATTCTACATGTTGGAAATCAGATTGTCTGAGTTCACGATGTAAGTTGGCAAGAGGATGACTAGGTGAACAGCACACGGCAAGCTCATCATCACGCCAATGTATACATTGCAATTGAGGTAAGAAACAAGAGCCTTCGATTAAAGCCAAATCAAGTTGAAACTGATTAACTGCTTCGATCATCTGGCGTGTATTACCGACTTGAAGCTGTAAATGAGCTTGGGGTTGAATTTGTAGGAAATCCGCCATTAAATCAGGCATTAAGTAATCACTAATGGTCAGTGTGGCACCAATGCGTAAGTCAATACTTTGCAATTCACCTTTGGCGGCTTGTTCAAAAGCTTCACAGCGACCTAAGATTTCTAAAGCTTGTGGCAATAGAAATCGTCCTAAATCATTTAATTGTAGTCGTTTCCCTAAACGGTCAAACAGAGGAGCACCCAAACCATCCTCTAAGTCTGCCAAAGCCATACTTGCTGCACTTTGAGTTAACCGAACTGCATCACTTGCTTTGGTTACGGTACCTTCCTGAGCGACAGCAACAAACACAGCCAGTTGGCGTAAAGTCATTCGCATAAGTAGAGCCTTAACATTTTAATATTCATACATTATATAGGCATGCTACCATGAGCACTATGTTTCATGCCACGAAGAAATTATGTCAATTGAAAAATTTAGCATAGAAAAGGTCTTATCTGTTCATCGTTGGACGAATACGCTTTTTAGTTTCACCATGACTCGACCCGCTCATTTTAAATTCACCGCAGGGCAATTCGCTCGAATCGGTTTAAAAGTCGGTGATGATTTGGTGGTAAGGGCTTATTCCGTGGTTTCCTCGCCTTTTGATGAAACACTGGAATTTTTTTCAATTGTCGTGCCCGATGGTGCATTCACGTCAAATTTACAACATCTTAACGTGGGTGATGAACTGTATTTGGAAAAAATTCCATACGGATTCTTAACTTTAGCACGTTATCAATTACCACTTCCGCAAGACTTGTGGTTACTGGCAACAGGTACGGGATTGGCGCCATTTATTTCGATGTTACAAGACTTTGAAACATGGTCAAAATACCAAAAAATCAATTTGGTATATAGCGTAAGAACCGCATCTGAATTGGCCTATGTGGATCGTATCCAAGAGATCGCAGAGCAATTTGGTGAAGGGCATACAGGATTTAAATTTATTCCTATTATTACACGAGACCCACACGCAGCCTTGCATGATCGCTTACCGATATTGATTGAAAATGGTGAGTTGGAAAAAGCTGCTGATTTACACTTTAATGTCGAAACCACACATGTCATGTTGTGCGGTAATCCACAGATGGTCGATGATACCAAAGCGGCGCTTAAAGCCCGTGGTTTAACCATGAACCGCCGTGGTGAAGGCAATATTGCTGTTGAAAATTATTGGTAAATGATCTATTCAGATGAGAGAAAGATATCAAGGATCTTTCTCTTCACAATCAGAAAATATTTTCTGCTAAATTACGTGACGATTCTTAATGCGGCATTTTGCATCAGCCGTTCGGTTGAATAGGCGTTAGCATCTACAAACGTTTCCTGTTTTAAAATCAATTGTCTAAGCAGTTGAGCTGAGGCTGGTCCCATACATAAGCCATTACGATAATGTCCAAAGTTCGCCCATAAATTATTGAGCTCTGGCATTTTTCCAATATAAGGAATGCCTGTTGGCGAGCTTGGGCGCAAGCCAGCCCATTGCTTCACAATTGGAAAATTGGCCAATTCAGGCACCATTTCAATACACGCTTTATAAATGCTTTGTTGTACAGAGATACTAGGGCGATGATCAAAGCCAATATGATTCATACTCGAACCGCATACGATATGTCCATCTGTACGTGGAATGAGATACATGACGTTGTTCATACACATGGTTGGAAGCCAGTTTTCAGGAGTTTTAAACAACATCATTTGACCTTGAACAGGATTAACAGGAATCGTTAGCTGCAACTGCTCACTCCAACAATTAGACCAAGCACCTGTTGCAATCACAAAATGATCAGCTGAAAAGTCTTGTCCATTTGCAGTTTGAACAGATTGAATCTGTTCATTTTGAATATTAAATTTCTCAATCCATGTGTTTTCACGGATATCAGCCAAAGGATGTTGTTTTAGATAGCTGATCAGTGATTTGAGTAGCCGAGGGTTGCGTACATTGGCTAACTGTGGAAAGTAGATCGCATGTTGAAATTGTTCAGAAATTTGTGGATTAACTTGTTTAAGTTTTTCTCTGGATAAATATTCACAATGTTGCATGGGTTCTTGGTATTGGTCTTTATAATTGAGTCCAATCTCAAAATCTGCTTCGTCGAAGATCAACATGCCAGTTTCATGAATTTCAAAGTCTATACCCGTTTGAGGGAGTAGTTTTTTATTCCAATCCTGATAAAGTTGTTTGCCATATTGAGCCAAATGGTTGACTTCTTGTGGATAGCGCCAAGGGTACATCGGAGACAGAATACCACCGCCTGCCCAAGAAGCGGCTTGTCCAGCATGTTGTTGATCGAATAGGGTGACTTTACAGCCTTGTTCAATAAGTTCAAGTGCACTGAGTAAGCCACTTACTCCAGCACCAATAATGGCAATATGCATGGTGTATTCTGTAAAAGTAAATAAATTTGAATGAACGAGAGTTCAACCTACATTTCTGAACGATGGCATCATCACAAAATGATTTTGATCATTCAATTAACTTTTGATTTGACCTACTGTGTTAACTACAGTAGATCAAACCAATTCAAAGCGCATTGCGCTTCATCGTTAAACATTTTTTGCGACCTATAAGGGAGTCCATCCATCGCAAAAAATTTACATTTAAAATCTAGCCCTATTGAAGACAATAGGGGATGACATCCATAGGTATCGTTTATAGCAGCGTGAGAATTTACTACATCTGTTTTAATTGACGTGCTGCATCTTCCGCATAATAGGTCCAGATACCATCTGCACCAGCACGACGGAAGCACATCAACGACTCCATAATCACACTCTCAGATAACCAACCATTTTGAATCGCAGCAGCAAGCATGGCATATTCACCACTGACTTGATAAACGAAGGTTGGCACACCGAACGTATCTTTGACTTCACGGACTACATCCAAATATGGCATACCAGGTTTAACGATCACCATATCAGCACCTTCTTGAATATCGAGCGCAATTTCATGCAATGCTTCTGCACGATTGCCGACATCCATTTGGTAATTGTACTTATTACCACCTTTGAGGTTGGATGATGAACCTACTGCATCACGAAATGGACCATAGAAACTTGAAGCATACTTTGCAGAATACGCCATGATATTGGTATAGATAAAATTATTACTTTCTAAAGCTTGGCGGATAGCTCCAATCCGTCCATCCATCATGTCGCTTGGTGCAATGACATCAGCACCTGCCTCAGCATGACTTAAAGCTTGTTTAATGAGACATTGTACAGTTTCATCATTCAGCACATAACCTGTATCATCAATGATGCCATCCTGACCATGCGTAGTATATGGATCTAATGCACCATCAGTAATCAGCACCATTTCCGGAAGTTCTTTTTTCAAAAGACGTAAAGTATTTTGAACTAATCCGTCTTCATGCCATGCCGCTTCAGCTGTTAAACTTTTGTCTTCTTGTGGTGTAACTGGAAATAGGGCAAGTTTTGATACGCCAAGTTCTAATAGTGTTTCAGCTTTTTTTAGCAATAAATCTGCCGATAAGCGCTGAACATTTGGCATACTGGGTACATCTTGGGACTGGTTTTGCCCTGGAAGTACAAATACTGGGTAAATGAGATGGTCTGCCGTAAGTTGTGTTTCTCTCACCATCGCTCGAAGTTTGTCGTTTTTACGGATACGGCGCATACGAGTGGCTGGGAAAGCAGGACGATTGAACGTATAAGTCATAACAATCTCGATGTTCAGTATTAAACTAGGCACATATTGTAGCCCTTTCATATTTTTTTTGGGAAAAAGCTGAAGTTTTTTCTCATTATTGGTTTCGAAATGATGATGAGTGATTCTCCTAAAACTGATTCTGCGCAGAGCGAATCACAAAAGAAGTGGACTGGTAACTTACATTTAGGTGCAAAAGCAGATCTAAATGTCGTCCTTAACCAGTTGACCAAAGCGTTTAATGGTTCACCTTATTTTTCGCATAACAACATGCAAATGCGTGTAGTAAATGATGAAATTGAAGGGTATATCGAAATGAAGCCTTATCTGATTGGCAATGTTGCATTTCAAATCTTGCATGGCGGTGTTGCTGCGACACTGTTAGACAGTATTGGTGGGATTGTTGCAATGGGTGAGTTGTATAAACGAGCCGAACCAGACCAGCTTCCAGATACGCTCAAAAAAGTTTCTCGACTTGCAACTGTGGATATGCGTGTCGATTATCTGGCGCCCGGTCGTGGTGAATATTTTATCGCAAAAGCTGAAACCTTAAGAATGGGACGTAAGGGGTGTACGATGCGGATGACCATGGTCAACAATGAAGGTAAGGCGATCGCAACTGCAATCGCATCGTATGCCTATTGATCATGCTGACAAAGTGTACTAGGCAGTACACTTTTGTATTGTTTATGTCAATATAAGCCATCGGAAAGCATATTTTGATGGCTTATTTGGTTTTAAAAAAAATATGAATAGCACAGGGTCTATTGACAGTTCGTCTATGCTTGCGACTGTGTGTGTGTTTTAGTCGATACTAGGCACGGAGTACGAAATTTAGTCATTCTAAATAAGTAGTTCGTAACGACGTAGCGGCAAAAAACACAATAGTCCCGAAGGGTTGTGGCTAAAATTATCTCAGCCTGCGTTATGAAATTCGAAAATAGTCTCGCTATTCTCTTCATTTCATGCCTTGCCTGCTCAATTTTAACCTACAACGCAAGCCATTTACGAAATGTCCACAGCCCCTAAATTCTTTCTGGAGAAATCTATGTCGTTCAAAAGTTTTGAACGTACACCAGTGAATCTGAGCATCTTAATGATGCTCAGTTTTGGTTTGG